>CALCVH010000162.1 GCA_937907585.1 uncultured Bacillota bacterium | reverse complement strand
AAGCTAGAGTCTTTAAATGAAGAAATTGAAAACATTAACAATGAGATATTGGCTGCATCATCAAAGCCTATCGATTTATCAAAGGTTAATGAAATTCAAACAAAGATTGATACATTAAATGCTACTGCAATTATAGTAGATGATTCAAACATAATTGAAATTCAAAATAAAATTGATGAGGTAATCATTAACCAAGCACAAGCAAATGCAGCCGAGATAGAGCGTTTAGAAACTGAATTAACGCCTATTAAGGAAGCAATTGAAGCTGAATATATGAAACAATCAAAGTATGCTTCAAAACTTGAATTTGAAGCCAAATATAAAGATACTCAAGCAAAATTAAATGATATTGAAAGCCTACTTGAATTAGTAAGCTCATTCATTCAAACAAAGATTTCTTTAATCAATAAGAAAGCAAAAGAATTAACAGGAATTGATTTTGTAATGTTAGAAGATAACATTTCAAACGATGGTGTAAAAGAGGTTTGCTATGCAACAGTTGATGGAGTCGAATTTGGAAATGTAAACACATCTAAAAAGTTAGAGGTTGGCATCCAATTTATCCATAAGATTAGAGAAATTCTAGGAACTAATGATCTACCAATTCTAGCAGATAGATTAGAGGGCTTTGATGATATGGAAAAGATTAGAAACTTAACAACTGAACAACTTATTTGCACAGTTGTAGGTGATAAAGAACAAAAGAAAATCATAATTATTTAGGAGGAAAAAATGGAAGTTATTTATGATGAAGATTTAACCTGTCCTACTTACAAATTAAGTAAGTTGGAAACAGAGGAATTGGAAAAGACAGGATTTGTTCAAGATGACAAGAATGGAATTGTCATCACTAAAATTGATAAGCAATACACAGTTGCTTTAATTGAAAAAGAAAAAAATGTAATTGAATTAAAATACTAGGAGGAAAATATGGAAAACAATTTAGTTCAAAAACAAAATGGTGTAGTAAGCACTGAAAGAAATGTTACTGATGGTGTATTAACAAGAGTTAATCAATTAACTGAATCAAGAGAGTTAGTTCTTCCAAAGAACTACTCACCTGAAAATGCTTTAAAATTTGCTTATTTAGAATTAAAAGCAAGTAACTTACTTGGCACTGATAAGGATGCTTTAGCTAATGCTTTACTTAATATGTGTGTACAGGGTTTAAGCCCACAAAAGAAGCAATGCTATTTCATTAACTATGGTGGTAAAGTTGGCTTGATGCGTTCATATCATGGCGATAGAGCAGTTGCTAAACTATCTGGATTAGTTAAAGAAATTCAAGCCTATATAATTTATCAGGGTGATGAAGTAAACATTTCTTATGAAGAAGAAACAAACTTCTTACAAGTAGAACATAAAACAAAATTTGAAAATTGGCATAATCCAATTGTTGGAGCTTATGCAGTTGCAGTAATGCCTGATGGCTCAAAGCGTTATGATTTAATGACTATCGAAAGAATTAGAAAATCTTGGAATATGTCAAGCAACAAATCAAATAACAAGCTACAAAGTGAGTTTGAAACAGAGGCTTGCCAAAGAACTGTTACAAGACATTTAGTTAAAAACTTATTCAACCAATCAACTGATGAATCACTTGTTATCAATAATGTAGTAGAAAATGATAATTATGTAGATAGCCAAACTCCAACAACAGAAGAAACTAAATATGATGAAAGCCAAGTTTTAGAAGCTCAAATCGAAGAAACAGGATCAATTACTCCAAAAGTAGTTGAAGAAGAAAAACCAATCCAAAATCATAAACCTACTCAACAAGATGTAATCAATGCTCGGTTAGGAATTGAGCCAGATAAAAATAAGGTAGATTTCTAAAATGAAGATTGAATGCTTGGGTAGTGGCTCAAGTGGTAACTCATACATTGTGCATCAGGAGGGATTAACTTACCTCCTAGATGCAGGTGTTAATATTAGAAAAATTATTTCAAATGTAAATCTAAATAATTTAGAATTTTGTTTCATATCACATGAACACAAAGACCATTCGGCAAATTTAGAAAACTTGCTTAAAAGGGGCGTTCAAGTGATAGAGGGTAGACTTACTCAAGAATTTAAAGAAATAATCTTAAATAAGCCAAAAACAATAAAATATCGCTTGTTTGTGTTCCCTATCTATCATGGCGAATGCAAAAATAGTGCTTTAATTGTAAAAACAGAAACTCAATGCTTATTATATGTAACTGATTTTAGTATCTGCAAATATGATTTAAAACAATTCAAGTTTACTCATATTATGGTTGAATGCAACTATGATGATGAACTAATGAGCAAAGCTCCAAAAGATTATAAGCACATGCGACAAATAAACACGCATTTAGGCTTTAGAGGTTTAAAACATTTTTTAAGTAAAGCAGTTGATTTATCCAATGTAGAGGAAATGCTTTTGATTCATTTATCAACCGAAGCGGATTTGATAGATAGAAAAGTAATTCTTATGAAAGCAAAATTTGAATATCAAAACATTAAGATTGGCATTTGTAAACAATACGGAGGTATTGATTATGGAGGATAAGAAATCATTTGTAGTTTATACAAATTGGAAACAATATATTGATGAACTTACAGATGAAGAAGTTGGAATGTGGACTCGTTGGATGTTTGATTATTGCAACGATAAATGGTTAGACAAAGAAATTGAATATCCTAATAACACAGCGGTTAAGGTTTTATGTAAATTAACTAAAGACATATTAAAGAAAGATTTAGCTAAATACAAAGATAAAAGAAAGCGTATTGATGATATTAACGAACGAAAACGTATCGAACGTGAAGCAAAATCGAAACAAAGTAGCAACGAAATCGAACACGAAATCGTTAACGAAATCGATAACAATATCGAGCAGTGTAATATGTTAAATGTTAAATGTAATATGTTAAATGATAATTCTAAAGAATTAAATAATAATGATTTATCTATATCTAAAGATATATCTAAATCTAGCGGTGAGGTTTCTCGAGAGAAGCCTACACCACTCATTATTCTTCCATGTATTGGCAACTATCAACATCCAATTTTTAAGGATGATATAGACCATTATAAGGAATTATATCCTGCAGTTGATATTCTGCAACAATTTAAAAATATGGTTGGTTGGTTAGAATCTAACCCACAAAATCGTAAAACTAAAAATGGTGTTAAATCTTTTATAACTCGTTGGCTTTCTAAATGCCAAGATAAAGCTCCAAAGGTTGAAAGTTCAAGTTGTAATCAAAATTTCACTACACTTGGTGATGACTATTTAAATGAAGATTTTAAACAAAGACCTAATGAAACTTATGAAGAATATAGAGAGCGTATCATCAAAGACTTTAGAAAAGAAAATGACCCTACTGCATCATTTGGTGGTGTCGAAAAAATCTAATTTAAGAATTTAAATATGCTAGGTAATTTAAATAATATGTCGAGCTAGGACAAAAAAACGAGCATTTAAAAATATTATTGGTAAACGGACTTAAATACAGGGCATTTGAGCATCCTAGCTGCTCCAAATGTAAGGAGGAAAATAATATGGATGTAAAAGAAATAAATGATGTTTATGTAAGTAAAGAGTTTAACGGACAAACTTTTACTCATAAATTACCATGTGAATTATATAATGATCATTTTGAAAATGCTAAAAGGTATAACATACCACATGCACAATTGATTATAGCAGATATACCCTATAATCTAGGAAATAATGCCTATGCCTCAAACCCATCATGGTATGAGGGGGGGGACAACTCTAATGGCGAAAGCGATAAAGCAGGTAAGTTATTTTTCAAAACTGATGAAAATTTTAGAATAGGCAACTTTTTTGACTTCTGCACTAGATACTTAAAAAAAGAGCCCAAAGAGCCTAATAAAGCACCTGCAATGATTGTATTTTGTGCCTTTGAACAAATGCAAATGGTAATTGAAGAGGGCAAGAAACACGGATTACTTAAAAGTTATCCGCTAGTATTTATTAAAAATTATTCTGCTCAAGTATTAAAAGCAAATATGAAAATTGTAGGAGCTACAGAATATGCTGTAGTTCTTTATAGAGATAAACTGCCAAAGTTTAGAAATAAAGGAAAAATGATTTTTAATTGGATGACTTGGGAAAGAGATACAACACATACACAGGTACACCCCACACAAAAGCCCATTTCAATTTTAAAGAAACTTATTGAAATTTTTACTGATGAGGGTGATGTTGTAATTGATCCATGTGCTGGGAGTGGTAGTTCACTTTATGCAGCTAGAGAGTTAAAAAGACCATCTTATGGCTTTGAAATTGAAAAAGATTTTTATAACAAAGCAATTAACTTTTTAGCAGGTGTAGATGAAAGTGAACAAAAAGCCAAAGAAAATGGCGTTCAAACTATATTTAACTTTTTATAGCGAGGTTAAATATGGCTGATTTAAAAGGGTGTTTCTTGCATAATACAGATGATTGGCAAACACCAAAAGAAATTTACAATTATTTTATGAATAAGGGTTATATAGACCCCTGCCCTTATAAAAGTGAAATTGACAACTTAAAAACTGATTTAGGGGGGGTAAATCTTTTTATAAATCCACCCTATAGCGATATAAAAAGTTGGGTTGATTACGCTTTGAATCATATCAAGAATCATAAAGAAAACAACATAGTATTTTTAATACCATCAAGAACTGATACAAAATACTTTCAAAAGATGCTAACTGAAAATGTTGATATGGGAATTTATTTTATAAAAGGCAGATTGCATTTTAATGAAAGCAAAAACTCTGCACCATTTCCAAGCTGCATTATTAAGTTGGAAATGCCTAAAGGTAAAAAATATATTTTAGAAGATTTTAAAAATCTTTGATTAAGGAGGAAGTATGGAATGGAACTTGTTTACTTATCAGGAAGTATTGGAAAAGGCTAAAATTAAGCCGAAAACATATAATAACGAGCAATACAGGGAATATATTGAAAAGAATTTTAAACCTGATTACTGCAATAAGAAATTTTATAACATTTTAATTTCAAGTTACTTTTCAAATGATTGGTATGAATCAACTGTTACACCAGAAGAACAACTTGCTTATTTTAAAGAATTATATAGTGGTTTTACTTATCATTTTCAAAATAATGAGGTTTCTATATTTAGCTTAAAACATAAATATAACAACAGCTCTGATGAATATAGTTTATTCATTCATATATTTGGTGATTTCATCGTAGAATTTCCAAGAGTAAAAGATTTATTCAAAGAAAAACAATGCGCTCCTGCTTGTTCAATATGGTGGTTTAACGAGGATGGCACAGCAGCCGATATGGGTAAATATCTAAATCTTACAGAAGAAGAAAAGCAAGAATGGATCAAATTCGTTAAAACTGCAAATGAAATTATAAATCCTATAGATACAAAACAATTTTCATTTAGTGAGTGGTGGCATGATAGAAGAGAATATTATTTCTTTTATAAATTGCAACTTCACAAATTCGGCAAAGCTGGAAGAGTATTTGAAAAACATACTTATGATAATTTTGCTGATTATGAATTTACCTTTATGGATTTATATAATTATTTTTATGAAAAGGGAGAAATGGAGGAATAAAAATGGAAACTATTTACACAGGCGAAGAGCCTTTACTAGCTGAAACGTTAATTGAAAGAACTATTGAGGAACACAAAATAAATGTGTTTGGAATAGCCAAAATAACAGTAGATTGTTACATGCCTAGCGCTTATGATAAATGGCACTTATGGACAATAACTATAAGAATCAATACAGAACATATAAGTTACTTTTATTCGAAAGAATGTATTAAGCATGGTTATTCAATTACTTATTTACAACATCTTAAAAATATGGGTGTTAAGAAAATAAATTTAAAGAAGATGAGGTGCTATAAATAATGGAATTTAAAAATTTATATCTACAAAATATTAGTAATTACATTGATGATTTAGTTCCTAATGACCCACAAAGTGAAGAACAAGTTTATGATTTGGCTGCAGCAAAAACTAACTTACAGCTTGTAGATGATGAGCTTGAAGATTTAAAGCAACAAAATAACAAGTATAGAGAAATTGAAAGTAAACTAGGCTTTAAATTAACTGAATTAGAAGAAGTTAGCGAAAATTCAATTTACGTTACATCTTGTAAAGAGATTCATTTTAATGGTGATGATTTTTATGGGGACTACACACCAGAAGAATTAAAACAACTTATTAAAAACATTTTAGGCGAATACTTAAGATGTATGAGAGAGGTAAAACAATAATGGGAAAAGTATATTATAACAATATATTATTCGATAGTGATTTAGAAGTTGAGTATTACAAAAAACTAATGAAAGATAGGGATGTAATAAATTTTACATATCATCCAAAAAAGCCAATTCAAATTACAAAAGGGAATTATTACACACCTGATTTTATTGTTTATTATAGTGATGAAGAATGCTATTTAAGATGCGAAATAATCGAGACTAAAGGCTACAACCCTTATTCCAAAATGAAAGATGACATGACTCATCAAATAATGTTGCAGAAGAGTGAACAAGAATTAAAGGAATGGTTAAAACTAAATGAATTAGATTTTAGCTGCCCTGTAAAATATCGCAAAATTAAATTCTTACAGGCTTATGGCTTTGTGGATTGGGATTTTAAAAACCCTAATACTCAAATAAACAAAGCAAGAAATAAAATTAAAACTCAAAAAGAAGAGCTAAAAGAACTAAAAGAGTTCAAGAAAAATGCTTTAAGATTTTTCAATTATTGGTCTAAACAACAAGCCCAAGAGAAATTAACCAAAGCACAAAAGGAATGGTTTGATAAATACGTGTTAGAGATTAAGGAGCAAATATGATGCATGCTGACAATGAAGATGAAGCACTTGCAATACTATTGTTTATTGGATTAGGTGCATTTGCTTTGATATTATCTGGAATAATATATTTGATATGTTGTTTAATAGAGTGGTTGAAGTGGAGGAAACTATGAAAAAATACATAAAAGTTGAAGCAGAATTGATACCAAACGGAGTCAAAATTTACCCAAACAACGTTGAAGCGAGCTTTTTAGATTTTGCAGGAGCAAAAGTTCTCGCAGAAGCCGACACCATAGAGGAGTTATGTGATTTGTTTTATCTCGATAGGGGTGGAGATGTAGATGTAAATGATTTTTATGATAAATATCAATTGGATGTTGCTAAAGAATATTATTTAGAAGAAATAAGGCATTTTATACCTATAAAATTACAAGCATATATTAGAACTGACAAAGGCTTAATCTATGTAGCCAAAATGAATGATAAAGGGGAGTTGGTGTTGATATGAAAAGATATACTGAAGAAATATGGAAAGGCAAATATACTTATGCCGGAAAAGACAAAAGTGCTAAAGAGTATGCTTTATGGGTTGATGAAGCAATACACAAACTAGGCAAACTAGAGGATTTAATGGAAAAGTATGAAATCGAAAGCCCAGAAGCATTAGAAGAAATAATCAAAGATTATGATGATATGGCTAAAAGCATAGTTGAAATGGGACTTGGTGTAAAAGTTGAAATAAAGGGTAAGAGTGAGGAAGATGGGAACAAAAATTCTTAATGTATTACTTACTATATCAATTATAGTAATAAACATCCTACTAATTGGTATTTTCATTTATGAAATTAAAATCAATGGCGATTATATATTCTGTGGATTTTGTGTTATCATTGCGCTTTTATTAGACATTGCAGGTATATTTCAATCAATTATTCTTAAAAATAAATTGGAGGATGAAAAATAATGAAAAAGAAAGATTTAATAATAGCTTTTATGCCATTGGTAATATTGGTAATATTATCAGTTATAGGGCTAGCTCTTATAGCTGCCTCTCCATTTATTGCAAAAGAACTTGAAAAGAAAAATGAAGTAGTAGAACAATATGAAAATGGACTTGATGAACTAGACATTGAGTATGATGATGACAATTATCAGTATATTGTATACACAGGTAATAAAGATAAAGGGACTTTAAAACAATACATTGTAAAACTAGAAGATGTTGTTGTAATTCCTTATACTGAAAATGAGGTGCATTTTGAAATCACAAAAGGTGGCAAATGTAAGTTGTATTTCTTTGTTAAATGGGAGGTGGAGGAATAATGAAAGATATAATGAAAAAGTATCATCTAGGATTTAAACCTCAAGAAATAGATTCAAGTAAAGATGATGGCGTGATACTTAAAGCTCAAATGAAAATAGCATTTGAAACAATGAATGAAAGTTTTACTAAAAAAAACGATGATGAAATACTTAAATTCTTGTATGGCAAATACAAAGATACTGATGTAAGTGATGCATATGTTTTAAGCGAAGAAGATTTTAAAGCATTCTTGCTTGAGATGTTACCTAAATGGAGGACTAAATAATGGATAAAGTATTTGAAGCGTTAGATTGTTTAGCTTTAGAAGTGCCAATAGGCAATAAAGAAATTGCTATTCTAAAATCAGCCTTACTTGAATTAAAAGCAATAAAGGAAGCAAAGCCTAGTGAAGCAATGGAGTGTTTAGAAGAATTAAGAAGCAATTTAGGTGTAATTTATGATGACACACTAAACACTATCGAACAAGCCTTATTAAAGGCTCAAGAGCAAGAAAAGGAAAATGCTGAATTAAGACAACATATCAAACGTTGGCACCATTTACTACTTAAAACAGGTATCAATAGCAAAGGCACTGTTGTTGATGAAATAGAAAACTATTGGCAGATTAAAGTAGAGGCAAAAAATGAAAAATAGATTTTTAATCGATGCCATGCTTATTTTATCCCTTATTTCGCTTCATATATTGCTATTTGCAATTTTGATTTATCAAATTTATACAAATGACAATTGGGTGGTTACAGCTCTATGTATTCCACTTGCAATACTATTAGATTTACTATTTTATTTACACATTAAAACTGAAAAATAAAAAATAGAGGAAAGAAGAAATGGAAGAAAAAAGAAGTGCAAGAAGTTTAAAAATGGAAGCTATAGCTAAAGAGCATCCAGATGTAACTAACGCTATAGTAAAATATATATATATTAAATTAAATATAAATTTATATAAAGAGTATAATAATAGTAATACTAAAGAAATAGATTTAAAAAAGAATAAAGCATTTTATAAACAAACTATTAAAAGATTATTTAATTTAATTGAAAGAAACACAAATAAAAAGTATGCTCTATGGAAAGAATGTGAAGAGGGACAAGCTCTATTAGACATGAAAAGGGCTGCAACAGTTAAATCACCTAACTATGGTGAGGAAGCATCCTTTAATACAGGTTATAGACCTAACACCCAAGAACAAAAACTACTTGATATTGAAAATGAACTTATAAAACAACAGAAGCGAATCATTGAATATGAAAGATTTAAAGAACAAATGGAAGAGGAAAGAAAAACAATTGAATCATTTATTGATCTTGTTCCTAATCCTACAGCTCTAACTGTTGTATCAAGACATTTCTTATTAGGTGAGAAATACTGCGACATAGCAAGAGATTTATGTTATAGTGAAGTTTATCTATTAGTTAAAAGAGCAGTTGATGACCTAGCGCAAATTCTAATGTATAGTTTATAATTGAAGTTAAAATTGAAATAGGCTTAAAAGAGCCTATTTTTCTTTTTCTTGAAAATATAGTATAATTTATCTAGTTAGAAAAGAAACAAACTAAAAGGAGCTAAAAACTATGTATAATTATAAATTTAAAGTAAAATATATAATATATATAATAATATTATTTAGTATTATTACTGTATTACTAACAGGATGTACAAATAACAAGAAAGAAACATATACTTTAAAAGAAAATTCACCTTTACAGGAAGAAGAAAAAGTTACCTCAAGTTATACTTTTAAAAATGAATATGGTAACTACATTATGTTTGGTGATGATAACAACTATTACGAAAGAAGCGCAAGTGAGGATAAATTTAAGAAAACAGGAACTTATCAAAGATATGATAATATGTTCATTGTTGATTCTTATGGAACAAAAATTTATCAAATAACCAAAGATGAAAAGAATTTAATTTTCTATGGTAAAGATAGTTATGTTGCTATCTATGAAAGAGTCTAAATCAAGACTCTTTTTTATTTTGACCCAAATTGACCCAATTATAATGTGTTATAATGTTAGTGTAAAAATATGTAATAAGTACAAATTTAAATAACTCCCATAGAAACTTTAAATAAAAAACACAAACTTAAGCGTATTTCAAAAACAATATAACTTTCCATTAGTATTTATTAGATATTTATACATCAAGTTTTCCAAATTATTTTTTCCCAATAGGCTATTTATAAAAGTAAAGTTGGCTTTTTCCCCCAAAGTAAATTTTTCACTGCACCCTTTACTTAAATAGCCTTTTTATTTTGTCTATAAAGTATAATTATTAAATATATTTAAAATAATAAATAATAAATAATATATTAAATAATAATTATATTTAAATAATAATTATATTTAAATAATATATATATAAACCAAGTAATAATATTAAACTAAAGTAATAAAAGAAGAAAGAGAGGCGAAGCTGATATATGGAATATGAATTAGATTTAGAAGAATTAGAAAAAAAGAAGAAATTAACAGCTAGGCAAGAAGCCTTTTGTCAAGAGTATGTTTCATGCCTAAATCAAACTTTAGCCTACTCCAGAGCATACCCTGATACAAAGAAAGATTCGGCTAGATCAGCGGCAGCTCGCTTGTTTGCAAACGTTAGCGTGCAGGCGCGCATTAAGGAGCTTCAAGAAGAACAAGCCAAAAGATACAACATAACACCTGGATTCTTAATCGAAAAAGCCATGTGGGTTGTTAATAAAGCAACAGAGGGAAGAGATGAAGTTGTAGTTGACAAATTCGGTGAGGTTGTTAAAACAGGAAATAAGATTTACGACCATAGAGCCATCAATGATGCGATAAAGAACATTGCATCTATTACAGGTTTAAATAGTCAAACAATCAAAGCTCAAGTAGATGCAAAAGCAGAAGCCAATGTTAAGGTTGTTACTGCTGATGATGTAGCATCAAAAATATTAGGTGATGATATAGATGCTTAAGCTAGGGCATAAGTTCAAAAAATTTTTAAGGCTCAACCCTTTTACGAATGGGATAGATGAAGAAATCCTAGAGGGACAAACAAGTGCAGGTAAAACAACAGTTGGATTAGGTTTGAAACTAATTTTACTTGCAGCCTTAAGCCCAAAGAAATTACATTTGCTATGTGGTGCTAATCTTGGCAAGGTTGAAGATAACATCATATCAAAAGACAATGGCATTTTAGACATAGCACAAACATATGGCTTTAAAGTAGATTATTTTCCTAATGGACATGGCATATTCAACAAAGCTCATATTTTGATTTATGGTAAAACACCAGATCAAGATAAAATATTAAGAGTTGCAGGTTATGGTGATGAATCTAAATGGAAAGACATACTAGGAAGCCAATACGGAGTTGTTGGAGTAGATGAAGCAAACATTGCCAATATAGAGTTCTTAAGAGAATTATCTATGAGAAGAGATTATTGGATGCTTACATTAAACCCTGATAACCCAGATTTAGAGATTTACAAAGAATTTATAAACCGCTCAAGACCTTTAGAAGAGTTTAAGGGCGATTATCCAGAAGAACTTATGAATCAAATCGTAAGTGTTCCTGAACGTAAAGGAAGCGTGCATTGGTATTTCACAATGGATGATAACGCAGCCTTAAGTGAGGAAAAGAAAGAACAAATAAGAAACAGCGTTCCTGCAGGCTCTAAACAATACAAGAATAAAATCTTGGGTTTAAGAGGTAGAGCAGAGGGATTAGTTTTCAAGCGTTTCGATAGGAATAAACAAGTTATCAATATGCCTTTAGAAATGCTTACGCCTCAAACCTTTAGAGATATGGTTTTAAAACCTTATGAACAGGTTGGCTATATCTTTTGTGGTTTAGA
Source organism: uncultured Bacillota bacterium (assembly GCA_937907585.1). GTDB lineage: Bacteria > Bacillota_I > Bacilli_A > Izemoplasmatales > UBA1188 > UBA1188. The sequence continues at coordinate 21,664 of CALCVH010000162.1, read as the reverse complement.
TAGTGGTATAGAAAAAGATGCTACAGCATTAGTTACAATGCTAGTAACTACAATGGGAAGAGTTGTAATGCTTCCGTCAATGTATTACGATTGTAGCAAAAATAATGAGCTATCAAATGCTCCAAGTAATCAAGCTGCAACAATTGAGAGGTGGCTTGATTTTATTTTGTCTAAAGTTGGTTTACTTGATCCAAATAGCGTAAAGATATGTTGTGATAGTGCAGCGGTAACAAATGCAACTGCGAAAGAAATCAACTTAAGAACACATTATAACTGCTTGCCTGTAGAAAAGAAAGACAGAATGAATGATACTTTAAGAGCTATAGGCATAATAGAAAAAGAAGATTTTGTTACGATTCTAAATTGTGGCAATATCGACCCAACAACATTTGAGAAAGTAGGCGATACAGACATGTTTATTGTTGAAATTGAAAATCAAGTTTGGGATAAGAAAAAAGGAAATGTTCCAGAAGATGGCAACGACCATTGCATTGATGCGTTTAAATATGGAACATATCAAATTTATTATGGAGGTGTTTACTAATGGCTTTGAATGATTACAAACCTAACGAGTTTTTACCAGAGCCTTTGAGAGTTTGGCTTAAGCAACCTCAAAAGGTATCAGTATATAGGAGCTATGATTATTTAAGAATGTTTAGCGGACAAGATTTGTTAGCCATCATGAATAATAATCTTGCTAACAACATTGCAAGTGGTTTTACAAATGCCAACTATTCAAATTTAATGAGTGGTATAGCTCCAAGAATGTTAGAGATATTAGTAAATAAAATCATTAACAAAGTTGATTATATAGGCTATGAGAACTGCCAAGAACTTGAAGAAATACTTTCAAAAGAGTATTTAACAATCAAGTTAGATAAGGCTTATAACAATGCGATAAGAACAGGTAGAGATTTACTTGTTTTATATCCTAAAGGCGAAGCAACAGACAAAGCAATTCAAATTAGAAATGTTGAATGCTTTAGACATAGACTTATTTATGATGATGAAGAAATAAGAGAAGTTTATATTTTAGCAGATAAGATAGAAGCTAAAGCAAATGAAAATTATATGATTTTCGAGCATAGATTCTTTAGTAAAGATGGAAAGCCAATGCAAGAATATACTTGCGAATTATATAGTTGGCGAAATGATGAATTAGATAAAACTAATAAGTATAAGTTTACTAAAGAAGAAATGGATAGACTTGTTGAGAAGCTAGAAGCAAGCATTGCAGAAGCATTGAAGCAATACAAGTTCTATAAGCCTGTTGAATTACCTTTTAGAGGTTTAGGCTGCTATGATATTAAGAACTCAATTTATAATTCAAAATTCCCATCATCAAGTATTCCTGAATCTAGGTTTGTAAATGTTCAAGATAAGATAATGGAAATTGAAAACTCTATCACTTACAAAGAAATGGATAAGAATTTAGGTAGAGGTAGAGCAACAATTCCAAGTTCATTTAACTTTGCACATGGCTTAAACTTTGGCGGTGGCAATGCTTCTAATTTGGCTAGTAAAGGAGCTTTTGTAAATCCGCTTGATTCAACATTCTTTGTTCAATACAACACAAATGCAAGCGACAAAGCAATAGCACCACAGGGAATCCAATTCGATATAAGAAGCGAAGCATGGCGAACTTCTTTAAATGGTGAAATTGGTGATTTGTGTGCAGTATTTGGAATTTCTATTTTAGACTTTGATCCAAGACTATTACAATCAGGACAAAGAACTGATGATGAAATAAATGCAATGACAGATATAACAGCGGATACAGTAAGCAAGTTAAGAAGCATAAATGAATATAAAATAAATCAAATGCTTAATGATATAGTTGCTTATAGTGGTTTAGAGCCAAAAGACAAAGATGGAAATATCGTTAAATTTGCAATTAAATGGAACATTGCATCAATTATAAATCCAACAAAGAATCAAACACTTATTGGTATGCAATTACAAAATGGCACTATTTCAAGAAAGGAAGCTATTAAGCGAAGCAATCCTGATTACACTGAACAAGAAATAGAAGAAGAATTGAAAGCAATCCAAGAAGAAAGAGGGCTTGCAGAAGCAAATGCCATTTTCTAGGTAGGTGATACCTATGGAAGATAAACAAAAAACTTTAATAATGCTTGTAGAAGATACAACTACAAGACTTAAACTTATCATTCAACAGGGCGTAGCTTCAAACCTATCCCAAGCAATTATATTAAACGAAGCAAATTCTTTAATAAGTGAAACCGAAAAGAAGCTAAAAGACCAAACAAAAGATAAAGAGTTCATAGAAGAACAAATTAAAGGCTTAAACCTGCTTTTAGTTAGTTGGATGAATAATTATCTACTTGGCTTAAATAAAATCGCTAATGCGAACAAATCAAGCATTTTAAAAGAATGTTTAGACAATTATAAACTTCTTAATAAAGAGGGAACGCCTATTAAGACTTTAAGAAATGGTGGCATAACATTAGTAAGCCAATCAAACAAAGATTTATATCTTGCTAATGAGGGAATAGCAAACATAAGAGATTTAATGACAAACCCCCAAGAGGGTGGAGTTGGTCGTTATGTTGACTATGGTAAAAAGTTAAGAGAACAAATAAGCCAATTTCAAGAAGAGTACGCTTTAGATCCTGCATCCTTTACTGATAGAAAAGGAAATAAGAAAAACTTAAGAGCTATGGCAGAGATTAAAGTTAGATATGATTTAATCACTGATGACTTAAAAAACAAAAATGCCAAATATGTTGTAGCAACCGCACATCCAAACGCAAGTGAGCGTTGTAGTTGGTGGCAAGGAAAAATATTCAAAGTTGATTTAGACATTGAATCAAGAGGAATGCACCAATATAAAGGGAAGCCGATTCAAACAGTTATTGAAGAACTAGATGGACAAAAAGTTTATAGTTTAAAGCAAGCTGTTGAAAATGGCTTTTTATCTTATAACTGCCAACATAGGCTTATTAAGTATTACAAAGGCATTAAACCGCCTAAATACAATCTAATTGAGGTTGAGAAAAAGAGAAACGAAACAACAATTCAACGCTCTTTAGAAAACAAGATTAGACAAACAAAGATGATTGAATCAATCAATGGTAGAAATAGCCTTATAGAGCGTAAAAACCCATTTACAAAAGAAATGCAAGTATTTAAAGCAAGTGATTATTCACAAGTTATGCAAGACTATTATAAAGATTATTGCAATAGGCATGGCTTAACACAATATACTTGGAGGTTAAGAATCACTCAAGAAGAAAGAGGAAATGCAACACCAAGAAACAATCCTACAAGTGTTGAAAAGATTATCGAAACACCAAAACTAAGTAATGAAGAATTGACAGAAGTATTTTCAAAGCATTTTAATGGCGATACAAAGATATTAAATGACTTTGTTAGTCAAGCCAATGTTAAAGATGAAAATGTATATAAGATTTTAGCTAATTCTAATAAGCTCGAAAGCGTAAAAATCGAAAAGGGCGACCCTAGATATGCACCTGGATTCGATAACAAAATTTATTTACGTTCTACTAAAGATGTAAGAGCTGCTTATCATGAATACGGACATTCACTAGATCATTTAGTTGCTAAAGACCAAAAATACGCAACTGAAAAGCACCAATTTAGATGGGTTAGTGATGACATTCAAGATATAAGATTAGAAGCTAAAAAGGAAATGAATAACGAAATTCCAAAAAAATTAGCTGATATTCTTGAGAGTCAAAGGAAAAGAGTATTTGACTCGTTGAATATTAAGAAAGCAGAGGCAAAAGTTTTAGATGATATTCGTAAAAAAGCAAGCCTTTATAGTCGATTACCAAGAGAAATCATGGAAAACGATATTAAAGATAATTTGAATAAAGAAGTTTCTAAAATGTTTAACGCTAAAATCAAAGATGATGTCGAATATACCGAATGGTCTTGCTTAAGTGATATTTATGATGCAATTACTGATGGAGCTGCAAAAAATGCAAATGTTTTAACAGGCAGGCACGGACAAATGTATTATTTGCAACAATCTATAGTTTCTATAACTACTGCAGGTAAAGTAGTAAGACAAAATACTGAAATATTCGCAAACTTTTGTGAATTAAAAATGTCTAATTCAACTAAACAATTGGACTTTTTAAAAGAGAATCAACCTAAATTATTCAACAAACTTGAAGAAAGATTTAAGTATGTTGCAGATTATTTGGAGGATAAGAAAGTATGAATGAACTAGATAAATTAGAAAATGAATACTTGAATTTATTTAAGGATGAATTTCAACCTTTTCCCCCATATTGGTTTGAAAATGATAACAAATCTAAAAAGGTTGAAGTTTTAAAAGAAGCCATAAAACAAAAGAAACTTATTATAGACATAAGTGATGATTTTGTTGAGGGTGTATTTTAAGAGGTAATAAGCAATGAACATACTTCTTATTATCCTTTTATCAATCTTTGTTAGTGTAGCAATGGTTAATATATCCGCTAACGAGGATGAGAAAAACAATGATAAATAGTTAATTAGGGCTTTTATAGCCCTTTTTATATTGCCTTTAATGATTTAGGCGTAAAAGAAAATCAAACTTTTCAAAACCCAAAATTTTGAGTGGCAACTCGTAAGAAATGCGTAAGAAAGGAATTTATGAAAAGACAAAATTTAAGAGCAAAATTACAAGATGCAGGTTTAGAAGCTGAAAAGATTGATGAAATTGTTAATTACATCATGGATGAAAATGGCAAAGACATTAACCAAGCTAAAGCCAACGTTGATGATGATTTTGCAAAAGTTAAAGCTGAAAACGAAGCCTTAAAGCAATCTAACACCGAATTAACTGCGAAAGTAGACAGTTATAAGGATTATGAAGATTTAAAGAAATATAAGGCTGATGCAGAGGCTTTAAAGGAAGAAACCAAAATCACTGAATATCTAAAATCTATAGGATGTAAGCATCCTGATTTAATCAAGAGTCAAATTGACTTCTCTAAAGCTAGCTATGATGAAGAAAAAAAGACTTTTACAGGTTTAGATGAAACAGTTAAAGGTTTAAAGGAAAAGTATAAGGACATGTTCGAAAATGTAAAAGTTGAAAACAAGTTCAATCCTACTTTAGATGGTGGGATTGGAGGGCAAGAAAGCGAGTTTTTCAAGCAATACAAAAAGGAACATCCTGACTTATTTAATTAAAAAAATATTTAAAAGAAAGAAAAGAAAGAGGTAAACAAAAATGACATTCGTTCCACAAACAGAATACGGACAAATCGTAGCAAAGAAATTACGTTCACAATTAGTAGCAAATGGTTTATTTGCAAAGAAATATGTAGGTGATGCAAGAGCAGCAGCCGTTATGGTACCTGTTACTGATGAAGTAACTTTAGGAGATTATAATAAAACATCTATTGGATCAAATAGTGTTTCTTATGATGGAAATGCTTATATCAATGTAAACATCGATAAAGATAGATTCGTTTCATTATATTTAGATGGCTTCAATATGGCTGCAGCTTCTTATGATGAAAAAGCAGATGCTTTAGATAAGGTAGCTTATGGTGTTGCAAAAGATATGAACACTTATGCAATTGGAACTTTATTAAAGGCTGCACAGGGTTTAGACAAAGCAGGAAACGCTTATGGCTCAACTGATACAAGATACCAAAAGACAGGCACAATCAAATCTAATGGTACTGATGATGTATATGATACATTATTAGCTTTAGCTGGTGCTTTAACTGATAAGGGTGTTCCTATGGAAGATAGATACATCGTTGTTAATGGTACAGGCTTATCAAAGATTATGGGATCTAATAAGACAATTAGACAAGGCGATATGGCTCAAGAATTAGTAAAGAAAGGCTTTATCGCTCAAATTGCAGGCTTCAATGTAAAGGTTACAAACCTAGTTACAGGTAATGTAACAATTGGCACAGGTCAAAGTGCAGCATCAAAGGCTATTTGGGGTGTTGTAGGACATCCAGAATATGCTACTGACCCTGTAGCATTTAGAGCAGAGCCTATTTTCGTTGATGGTAATGGCGATGCAAATGTTGTTGGCGGTGCATTCGTTAAAGCTAGAGTTGCTTACTCTTATGATGTAACTAACCCAGAAGCATTCGGTATTTTAGCAGCCTAGTTCATTATAAAAACTAATTTAATAGTGGGTAGTCTTTTATAGGCTACCCCTATTTTTTTTAGATTAAAAGGAGGTATTAAAATGGAATATACTTTCCAAAACTATTTAACAACAGAAGAGTTCCATGAAAGAAGCGGATATGATTTAACAAAAAGACTAGAAATAGGCGATTTAACAGACTCTACAAAGGCAGCTAATAATTTTATGCAAGATTGTTTCGATGAACTTGTAAATGAGGTTATAAAGCCAAATAGAGGCATTTATTGGACTAAAAACTTTTTAGTTGATGTGTTAAGTGATGAAGCTGAAAGTAATGAGATTCTTGCTGAAATGAAAAAAGGTTTTATTAAGGCATTCTATGAACATACATTATATCGTTTCGAAATAGGTGATCCTGTTGCGTGTGCAAATAAAGATTTACCTAGATTTAGCGAACACGTTATAGATGCTTTAGCAACAAATAGAATTATTTTTAGAGGTGTTTAAAATGGCTCTAAATACGATTCATAAAAGCAAACAAGATTTAGTTAATGCTTATAACATTACACAAAACAAAACTTTTAAATGTGAGATTGCAGGTGAAAAGGAAGTTCAAAGAGTATCTGCTTCTTTGGGCTTAAATTTACCAAGCAATAAACTTACATTAAAAGTAAATGGACATAGTAAAGTTTTAGATAAGGATAAAATTAAGGTTTTAAATGAGGTTTACATTGTAGTTGCAGTTAAAGAAACATTCGATAAACCTGAACAATTTAGAAAAAGAGCAGATTATGAGTTCTTTAATGGGACATCATATATCTTTTTAGAGTAATAAGTTATGACTTATGAAATGGCACTTTCTCTAATGAATTATCTAAAAGCGAAATGTCCTTATGATACAGGAAATTTACATGCATCCATTCAAGCTCCACAGGGCAGTGAAAAGGAATGGATAATTATTATTGGAAATGATGATACATCCATAAGCGGTACAGCTTCAAACACTTACGCATCAATTTTAAATGAAGCAAGAGTTATTACAAGAAAGATTAAAACCGAAGATGGATATACATATAAAAGTTACGAAAATAAACACTATCATTGGGTAAATGCAGCAATTAGAGAATGGATATTTACTCATTATGATAGTGATGCAATTAAACTTAACTCGGAGGTGGAAAGCAATGAGTGATAACAAGTTAGAGGGACAAAGAGATAAATATACAGAATTAGCAAACTTGCTAATGGGTAAATTTGAAGATGCAGGTTTAACTACAAATATCGTTGTTGGCTCAACTGATACAATAGATTGGAATGATTTTGTAAGTGAAAAATACGTTGTTACAGGCGTTTTAGGAATGGCAGGCGGTAATAATACCAAGTTAAGTGGAAGTGTTATCAAAAACGAAAATTTTACTTTAGCGTTAGCGTTGCCAAATAATACTACAAATGATTTTGCATCCACACTAGCAATAGTTAGGGATGTAATAACTGCTATGGTTAATGCACCTGTAAGCATTAAAAATATTGATTATACATTAGTTGATAACGGAACAACATCAACTCAATTTGGAATAAGAATTAAGGGTGGCAATGAGCTAGGAGTTGTTTATGAAAACTTTATGCTTGTTGTAGCTCCTAATTTGCTTGAGGCTGCAGGCGCAACAATAACTTTTAACTATTATGAAGATGATGAGCCTGTTGAAGCTGAAATGGTTGGCGATTATCATTATTCATTCGTAAAACAAAAGTTATATGATAGTGAATTTACAAACACAGTTGAATTGCAAAAGAATTTATACAAAGGCAAATCACTATCTTTAGTAATTGAATATTACAAAATTAAATCTAATTCATTACACCAAGCACTAGAAACCGAAGATTCTTTTGTTGTAACCATTGATGATGGAAACAATGTTGTTTTAGATGAACAAGAAATGGAAATAACATCATATACAGAAGATGTTGTTAGAGGCGGTTATGTTAATTGCAAAGTTACACTAACATCCAAAGGATAGGTGATGAATTATGGCAGAAGTAAAAGTTATAATTCAAGACAATTTAGGTGGAAATGAAACCTTAACAAAGAAAACACCAACGTTAGCAAGTGCTTCTAATGCTCAAGAAATAGCAACTGCAGATTCTAAAGAGGTATCAACTGCTAAAGCTGGTGTTAAGAATTTAGCAATCGCTACAATGCTTGCTAAACAAAGTGCTAACTACATTACTTCTAATGTTGGAAAATGGACAGGAAATAGTCATAATCAAGCGATAGTTAATAATGTTCAAGATATGTTAGGAATTGGAATGCTTGCTGTTGTAAATCCTGCAGTGGCTATAGCTTCTACTGCAATAAGATTAACTACTGCAGCATTAGATCAATCTTGGGAAAACAAAGAAATGCAAGCAAGCTCACAAAGGCGACTTGCTAGAGCAGGTTTTAATAATGTAGGCGAAGCTATAGGATATAGGAGGAACAAATAATGAAAATATTTATTTATCCAAAAGATGGGACAACAAACCCATCTACTTGTATAGATATAACTCCTTATATCACAGTTAATCAAAATCAACAAAAAAGATGTGATGATGCTTTTGCAATAACTACATTTAAAATGATTATCCCAGCAACATTATTTACTAAAGCAAAGTACAATATTCCGCCATTTACAATGTTTGAGATAGCAAGTGCAAATATCGCACCAATGCAAAGAGGAAATGAGCGTTATTTTGGCTATTCTAAATGTACTAAATACTTAAGAGAACAACCAGATGGTGAAATGTATTATATTCATGATGTAACGCTTGTAGAGCCTTTAGCATTACTTGAAACAATCCAAATAGGAACTAAAACATTTACAAATCACAATGATAAATATTATTTAGATGTTTTAACAAAACTAATCCATAATATCACAGGATATAATATTCATTTTGATATACCAACAAGCGGAAATAATGCTTGGAACTCTCTTGATAGACATTCTTATTCATATGATAAGGGAACAACTGCTTTTGAAATAGCAAATGATATTTTCACAATACACAATTGTAAAATGAAAATTGATTTTTGGGATACAATTACAACATCTCAAAATGCTTATAGTATTTACTTTATTATTAAGCCTATTAACCTAGATTCAATAAATGAGGTGCAGTTTAATGATAATACTTTAACATATGTAAGTTATGAACAAAACTTTGATAACTATTGTAAGTGTTTAGAATCTCAAGTTGATAATGTAGTAGATAGAAACACTATTACTAAATATTCTAATTTAACTTGTAGAAGTGATAATAACATTTGTAATGCTGATAATTGTTTTATCGAACTACCTGCAAAGATTGAAAAGGCAGTAAGACTGCAAGTATTTACGGAAGTTATTGAACATGTAAATATTTATGTTAATCAAGAAATGTATGAAGAAGTTGAAAGATGGAATAGAGGTAGCCTAACGGATTTAACATTTGATGACATTAAGAATGGAATTGCATCCATAGTAGATGAAAACAATAATAATGAGCCAAAATATGGCTCTGATTGGCTTGTTGAGTTAATGGAAGAAATTTGGGAATCAAATCCTGATTTCGATGAAAGTGATTACGTTTTTAATGGCACTATAGTTGGCTATAATTACGTTTTTAATGGCTTAAGAAGAGAAGATGGAAATTCAACATCAAGAGTTGAAAAGTGGTTTGATATTACAAGCAATATGTTAAACGAAGATATTTACATGGCATTGCCTACAAACCAACAACCAAAGTATTGTTATTATAAATCAGGCGATAACAAGATACAGGGCATTTATAAGTATTATAAAGATAATTGGATTAGTAATATTCAGGGTGTATCTGCACAGCCTATGCTAAAGGAATGTTTAGACAAAGAACAAACCGCAACAAGCAACATTCCTATTGATTCTAGCGAGTATTGTAGAGTTTATTATTCTACAACAAATGAAAGAACAAATCCTATGGATGTCAAGTGGAATGTTGAAGCACACCCTATCACTAATCAATATGTTAAGGATGTTAAAGATGAAACAAACATTGTTAATGAAAATGCTTATTTCAATACTTCAAGAAGCTATGGAAACAGTGCTAACTATATTGATTATGACATAATGAGAAAAAATATACATATATCAAATAGTTTTTTAGGCACACCTGAATTAACAATTCAAACGCTAGACTATTGTCCTTTAGATACAAATACAAAATTTGAATATGATAATCAAGTTTGGTATGTTAGCTCAATTGTTATGGAAATATTAAGAGAACATATTATGTATACAATAAATGCTTCAACAAACTATAACAAGCAAGCTGATTCAATAGGTGTTAGAACACAATATCAAGCGACTAAAATAGCACTTGATAATATTAAAGAAAGACATATATATTTTAAAAATGATAGTTCAATCGAACTACGCCAAAGTTATTCGTATTTCTTAAGGTGTGATTTTTATAGAAGTGCTGCTGATGAAAGCCCACTAAAAGTTTTATTAAGAGCTAATATTTATAGCGTGGGCGATGGTGGTGTTACTGTTGTTGCCAAAACAATAGATAACTTTAGCGCAGGCGTAAAACTTGCCGAAAGCAATGGAGGAAATTACATTCAAAAGGATGTTCCTTATGCAGATAACAATGGTGAAGCATATTCATTAACTTGCATATTAACTTATTATGATAATGATGATGATGTGCCAATTAGTGTTTCAAGAAAACTTCCTGAATTTGATACAACAGAATACGCTTTAAGCGGTTGGATGGTATCACCTATAGAAAAATATGTGATCTATAAAGATGAACATGAGAGCTTGGCATTTACAGTGTATTTACCAAATGCTACTTATGAAGATGAATAAATAATATAAGGAGGAAACTTATGAAAGTTTTTTTAAATAGTAATTTTGAAATTGAAAATATTTCAAATGAATCAGGCGACCCAATAGTAAGGGGAAGCGATAAGTTTAATAAATTGCATATATTCGTTCCTACAAGCACAGTGAATAGTTACAATACTATTTCACCACTTTATAGCGTAAAGCGTGCTGATGGAAGAATTTTAGGCAATTATGCAACAATTACAACTCATGATAATACAGAAGCCTTTAATGGTTATTATGGTTGGAAAGGCGATTTCAATCCAAGAGATATTGCAGTTGCAGGCGCATTAGAATTAACAATTTCATTTAAGATGAAGAAAACTGCTGCATCTGTAGAAATGACAAAGACAGTTGCTAAAATAACTTTAGAGGTTAAGGATGCCGCAGTTGTTTTAGATGATGTTTTAGTTTTAGGCGATGGTGGTGCTTGGATTTCTTTGAGTGAATCTATCACAGCACTTACAAGCAATTTAAGTGGTAAAGCTGATAAAAATAATAATCAACAAACAATTGTTGCAGGATTAGTTAAATCAACAAGTTTTAAAAAGGGTGATGCTGAACTTGCTACAGAAGCTCAAGTTAGCGAAGAAGCAACAGCTAGACAACAAGCTGATAATGCTTTACAAACTGATATTAACACTAGAGTAAAGATTGCAGATATTATCAATGCCTTAAATGATACATCTACAAATAAGCCTTTAAGTGCTTATCAGGGTAAATTATTAAAAGATGCAATTGATGGTATCAATACTTTATTAAAAAGTGATGATACAAACCTAGATGAATTACAAGAAATTGTAACTTACATCAAGAACAATAAGACTTTAATTGATGGCATTACAAGCTCAAAAATAAGTTTTACTGACATAGTTGATAATTTAACTAGCGAGCTTGCAAACAAGCCTTTATCAGCCAAACAGGGCTATATTTTAAAAGGTTTTATTGATGCTTTACAAACTGCAGTTGATAACCGCTACACAAAGAGTGAAACTAATAACTTATTAGATGGTAAGGCTGATAAATCAACAACTTACACAAAGACTCAAGTTAATAATTTATTGAGTGGTAAGCAAGATATAACAATTCCAACAATCACAATTGCAGGTATTGAATATACAAATTTAGAGGCTGCAATTAACGCTATCAATGATTATGCAGAAACAATAGAGCAAGTAATTGGCTCAATAAGTGGAAGTGATACAACAATTGCAACAAGACTAACTCAATTAGAATCAAGTGTTAGTTCATTAAATAGTGCTTGGACTACATTTACAACAGGAACAAGTGCAGATAATATTATCAATACTTTAGTTGAAATACAGCAAGAGTTAGCAAAGTTTAATATTATAGATGCAAATTCAAGTGTTACTCAAGAACAATACGATAGTGTAAACGAACACACAATAGCAGTAAGAAATTACATTTCTTATAGATATTTAAGGACAAATAGTGGCACTCACGAATTTTTTTCATTTGATGGCTCAAAACTTTCTAGGTTAACAATTAGAAGCGATTTAACAGTTGGAGTAAGCAATGCAATATTTGAAAAAGACTATAATAAAGTAACCTCTTGGAGTACAACGCCAAATGACACCCACTACCCAAGTGAAAAGCTAGTCAAAGATAGCCTAGATAGTGAAACAAGCAGAGCCACATCTCAAGAGAACAAATCCCTATACCACTTGGGAGCATTTGACAGTGCAGATGGCAAGACAAGACAAACAGGGGTTGTAGTATTTGATGATTTTAGTAATCCAATGTGGACACCAACATCTAACACTTATGGCTTTTTACTAAATATGCCAAATTATGACACAACAGCACACGAGGCTGTCGCAAGTGTTCCGATTAAAACGGGAGATAGTGCTTGGGCTTCTCAAACAGCTTGTTTTAACAATATTCAGCAAAGAGTTTATTGTCCTAGAGATTGGAAAACACCTATTGTAATTCAATACAAACTATCTTCCTCATACCCAGACACCCCAATCGAGGGGGAGAGCATACTACCACTAGACAGCAATATGGCTAACAAGATTAGGCAAGATGTAGTTGAAACGTTGAATTTGTGGAAATATGGAAATTACAATGTTAGTTTACCACAAAATACAGCAGGTGATTTTTCAATAAAATTGTATAGTAGTAGCACTCTTGTTAGCACACTTGTTTATACCGCAACAATAGGGCATTATGAAGGAACATTTACCAAAACAGATAATACTAATATTTTACAATTTTATATAAGTGGTAGTAATAGGGATAATTATAATAATTATGATATTTCTGATTTACCAAACGGAACTTATACTATTTCTATTGATATAACAGGTAATACATATTCAAATGTTAATATCACCAACATTATGCTAAACTCTGGCTCACACCCATATCCACCAAGCGACTACCACGCTTCAAAGCACATCACTGATGAGGAAGCGACAAACCTACACAATGCAGAGGGTGTTCTTTTGTGGGAAAACCCTAGTCCTGAAAGTGCTTTTTCAAATCAAACAATAACAACAAGCGATATGAGTGCATATAAGTATATAGTTTTTGAATACCTAATAAGCCATACAGCTGGCGATGGTTATGCTCATACATTCCAAAAATTTAAGAGAAGCTCAACCGTTGGCGAAAAATATGTATTGTCTATCGCATCTTACGGACAAGGTGTTGCTGTTTGTTATAGAGAAATTGAAAATTATAGTAGTAATGCTAACCAACTTAAAATTATGGCTGGAAAATACGTTGATAATTCAACAAATGAAACTAATAATGATGTTTGTGTCCCTATTGCCGTATATGGAACAAATATTCTTTAGGGAGGTACTAGAAAATGATAAAACAAAATCAAGTTTATGTTATTGATAATCCTAAAACTAACACCTTTAAGGGTGTGGATGCTAAAGATTTAATTTTAGATACTTCCGCAAAAGAAGAAAAACAAAAGAAATTAGGCACTGTCCTAAATGAACATTCAAGTGATATTAAGGCTTTGAAAGAAGAAAACAAAGCCTTAAAAAAGGCTATCAAAGACTTAACTCTTATCGTTAATTCTTTAAACCTTAAAACAAAATAATAAGTATTAAATAATATTAAATAAAAGAAAAAGGAAAGGTATTTAATTATGAAAAATAAAATGAAATTCTTATTTGGTTTTTTAGCCCTAGCATTAGGGTTTTTATTTTGCTTTTGCTTATCAATATCCGTAAATGCTGAAGAAGTAGAGGAAACAGTTGAAATTGTAGAAACTGATGAAGAAGCCCTTAAATTCTTCCTTTACCATTTAAAGAATCTAAAATGGGATGAATTTGAAGCAATCATTGGTTGGATTATTGCTTATCTAGTTGCTAATTTTACTGCAATCCTAGCTTGTATAATCACTATCGTTTTAAATAAACATAAAGAATATAAAACTTCTAAAGCATATCAAGAAGCATTCGCTAAACTTTCTTTAGAAAATCAACAAAAGATTGAAGAAAGAGAAAAGGCTTATCAAGAAACTTTAGAAAGCCTAAAAGCTGAAATTTTAGAAATTCAAAAAGAAAATCAACAAAAGTTAGTAGATTTATCTAACGACCAAACAAAAGAAATTGCTAAAGCATGCGCTAGTATTACTGCTGACTTATCTAAATAATAGGAGGTGTTCCTATGTGGTTTACAGATATTGAACATTGGAGTTCAAATAAATTAAAAGCCCATTTTTTAATCTATGGGCTTTTTTACTTGGCTTTTGCTTTAGTAGCTCCAATTATTATTATAGGCGTTAAATATGACCTAATTAAATCAAGCTCAACACGCTTAACAGGTGTGGGTTTGGTTTTAGTAGTTTGTATTGCAGTATTTCTTTTAAAAGGTGTTAAAAGGCTTTTAAATAAGTTACCTCAAGATGAACTAAAAGAACAAAGATTCAAATTTACAATTTTAATGATTTATAGCTTGATACTTCCTGTTGGAGGTATCTTGCTTTTAAATTTAATCAAAACAAATGTTGATCTAGCTTGTAATACTCTAATAAAGGTTTTAAGTTCTATCATCTGCTCAATAATGGTTGACTATTTAACACTTCATTATTTAGAGGCTGAATGGGATTTAAGACAAGAAGCAAAGCATCAAATCCAAATCAATAAAAGAGTTGAAACTCTAACAAAGTAAGGTGATGTTATTTTATGGATTTAACTGAAAGAATGAATAATTTTATAAATGAATCAACTGAACAGGCTGCGAAAGTAGTTAATAAATATGGCAAGCCAAAATATATTGCAGCCATTACAGAAATTGTAATTAGTGCTATGGCAATAGTTGGCATCCAAGTTGTAACAATGGGATTTGATTTTACAAAATTAACAAGTTGGCAATTTTGGGTTAGAACACTAGCATTAACAGCTTGTATATTCTTACTTTTTAGAGCCGTTGTAAATGCTCGATTTGATAAAACGGCAGCAAGACAAAATGTGCTTGATGTTATGGATGAATATAATTCATTGAACAAAGACAAAGACCTAGACATGAAAGAGTATTTAGAAGAATTTAATCTTAATACTAAAATAGGTGTTTATGTTGGCAAAATAAACAAGCGTATAAATCGTTTAGAACGTAAAAAGATAAAGACATATAGTACAAAAAAGAAAATGTCTTTAACAGCCAAAATTAACATTTTAAAAGAAGAAATTAAACCTGAAAGAATAAAAGAAATCATAGATATTATTAGAGTTAAATATTATATGGTTTTCTATGATGACTTCCAAAACGTAGAGCGTGTAGGTGGTAATGGTAGAATCCTAACAAGAGGAAATCAAGCCTACAGCAAATCTTTTAATAAAGCATCATTCAATAAAATTTGGGCTTACATTTTATGTTCTGCAATTCTAGCTTTATCTATTTGGAGCTTTGGCGATACATCAACTATAACAATTATCGCTAATGTGCTTTCAAGTTTAATAATGATAGTTACAAGAATATTAACTGCATTTGTCGAAGCAGATAGAATCTATGACTCTACAATTACAGCTTCTTATGTTTGTAAGATAGATATTTTAAAAAGCTATTTCAAATGGAAGAATGAAAGAGTAGAAGCTGAAATTCAAAGAAAGCAACAAGAACAAATCAAAGAACTTAATAGCAATAAACCAATTCTTATTGGTACAGGTAAAATTGAGGTGGCTTAAAAACCACCTCTTTTTTTATTGCCTAAAATAGGTTATAATTAAAATGTCCTATAAGTTATTTTATCGGTATGGGTGCAACATTGCATCCATATTTTTTTATTTAAGTAAAAATCAAGTAAGAATAAAGCGGTAAAATTTGAAACAATTTGAAACTTTTTTATGAAATTTATCTAAATTGCATCCTTTATATTATATAAATAGGTTAAAATTTGAAACTTTTTGAAACAAAATGAAACAATTTGAAAATAAGCGTATTAAATCCGTTGGGTACACCAAACAAAGAAAAAAGCCTTTATTTAAGGCTATTTTTTATTTTTCAAGTAAGAATCAGGTAAGATTCTACTTAATTTCTTTAATTTTTTGGCTTATTTCTTTTAAATTTACATCTGCATGAATATATGTTGAACTTGCTACCTCTGGAGTATTTCCCATCAATTTTGATATAACATACTCGTTATAACCCAAAGCCTTTAAATTAGAAGAATAACTGTGTCTTAAAGTGTGTGGGGTTATAATTAAATCATTCAAGTTGGCTTCATCCTGTAGTTTGTTTAAGATTCTTCTTAATCTTTGTTGATTCAAGAAATGCTTTTTAATATTGAATATATAATCATCCTGTCCCAAGTGTTCAAAAAATTTGAATAATAACTTGCTTGTTACATCATCTAAAGCAACAACTCTAATTGAGTTTTTATTTTTTGGTGCTTGTATGTAATCTTTTCCATTTACTCTTATATAATCTTTGCTAATGGTAAGATGATCTATTTCAATGTCCTTAACTTGTAAGGCTGCAAGCTCACCAATTCTTAAACCTGTAAAATATAAAACCCAAATAACAACATACCAATATGAATTTATTTCTAAAGGCTTTATTAAAGATAAGAAATCGCTCTTTTTAAGCCATTTCTCTTTTTTAGTTATATCTTTTACATTGTTTTCTTTAAAAGGGGTTAAAAGTGGAATTTGTAATTTTGCTTTTAAATCGTAGGCTATAGCTCCATATTCTAAAACTTTCTTTAAAAGATTTTGTGTTCTATTCTTATATTCAATAGTTAAATCTTTGGCTGCAAGCTCGTTTTTCCATTTTGTTATATCTGCAATGGTTAAATCCTTTAAGCTCTTATCAGGTATTAAAACAAGATAATTTCTTTTAAATTTTACATACTTATATTGTGTAGATACCTTTAGGGTGCTTTTGGTTGCAGTTGTAAATTCATCAAATAGTTTATATAAGGTTATATTAGAGCTGCTTAAACTTATAGAATCTATAAACTCACGCTCACATTTTAACGCTTCCGTTTTAGAAAGCATATATTGGTTATTCCATTTAACCCTTTTATATTGTTTGTAGTTAATTGTTACCACAAAATACCAATGCTTGTTTTTATCTTTGTAAACAGGCATTTTTTATTTTTCCTCATTAACACATAATAAGTAAGCTACAGAACAACCGAAGAAGTTTGTTAAATGTTCTATTAGGTTAAATTCAATTATTGCTTCCTGATTCCAAATAGCAGTTGCCATATTAACACCAATGCCGACCTTTAAAGCAAATTCATTTGGAGTTGAAATTCCTTTTTCTATACATAATTCTTTTACTCTATTTTTCATTTTATAGTTTTCCTTTTCTTAATAAATAATCAATACAACTTTCAAACACATTTTCTGTTATTTCTAAATTTTCCCTTATATCATTAGAAGAATAGCCTTTTTTAAGTAGTTCTAAAATCTTGTTTGGTAAATCAAACTTTAAAATCATTTTATCATTTGCTTTACGTTCGTATTTCTTTATTGTTAAAGCGTTAGAATTAAGGCTATATAAGGCTTTTTGTTCTAGGTGTGATAATTCATGCTCTATCATCCAAAACTCACTTATAGAGGAATATTTTTTATTTGAGTTAAGGCAGATTCTATTGTTATCATTGCCTAGATCAACACAAAAGGCATCCAAATTATTTAATGGAAAATAATCCAGGGCAATGCCTTTATCATAAAGATATTGTAATTGCTTTTCATTCCTAGTCATAATATATCACTTTATATCACTTTTTCGATTTTATATAATTTATATAATTTAATATTTCTTGAGCTTGTTCCTCTGTCAATTCCCCTAATTGATTATATAAAGCAAGTTTAGTATTATTTAATTCTTTTTCGTTAGAATCTACATCATCAATAAGTAGTTTAATATCAATTCCTAATTTATTAGATATTAAAGTAAAAACCTCAATAGTTGGAGTTGTTCTTCCTAGCTCCCAATTTGCTAAATTATTTCTTGAAATTCCTAATCTATCCGCCAATTCTTGCTGCGTTAAGTTATTTAGTTGTCTATATCTTAAAAGCACATTTCTTAATTTTTCCAAAAACATACACCTCAATTTATAATAATAAAACATTTTTAAAATAAAAGTGATAAAAAAGCACAAAATGTGTTGACAAATCACAAATACAAGTATAAAATGGTGTTGTAAGTTAATTAAAAGCACAAACAACAAATTCAAATTATACACTTTTAAATTGTTATTTTTATGTTAAAAAGGTGTGAAATTATAGTTTGTTTTGTGAGTTTAAAGCACAAAGAAGAAAGGGGAACAAAATGGAAAACTTATTTACTTTGACAGTTTATTCTGGTGCTGATGTAATAGCACAAATGAAGCATTTAACAAAGAAAGAAGCCAAGTATCATAAGAAGCAAATCTTATTTATGATACAGGGTGAAGTAAAAAAGCCAAGTATAGAAATTAAGGGGGAAAGATAAAATGAAGCAATTTGAAGTTGGCAATGTTTTACAGAGTCAAGTTAATGGAATGCAATTCGAAATTGTAGAAGAAAGAGAAGAGGAAACAATCAATGGTAAAACAGTTGTTTTCTTACTAAAGGAACTTAAAAGCAAACAAGTTTATTTTGTTCCTTTTACTAGATTAGTTCATAGTAAATTTGAGGTGATAACAAATGTGTAATATTGGCTATGTAAGAAGCAATAATGAGCCTGTAAAAGTGGCTTGGAAGAACATAGGTGATCCAAACATTTTACATTTATTCTTAAATGATAAAATTGAGCCTTTAACTATTAAGTTAAATAAGAGCGGTTTAAATACTGCTAACATTGTAGCAAAGTATCAAAACCGAATCGTTGGCTCTGGAAAGCCTTATGAATTAGGGAATTTGAAGAAAAGAGCCTTAAAGGAAGTATATCATATAAAATTTATCTATAAGGAAGTGAATTAGTAATGCAAGAATTAAATAAGATTAAGGGTTATAGAACAATGGTAGGTTTAACTCAAACCGAGATTGCCGAAAAGATTGGAATTTCAAGAGAAACATATACTCGAAAAGAAAGCAGCAATAATTTCTCTGAAGCTGAAAAGTTAGCATTGATTACTATTTTTAATCAATCAGGTTTAAATTTAGTAAGAACTGATTTAGACTAATTTTTTTAGATTAAATTGTGAGTTTAAAGCACAAACACAGGTGATGAAAAATGGGAAGAAAAGAAATATTATTAAAACCTTTATGGGATTTAAAAGATATTCAAGCTTACTTTGATATAGGGAAAACTAAAGCATCACAAATGATGCAAGACAGTAAGAAAATAAGTTGTTCTAGGTATATGCCAAGCAAAGCCAAAAGAGATGTAGTTTTAGAAATAAATGGTCTTAACTACAAAGAAGAATTAACAAAGATGATTCTAGCAGAGGTTAAACCTGCAAATGGCTGATTTAACACCAAGAGCATTGCGATTATATACCTACTTAAAAGAACACTACACCGAAGATGATTTCATAAGCAAGAAAGAGTTAGCCGAGCATTGCGGTTATTCATACGATGACAAATCACAAAGAAATTGTGTTGATATGGAAGCAGATGTTAGAGCTATCAATGATTGCGATATCATCCAAAAGATAGTTGTAAGTGATTCTAAAGGCTACAAGATAGGCAATGAAGAACAAGTGTTCGATTACTTGAATAAACGTTTTACAAGAGATTTAAGGTCATTAAAGCTCAATTGGAAATTAACTAGAAAAGTAAGAATGGATAAACAAATGAGAATTGTGTTCGGTCAGGAAAGGGACACAATAGAAACATTCATAAAAAATAAATTGGAAAATGAGGAAGAATAAAAATGAAAATTAAAAAAATTGAAATAACTAATTTTAGATGTATTAAGCACATCGAATTAAATGTAAATGATATGGCAAATATCATAACAGGAGCTAACAACATTGGAAAATCAACTGTTCTAAATGCAGTTCATTGGTTTATTACAAATTGCCTTTTAACTGATAAATGGGGTGTTGGTGAAAATGATTTAGATTCAATCGTTCCTATTGATTTCAAAAAGGGTGAACATACAAATGTAACAATCACTTTTGAAGATGGCTCAACATTTACTAAATTATTAAAAACTAAACCTACAGGCGGACATTATACAGAATATCAAGTTAATGGTGCAAGTGGTTATACTGCTAAATCATTCGGTGATGTTCTTTATAGTAAATTCAATTTTACTCCAGCTCTTAAGAGTTCAAAGGATGTAAATGAGTTAAGAGTTTTAGTTGATCCACTTTATCCTTTACAAAAGTTAGACCCTAAAGCATTAAGACAATTACTTGTTGATTTAGGATGTTCTGTAACAAATGAAGAAGTATTTAGCATGTATCCTGAATATCAACCATTGCAAAAGCATGAATCAAAGTATATGGGCGATTTCACAATGATGCGCCAAAACTTAAAGGCTGAAAGATTAGAAGCCAATAAGAAACTTGAAGCATTAGAAACAGCTCTAGCAGATTATCAAGATATAGAAGAATATGATTCAACTGAAAGAGAAGCCCTAGAAGCTAAAAAGGATGATTTAAATGTAAGAATTAGAAACCTTAAAAGAGGCGATACAAATCTTACAAGTACATTAGAAGCAGAGCTACAAAAGGCACAAGCTAATTATGATTTAGAATTAACTGAACAAAGGGCAAAAAGAAACCAAGAATTAGCCCTTTTAAGAAAAGACTTACAAATTGCACAGGCGGAAGCCAATGAGGGCAAAAACAAGCTATTAACCAAGCTAAATGAAGAGTTAAGAGGAAAACTAGCAAGTAGAAACTCAATTTCAACTACTATAGCAGCTTATCAATCAACTAGAGATGAAAAGAGAAAACAAGTTCTTGATTTACAAAGTAGAATTGAAAATTCAAGAACAAGAATTGAAGTAGCAAATAAAGCCTATGATGAAATTTCTAAAAGAGAGTTCAAAGGTTATGTAACTTGTCCTAAATGTGGAATGATATTTCCTGCAGATGAGGGAGCATTGTTATTATTCAATAAGCAAAAGCAGGATGATTTAGAAAGAATCAAAAATGAAAATGCAAGAACTGAAATTGAAATTGTAGAAATGCAAAAGCAATTCGAGGTTAATGCAAATCTTGGAAGAGAAGCAAAAGCCAACCAAGAAGAAGCAGAGCATAAGCTAGAGTCTTTAAATGAAGAAATTGAAAACATTAACAATGAGATATTGGCTGCAT
>CALCVH010000161.1 GCA_937907585.1 uncultured Bacillota bacterium | reverse complement strand
CCCGTTCCCATTCCGAACACGGAAGTCAAGCACCTCAGCGCCGATTGTAGTACGTTTGTGCAAGAGTAGGACATCGCTAGGCTCTTTCTTAAAATAATGCCTAATTAGCTCAGTTGGTTAGAGCACCTGACTGTTAATCAGGGGGTCGTAGGTTCGAGTCCTACATTGGGCGCCACCCTTGACGAGTTGGAGAAACGGTCAACTCACAAGCCTTTCACGCTTGCATTTATGGGTTCGAATCCCATACTCGCCACCAATATATGTCTGAAACATATGTCTTGTAGATGTATGTTTTTTATTTCGCTAAATTCCGTCACGCGGGATTTGGACCCTTATCTGTAATTATAAAAGATGAAAAGACTCGAACACTTGAACGAAATGTATTATCCTCTAATCATGGAGGATTTTTTAAATTTGTACGCCAATTATAACACTATTCATAATTCAAGGAAATTATTGTATCCTCTTAAGATAATACTTAACTTGTTTTTATTGAAAATATGTCATAGATTTGAAGATGTTTCTAGATTATTATATATGGATGTGATAAAACATTTAAAAGAAAGCGTGTTTTCCATTTAAGTATAATAGAGTATGCTATTTATTCTCAAAAAATGACTTTGATGATGAGATAAAGAAATACAAAGTTATAATTATCATATCGTAGAATTAAATGATTTGCTTAATATATAAATTATTGCTATATATTATTTATGTCGTAACTAATAAAACATTGAAAACAATATTTTGAGTTGAGCGAAAATTACAATTTGAGGTTGACTTTTACAGTTTTTGTAGCAAAACAACCGCAAACTACCTAAAACTACCTAAAACTACCCAAAACAACCGCAAACAACCCAAAACAACCGCAAACAACCCAAAACAACCGCAAACTACACCAACAATTAGACATTTTATGGAATCTATGGTTTGAAAGGTGTTAATATATATATTAAATAATAGTTAAGAGTATAATATAAAAAAGTCAATAAAAAATGTTGACAAGAGTGGGGGGGGGTTATAATTTAGAAAAACACTTAATGGAGGAAATGATTATGGATAATCAAGGAGAAAAATTAAAATTTTGTAAGTATTGTGGAGAAAAGATTCCAGAGGATGCAGTAATTTGTACAAAGTGCGGAAGGCAAGTTGAAGAAATAAAAAAAGGTAATGGTAGTGATCAAATAATTATAAACAATAATAATTCTGCATCTGCTGCAGCCAGTGCTTCTGCTGCTGCAAGTGGCTTTTATGGGAAGCCTAAAAATAAATGGGTTGCCTTGTTATTGTGTTTATTTGTTGGCTTCTTTGGTGCCCATAAATTTTATGAAGGAAAAGCTGGAGTTGGTATATTATATATGCTTACTGGCGGATTGTTCTTGGTTGGTGTAGTTATTGATTTTATCGGCTTATTAGCAAAACCAAACCCATATTATATTTAAACTAAAAAATTAATAAATCTAAGCACTTCGTCAAAAGGTGCTTTTTTATATTTAATCATCCAAATTTCGCCAAGCGGGACTTGCCCATTTGCCTTAATTTATCTATATTATTCTTAGAGTAACATGAAATATTTAAAGATGTTGACGTCTTTAATTTTACCCTTAATCCTAGTATAATATTACTTGGTAAACAATAATGTTAAGCACTTGCGAGAGGAGGATTGCTTATGTTTTTAGCTGAAGTCGCAAATCACGCTGATTTTTATAAAGATGGATTCTTTGGATATGGAGAAAAAGGAGATTTTCAATATTTTTCTTTCTGGCATTTTTTACCAATCATATTACTTATCGCAGCGATAATTTTAACATATATTTATCGTGAGAAAATAGCTTCTTATAAACATGAAAAACATATTAGATACATTCTTGCTTGTTCTATTTTATTTTTTGAAATGGGTTATTTTTGGCGTTTATTATACGCAGGTACAGGAAGCGAAGATTCTACAACCTTACTTACGAAATTACCATTTCAAGTATGCGAGTGGACCGCAATATTTGCTTCAATCATGTTATTTACAGAAAATAAATCACTATTTGATATAGATGTATTTATCTGTTTAACATTAGGAATTGTTCCTCTTGTTACACCAGCCGTTATCTCTACAACTGGTCCAAAATATTTTAGATATTATCAATTCTTTGGTGAACACGCTCTTCCTATCTATGCAGTATTTTATATGATGTTTATAAAAGGATTTAAATACAATGTTAAAACAGTATATAAACCTTTAATTTTCTTAGTTATATTAGCGATTATTTCTATAATCTTAAACAATAATATAGAAGGCGCTAACTATCTTTATCTTGCGACTAGCACTACTGGTTCAAGTATCGCTAATATACTACCTGAAAATATGTATCTAAGATTAGCTATTTACGCTATGGTTGTTTTATTTGTTTTTGCTTTAGAATTTGGAATTTTTAAATTATCATCTTATATCGTAAACAAGAAAAGAATAAGAGAAGCCACTGATGAAAGAAATGGTGAACGAAATGCCTAAACCAATAATAGAAGTAGAAAATCTTACAAAGAAATATATAGATGGTGAAATAGAAAAATACGCTCTTGATAACGTTTCTTTAAAGGTGTATGAAAATGAATTTTTAGTTATTCTTGGTGGCTCTGGATCGGGCAAATCTACTCTGTTAAATATAATAGGTGGAATGGATAATCTTGATGATGGTAAGGTGATCGTTAAAGGTAAAGACATCACAAAATTAAACAATAAAGATTTAACTCTATATCGTAAAGATGATATAGGTTTTGTATATCAATTTTATAACTTATTACCTGAACTTACTGTTATACAAAATATAACCCTAGCTCCTGGCGCTAGAGATAAGAAAAAGGCAGAAGAATTATTAAATAGTGTCGGCTTAAGTGATAAAGAAAACAAGTACCCTTATCAATTATCGGGTGGTGAACAACAAAGAGTCGCTATAGCTAGAGCGATAAATAAAAATTCTAATATTTTACTTTGTGATGAACCTACAGGTGCGCTTGACTCACAAGCTGGTAGACAGGTTTTAGAACTTCTTGAAAAGCTTCATAAAGAAGGTAAAACCATCGTTTTAGTAACACATATTAAAGATATCGCTAGACTCGCAGATAGAATAATAACCATAAAAGATTCTAAAATAATAAGTGAAGAAGAAAATAAAAATAAAATAAGCATCGATGAGGTTTCTTGGTAATGATTAAAAGGATGATTCTTCCTTTTCTTAAAAAACATTTTGGTTATTTCATTTCCATGATTCTCGTTTCAACATTTTCTATTACTTTATTATCATCGTTAGCGTCTTCAATTTATGATTTATCATCATCATTTACAAGATATAAAGATGAATATAAAACAATGGATGTGATGATATCTACAAATACATTCTATAAGAACGATTTAGATTTAAGTGATATAGAAGGAATTGATAAATTAACTTATAGGTATACTATAGATACATATTTAGGATATGAAGATACAGATGATGAAAGAATAATATATTCTAGAATCTATACATATAGTGATAATGATGAATTAATCAAAAGATATAGTTATGAAAAAGGCGAATTTAAAGAAGAACTATTAAATGTTTCTATAGCCAAAAAATTCGCTGATTTAAACGGTTTAAAGATAAATGATACAATTCACTTCTACGTTAATAATATTGCGGCTAACGCAAATATATACGAAATTGTTGATTTACCTGAAACCATATTTGTGCGTTCAAACGCATATATCTGGCAAGACAATAAAGATTTTGGATATATCTATATAAATAATAGTGAACTAGAAAGAGCGTCACTTCCTTTTAAAAATTTTGGAAACCAAATATTATTTAAAGTTAAAGATGGCTTCAATAAGGACGAAGTAAAGAGTAGTGTTGAATCATATTTAGATTCTAAAGGAATAAATATTAAACAATCTATTAAAGAAGAAGATTCATTATATGATGGATATATCCATCGTTCTATAAAACAGATAAGAGTATCAGCGATAGTTGTACCTATATTTTTCTATATCGTAACACTTGTTGTTATAGTTTTGTTTATGAATCAGATAATAAAATCTATGACAAAAGAAATAGGTATTATGATTTCTATTGGAATAGATAGAAAAGAGATATATGGTCTTTTCTCTATATTCATAATAATAGTAAGTATAATTTCCTGTGTGATTGGTAATATAGTCGCAATATTTATTACTAGATTCATGACAAAAATATTTATAGATACATATTCTATGCCTGTTATATCTAGAAGCTTAAATATCCATTTTGTATTATTATCTAATCTATCGCTTATTTTGATAGGACAATTATCTTGTTTTATATCATGTTATAAGATATTAAAACTTACGCCTACTACCGCCATGAACAACAATAAACAAATAGTAGGTAAACAATCAAAACTAGCGCTAAAAATCACTAAAAATAGAAGCGTTAATTTCTCGTTAGCGATAAATTCTCTATTTAAAAATAAAAAGAGAACTTTTGTATCTCTATTTTCAACCATAGCTACTATTTCAATTGTATTAATGTCACTAGAGTTTAATCATTCAGTAAACAGGTTATTAGAACATACCATTGATGAAAGATTACCTTATGATTGTCAGATATATTCAAATAAAAAATTAGATAGCTCATTTATAGATAATCTTAGAAATCAAGATTTCATATTAGATATGGATGTATGTTATTTCACATTCCTTAAAGTAAACGCTAACGGTAAAGAAAGCTATTTAAAAACATTAGCTGCTCCGTTAGATAATAAGTTATTATTTATTCCAAATAATCAGAATAAAAAAATAAATGTATCAGAAGAAGGTATAATATTAGCT
This sequence comes from uncultured Bacillota bacterium, assembly GCA_937907585.1. GTDB lineage: Bacteria > Bacillota_I > Bacilli_A > Izemoplasmatales > UBA1188 > UBA1188. The sequence continues at coordinate 24,791 of CALCVH010000161.1, read as the reverse complement.
CATAATGACGCTAAAGAATTAGGTGTAAAAGCAGGAGATACTGTAGTAATAAATGATAAAAGAATAAAAGTAACTGATATATCTAGACAGTATTTTAATATGACTGAATATATTTCTATTGATCAGATGAATAATCTTGAAGTAGATTATACTACAAGCGTATTAATTAATACTAATGATGAAAATAAATTGTTAAGATTTTTAGCTGAAAATGAAAATGGAGCGATAGCGGTCTTCTCAAGCTCAATTGGCAAAGATTTATCAAATAGATTTTCATCTATTAACATAATTATTATATTATTAGTTTTATTCTCATTATTGATTGGTCTTTCAATCCTATCTATAATGGCTCTAAATCAATTAAGTGATGATAATAAAAATATATCAATAATGAGATCTATTGGCTTTAGGATAAAAGATATATCAATTTATTGGTTGATTCAAGATTTAATATATCTAGTTATATCAACTATTGTTTCTGTTCCTGTAACATTGTTAGTAACGAAAGGATTACTAGAATATATCTCTTCAAGTGGTCAAGTATACCCATTTGAATTAAATATAGGTGTTATTCTTTTATCTATATTCTTTGTATTATTGGTAATGTTGTTTTCTCATTTTGTTTCAATTATAAAAGTAAGCAAGTGGAACCTTGCGGATAAAACAAGATTAAGAGATTAATGTATTATTTTAATATTTAATAACAATTGTCAAAAAGATAAATTTGTAATAATTATATTATCTATATTGATAATTTGTTTGTTGTGGAGGCATGGTGATGTTTAATAATTTTGATAGAGAAGATAATGGTTGGATGCTAAAAGAAGATACTTTTTCTTTAGATAATATTAAGAAATCAGAATCAATAATGTCTCTTGGCAATGGATATATGGGATTAAGAAGCGCTAATGAAGATTCGTTTTCTGATAAATCAAGATTCAATTTAGTGTCTGGAACATATGATTTTTTAGATGGTGATACGTCTAATGAACTGCCAAATAATTATGATGTCACTAACTGTGATATTTATATAGATGGTGAATTGGTGAGTCCAATAAATGTTAAAGATTATTGTAAGACTCTTAATTTGAAGACCGGACTATTAAGAAGAACATATACTTTTTTAACAAAAAATGATAAACATATTGAACTAGAATATTTAAGAGTTGTTTCATTAAAAGATTTACATTTAATCGCATCAAAAATAAACATTGTATCTAGTTCTGATATAAATGTTTTAATAGAAAGTGGTATCGTTGGAGACATCTATCACAGTGATCATTTTAAAGTATTAGAAAAAGGATGTATTAATGATGTTTTATTTTTCATAAATGAAACAAAACAAAGCAGGATACTATTTTCTACTATGTCTATTAGTAAAGTGGAAATAGATGATAAAACATCAAATAATTTTACGAAGAAAACCAAAAATGAAAACAACAAGATAATAGATTGTTTTAAAATTGAACTTAATAAGAATCAAAAACTATCATTAACTAAAATATCTAATGTTTTTACTAATAGGGATAAAGAACTTTCTAACATTAATAAAGACTCGTTAAAAGAAAAAGCGTTTAACCATATGAATACTGTTAAACATTTGTCTTTTGAAGAAATATATAATGAATCAAAAGATGAATGGAATAATAGAATTTGGAAAGTAAAAGATATTATCATTGATAGTGATGATGATTTTGATCAATTAGCGATTCATTTCGCAATATATCATTTAACAATAATGACCCCATCTTTTGACAATAGAATGAATATAGGCGCTAAGGGACTAACTGGTCCAGGATATAGAGGCCATATCTTTTGGGATACTGAAATCTTTATATTGCCATACTTTATTTATACATCTCCAAATGAAGCTAGGAGCCTACTTGAATATAGGTATAACTCACTCGATGCGGCTAAGAAAAACGCCAAATTAAATGGATATGATGGCGCTATGTTTCCTTGGGAATCTGCGTGGATTACCGATACAGAAAATACTCCTAAGAATTATCGTAATGGTAGAGAGGAAAATCATATTACTGCGGATGTAGCTTACGCTGTAAATATGTATTATTTAATAACGAAAGACGAAGATTTTATAGAAAAATATGGATACGAACTAATATTTGAATGTGCGAAATTTTGGTTATCTAGACTTACATATAATAAAGAAAAGGATAGATATGAAATACATACAGTAATTGGACCTGATGAATATAAATGGGATATCAATAATAATGCATATACCAATTATTTAGCTCATTATAATATAGAGCTAGCGATTAAATATGCGCTTTTAATAAAGAAAGAAAATGTAGAATTATACAATAAATATTGTCTAGATGAATATTTAAATGACTTCATTGATAGGGTTCAAAAGATATATTTACCAATAGAGAATAGTGATGGAATAATTCCAGAAGATGATACATACTTATCTTTATTAGATATAGTTGAAAATGATGTTTCTTTGTCCAAGAGAAAAGATAATGTTTTGTCTATAATAGATAAGCTTGGTGGTTTTACTAAAGTAATGGTATCTAAACAAGCAGATATCGTGCTCCTTCTATATTTGTTTCCTGATCTATTTAGTGAAGAAATAATAGAAAAAAATTATTATTTTTATGAAAGAAGATGTCTTCATTCATCTTCGTTAAGTTTATCTACATATTCTATAATTGCGATAATGTTAAATAAGCTAGAAGAGGGATATGAATTATTTAGTAGAGCTATAAGAACAGATTTAGGTTCTAATATGAAATCGAGTGATGAAGGAATACACGCTGCTTCCTTAGGTGGTATCTGGCAGATTATAATATTTGGATTTTTAGGAATAAAATACAAACCAGATATTCTAATGATCAATCCTCATCTACCTAAAAAATGGAATAGTGTAAAAACAAAAATATTATGGAAAAAACAACTATTTGAAATAGAGGTTAACAAAAACGAAATAACTATTTATAATCTTGATTGTATAAATAATGTTACAATCCAACATAAAGAGAAGAATTATATTTTTAAAGATGAGATTACAATAAAAATATAATAAATAGGATACATTAAACGAGAAACTGTATGTGATGGTTTTTCGTTTTTTATATTTAACATATAAATATCTGTTGATATTTTATTTTTACTATACTAAAATATAATTAACAAACTTAATTTGTTGAATAAAATTTATCATTTGAAAGGATGGAAAAAAGATGAAAAACTTGAAAAAGGTCCTCAATGTATTTTTTGTCGCTCTTTTAACTTTTTCTTTGGTTGCTTGTAAGTTTTCTCGTGAAACTATTTCAGGCAAAGGAGGAGAAAACAATGCGAACGACACTTATACTGATGAAAAAGGAGAAGTAAAAGCAAAGACAGTTTTATCAATAGGTAACTATGATGGTGACTTAGGGCACCAATGGCTACAAGACGTTGCTGATGAATATGTTAAACTTCATCCAGATGTAAAAATTGAAATTAACAATGATAAAGATAATTATAACGATTCAGTATTGATCGCTAAAAACATGAACTATGATATCTATTTTTTAAATGGTATTACATATGCTAACTACGTTAATCAAGATAAATTATTAGATATCACTGAAGTAGTAAATTCTGTACCTGAAGGAGACACAGAAACTATTCTTGAAAGAATGAATCCTACTTTAAGAGAATATTATAAATGGACAAAGAATGGTAGTGAACAATATTATGCAGTTCCATTCTTTGATGCGGTATTTGGAACTATTTATGATGTTGATCTATTTGAGGAAGAAGGTTTCTATTATGATGAAACTGGCGAATTAATGTGTGACAGCGGTTCGACAACAAAATCAGCTGGTCCAAATGGTGTAGCGGGTGATTATGATGACGGTCTTCCAGCCACATATACAGAATGGACTAAATTATTAAACACTATGAAAAAGAGTAGTATCACTCCATATACTTGGACTGGTATGTATTACTATTATCGTGTAAGATTCTTGGCTTCTATCTGGGCAGATTATGAAGGAAAGGAACAGATGGATGTTAACCAATCATTGAACGGAACTGTTACATTAGGTGATGAAAAAGTTCAAATTACTAGAAGAAACGGATACTTATTACAGAATCAATATGGTAAAGAATATGCGTTAACTATGGCTAAATACATTATTCAAAATCAACTATATTCTTCTGATTCATTCTATTCTACTAATACACATACAGAAGCACAACAAACATTCCTTTTAAGCTGTGTTCATCCAACTCAACAAAGAATCGCTATGATCCTTGAAGGCGGATGGTGGGAAAATGGCGCAAGAGCGTTCTTTAATGAAATGGCTAAGACATATGGCGATAAATATGCATATGGAAATAGAAGATTTGCGTTCATGCCTGTACCTAAAGCTGATAATGGAAAGAGCGCAAGCGGAACAACATTGATTTCTTCAACTGGTAACTCTGTTGTATGCATTTCTAAATCTACAGCTCATAAAGAACTCGCAATTGATTTCTTCAAATTTGTAAACAGCGTAAAAACTATGAGATACTTTACTAAAGTTACAGGCGCAATTAGACCATACGATTATGATTTAACTGAAGATGATAGAAAAGAAATGACATATTTCGCACAAAATATGTTTGATATGTATCATAACGAAAATACAAAGATCTCATATATCACATTATTCCAAGATGATATATTCATTAGTGAAGCAGCCTATTTAGGAAACTCAAATTTCTTCTTTGGATCTAATTTAGGTGGCTCAACCGAACAAGAACCTTTATATGCATTTAGTCAGCGTTCTGATTTATCTGTTCAAGATTACTTAAACGGTATGAAAGCTAAATATTCTGAATCAGAATGGAACAAACAATTATCGAAATACTTTGATTAAATATGAAAAAGAAAAAAAGATATCATAGAAGATCTGAAGATGGTGAAACTATAATATCTAAATTTTTCTCTAAGATATTTAGATTTATTGGGAGTATCATCTATTCAATACAAGTAAAACTACACAAGATCTTCCATAAAAAAGAAAAGAAATTAACTATGAGCAGCGTCAAAAGAAGAAGAAAAATCTTCTACGCCGCTCTTTTGGCTTACCCTTTAGCTCAATTTATAATATTTTATGTTTTAGTTAATTTCAATTCCATATTACTATCTTTTCAAACCTGGAGCACCGAAACATCATCGTTTTATTTCACAGGATTTAATAATTTTAAAGATGTTATAAATGATTTGTTTAATGATGCGGATATGAAAGTGGCGTTCCTAAATTCTATTAAGATATATCTAGCAGCGTTACTAATAGGATTACCACTCAATTTGATATTCTCATTCTTAATGTATAAGAAAATTCCTGGTAATGGTGCTTTTAGAATAGTCTTATTCTTACCTCAAATTATTTCATCGTTAGTAATATCATTAATGTTTAAATACATTGTCGAATACGGATTAGGTAATTTAGGTGGAAAATTAGCGTTTGATCAGACATTATTAAGCAATAGAAAAACAGGATTCCCTACAATTATTTTCTATTGTATATGGGCAAGTTTTGGCACTCAAATATTAATTTATACAAATGCATTCTCGAAAATAAATCCAGAACTTGTAGAATACGGAAAATTAGAAGGAATGAATATGTGGCAAGAATTCTTCCATATATCTATTCCATCAATATTCCCAACTATTACAGTATTCCTGGTAGCGGGTGTAGCGGGCATATTTACTAATCAAGCAGCTCTTTATAATTTCTATGGTGCAGGAGCCTCCACGCACATGCAGACGCTTGGATATATATTCTTTGTAAAAGTATTAAAGAATAATGATGCGGCTTTCGCTCAGTATCCATACGCATCTGCAGCAGGTTTAATATTTACTATCGTTGCGGCGCCTATAACATTGCTTGTAAAGAGATTACTTGAAAAGTACGGACCGAATGAGGGGTAAACTTATGAAAAGCAAAAGAAAAATTAATTTCCAGATTTTCTACGCCATAGGATTTATATTGTTACTTATTTATTCTATATCGTTTGTAACCCCATTCTTGTGGTCTATAAACGCATCGTTAAAAACTGTAATAGAATTCAAAATAGATAAATTTTCTATAGTTAAATTTGGACAGATGCAGTGGGAAAACTACAAAATTGCGATGAATTTAATTAGAGTACCAGTAACTATTAATGGTGAAAGCTATTATATAGGATTTTGGGAAATGTTCTTTAACTCAATTGTTTATTCACTACTGTGTACATTAACCCACGTTCTTACACCATGTATAACTGCTTATGCGGTAGCGAAGTATGATTATAAATTTTCTAAATTTATATATTCACTAGTTATAGTTACTCTAATTCTACCAACAATAGGAAATTTAGCTTCATCTATTCAAATAAGTAAATTATTCCATGTTTATGATAGTTTTATAGGCTTAGCTGTACTAAAAGGATATTTTATAGGAACGAACTTTTTAATATTCTACGCTGCATTTAAATCTATATCAAACGAATATATAGATGCTGCACAAATAGACGGCGCCAGTCAGTGGCAAATTCTAACAAAAGTTGTTTTACCTCTCGTCAGAACAACAATTACTGCAGTAGCGCTTATTACATTTATTACATATTGGAATGACTATACAACACCTATGATTTATTTGCCAAGTCATCCAACAATCGCATATGGACTTTATTACTTTAATAATACATCTACTCAAGAAGCTAGCTTTGTAACGATAAGACTTGCGGGATGTATAGTAGTATCAATCCCTATACTAATAGTTTTCGTAGTTTTAAGAAGAAGACTAATGGGAAATATGACAGTAGGAGGATTAAAAGGATAAAAAATGAAAAAACTTACAGTAGTTATAACCCTATTGCTTGTTATATCTATATTCGCTCTTTTATTTGCTAACCCAAAGCGAATTGATGCGGTAGCGGGGAAAGATGTATTTAAAAATATTTCCAATATGGAAATAACTCCAAACTCTGTTCTTCCTGATACTTTCTTAAAGAAGGATGGAAGTGAAGTAGATAGAGATTTCGATCTTGATTATGATGGAGGAATCTTGTTGTCAAGTGAGAATAATGGAGCTAGTTGTGAATTATCAAATCTAATCAAAGGCAGTTTCGAAATAGAAATGAGACCATATTCAAAAGTGTCTGATTATGGAATCAACTATAACGCTTCCAATATTAAAATGAATCCATCAGTGGATTTAAGAGAAATGAAACTAACATTTAAAGATGTTAAAGGAAGAGAATTTTCAGTTGTAGTTTCTGGTGGAGAAGCTTGGAATGTTGTTGCGCCAAGCGCAAAAGTAGAAATCAATGGTAATTTATTTGGATATTATTATGAAAGAGATGGTAAAACAGAGACTCAAACTAATACAAAAAATAGCCAAGGGTATTATACAAGACTTCACGGTGCCACATTCGGAAACGTAGCCTATACTGGTGGAAAGATAACATCTAGCGATTCTAAACCTTTAACAATTGGCTTTAATTATGATACATTTGAAATTTATTCATATACCTACGGAATAGACGCTCATTATGAAAAGGGAGAATACAGAGTAATCGCCGATTTAAATAATGGTAGTCTCGGCTTAAATTCAATCGAAAGTTTTGATGATTATACTGTATCTATTACCTTTAATGAAATCACTGAAGGCGAAAGAGCGAACGTATTAGTTTATTCAATTAATGGTCAATCTTTATATGGCGATACTTTAACTAATAGCGCTGGACCTACTACATCGTTTTCAATTAAGTCTAAGCCAATAGTAAACGATAAATTCTATTTAGACGAACCAAAATGTTTTGACCTAATCACAAACGACGAATCTAAATTTGTAACAAAAGTAAATATTGAAGACAAGAATGGTTTGTTACTTCCAATATATGATAATAGTGGTTCGATAATTTCTGATAGTGTATATCAAAAGGGATGTTATTTCATTCCTGAAAGAGAAGGATATTCTATAATCACATATACTTCTTATGATGAAGAAAATTTTGCTGGTCTACCTAATACAAAAACAGTAGAAACCATCAATAAAAGAACATACGTTACATATGGTTTTAACAATTTAGATAGAAACTATTCTGCGAATCCTAATCTTAAAACAGGATCTTCTTTAAAACTATATAAAGCTTTAATTAAATCAGCTTCTTTATTAAATGATGAATACGCAGAAGTATCTTTATACAAAGACGATGTTATATATAAAAATTATGACCACATAATACTATACGAAAATGAAGATGTAACTTTAGATGAAGATGGAAACTATAAATTAGTATATTCAATTCCACATTATGAATTTGAAACAAGAGTATTTAATTTTATAGTCTCTGAATCTAATCCTTCATTTAGATTAAGTAAAGAGTTAAATGAATGTTACCAATTTGGTAAAGAATTAGTTCTTCCTGATGGCTATATTGGCGATAAGAAAGCGACTACCGTAATATATGGACCAGACGGAAAAGCTGTTACAAATAACGGTGGATCTATTATGTTAGACCAAATTGGAGTCTATAACTTAACTTTCATGACAAGACTAGATTCTAAAACTTATACATTTAAACAATATTTTAATGTTCTACATAGTATAGACGGACTATTTGAATGTGAAAGTGGTGTTGAATCATATTTCGGTAGTACAAAAGGATCTTTCCAAAAAACAATAAATGGTGTTGTAGTAACATCTACAAAGAATAGTTCAATGATGAGATACAATAACATTATTGATTTATCACATAACACTAAAAACGATTCACTAATTCAATTAATAACTTTACCATCAAAAGTAGGAGAACTCGATGCATGGCAATACAGAATCAGACTAACTGATATTTATGATGAAAATAAATATTTAGATATTACTGTATTTAAAGGAAGCTGGGGAAATCAGTTCGCATATGTTAAAGCTGGTGGAGAAAATCAGATTTTATCTGGTATAGAAATGGGTAAAGTCTTAAACGCATATAATACTGGTTGTCCAATCAACTATTCTATGACTGGTGAAAGTTTACTTGGAACAGAAACATTAAACTTATTCTATGATTATCAAGAAAACGCACTATACGTAGCTAATATTAAAAGAGCTGGCTACGCTTATGGTAACTGCGTCGCAGATTTTGATAGTCCAGATTACTTTTCAGAAGAATCACTATGGAGTGGATTTACAACAGGAGAAGTATATTTATCAGTATCTACAGAATATCTTCAAAAACAATCATCTTCATTCTTAATTAGATCAATTAATGGTGTCTCATTTGAATCAGAATGGATTGAAGATATGGAAGCTCCAATGATTCAAGTTGATACTAAGGAATATAACATTAACGATCTTCCTAAAGGATTAGTAGATAAAGAATATAATGTCTTTAACGCTAAAGTATATGACAGGGTTGATGGAAAACTCGGATATACATTTAAAGTATTTAGAGACTACAATCAACCTTCACAAGAAGAAGTTGAATTAGTTGATGGTAAATTTATACCAAATGACGCAAGAAAATATACAATTGAATATTCTGCGGTTGATGGCGCAAATAATTCATCAACTTCATCGATAGTAGTCGATATAGTAAATAGCTTAGATCCATTAAATCTAACATTAGATAATGATTTAGTTGGAAGTATATATGTTGGTGAATATCTATATATTCCTAAATCTAATGCCTCAGGTGGTTCTGGGAACATTACTAAGACTATAAAACTAATTGATCCAGATAATGAAGAAATAGAATTAACAGAGAACAAGTATCTAGTATTAAAAACCGGAACTTATAAAGTTCAATATTCTCTAGTGGATTATTTAGGACAAACAAAAACTATTTCATTCAATATTAAATCAGAGTTGAGCCAAAATCCTATAGTTACAGAATTCTCTCCACTCAAGATATTGATTAGTGGTTCTGAATACAATCTATCAAATTCATTTAAGGCTCTAGATTATAGTTCTATAAATCCGATTGAACCAGAATATAGATTTGAAGTAATTGAAAACGGAAATAAGATTGTATTAGATAATTCTTTATATACTCCTTCATTTGATAGCGATAAAGATATTGTAATTAGGTATATCGCATCATCTAATGGACATGAGACTATTAAAGAAGTAAATACAAAAGTTGTATCTATCAAAACAGGAAACAATTTTGATTTATCTAAACTATTCTATCAAGAATCTATATCTAGTACAGAAGCTGTTGATAATGGAATATATTATGGAACAGAAACATCTAATGCGTCTATTGAATATATAAATAGTTTGATCGCATCAGGACTACAGTTCACATTCACAGTTGATAAAGAAAACAATAATTTTGGCAGATTAAAAATTATATTTACAGATTCAAAAAATGAAAATGAATCCGTTGAATTAACAATTATTAAAGGTGCTGGTTCATCTTCCACTTCACAAGCGTTAATTAATGGTGAAAGCGGATACAAGATATCATCTGATTTCTATGGAAGTACAGCACAAGGATTTAATATCAGATACAATAGAAACAATTATTCAATCATTGACGGTAACACTAGTTTAAGCGTTGGAAAGATTAGAAAATACGCTAATGGAGACGATTTCAAAGGCTTTTCTTCAGAAAAGATAAAAGTTAAGCTTGTTTTTGAAGAAGTAGAAGGACCATCAAGAATATTGGTACAACTAATCGCGAACCAATCATTATCTAACGACAATAAAGATAGAACCAACCCACTAATCTATATCGATGGAGGTATTAGATTAGCATATGAAATAAATGAACAAGTTAGAATTCCAAAAGCTTTCGCAGCGGATGGTATTGATCCAAACGCATACGTTACACTAACTATCATTTATAGTGGTGAAACTTTATATGATGGCGCTATTGATGAAGATTATTTATTTGTACCTGTTAAATATGGTAAATACACTATTACTTATACCGCTAAAGACCACAATAATAGAACAAGACCAATTTCGTATATCGTAAATGTTAAAGATAGAATTCCTCCAGTTATTGAACTTAATGGAACAATTAATTCCGCTTATAAATTAAATCAAACTGTAGAACTTCCAACCGCAACAGTTACAGATAATAACGATACAGATTTAAAACTCTATATTATGGTTTTAACTCCTGAAGGAGAATTAAGAGTAATAGACAATAATTACACATTTAAACTATCAGGATTATATACTATTTTCTACTACGCTCAAGATTCATATAACAGCTATACGATGGTAGAAAAAGAAGTTTATGTAGGATAGGAGGAAATATGAAGAGATTAACAATTCTATTATTAATAATATGTTCTATTCTACTTGTTAGTGGATGTAGAAAAACAAAAGAAAATAACACAACAAACGATTCGAATACTACCATTAATAGTCCAAGCGAAACCATAGATACATATATACCTACTGTAACTCAAACAGAAGATCCTGAAATAGAAACAATGCTTGTAAAAAATGGGACAACCGATTATAAGATTCTAATTTCAGAAAATGAAAAAGAAGATAAATATATTATGATTGCCTATCATGAACTTCAATATTTCTTTAATGAATCAACTGGAATAAAACTTGAAGTTGTTACAGATAGTGAAGTAAATGATTTAGGTGAAAAATCTAAATATTTATCAATAGGTAATACATTATTATCTAATGAGTTAGGACTTTCATATACGTTAGAAGAACTAGGTCTTGATGGTATTAAATTAAATACTTATGGAAACAATATCATCATGAACGGATACAGAACAAGAGGCGCAATGTATGCGATGTATGAATTTCTAGAAAGACAATTTAATTTCAATAACTACGCAGCTGATGAATATGTAATAGATCATAACGTGGTTAATATGAATTTAAAAGAATATAACGTTACTGAGGTTCCTACATTTGAAAGACGTTCTGTTGGCTTATTCTCATATACTACTGATGATACATTTAGAAATAGAATGAGACAGGAATTTTATAGTGAAGGTTGGATTACATGGAGCCACTCTTATTATAAAATCCTTCCAATGGAGACTTATTATAACGATCATCCTGATTGGTATGCAAGCGATAAAAAACAATTGTGTTTATCAAATAAAGAGATGGAAGCTGAATTCACAAGAGTAGTTATAGAAATGATTAAAGATAATCCAGACTGTAACTACATGAGTTTAGGTCAAGAAGATACAAACTCATTCTGTAATTGTGCAGCTTGTCAGGAAGAAGCTAGAAAATATAAAGTATCTGGCGCTACTATCAGGTTTGTGAATAGAGTTGCTGAAGCAGCGGAAAATTATTTAAAAGAGAATGAACCTGATAGAGAGTTTTATTTCTCAGTATTCGCTTATCAAAGAAGCCAAGAAGCTCCAGTTGATGAAAACCATCAAGCGCTAGATGAGAGCGTTTATCCTAGAAAGAACGTTAGAGTTTTAATCGCTCCTATCTACGCATGTAATTCTCATAACTATTATGATGAATGTAATAGTGATATAAGAAGTTTGTTTGATGACTGGAACGTTGTCGCAAAAGGACAGATTTATACATGGATTTATAATAAGATCTTCGCTGAATACTTTATTCCATTTAACAATTTTTCAACACTAGTTCAAAACTATGAAATTCTTGATAGTATTGGTACTAGCTTCGTATATCACCAAGGTAATAAGGAAACTGAAGCTGGTGGAATGGAAGAAGTAAAATCTTATGTTGAAGCGAAGTTAATGTGGGATAGAAACCAGAACCCTGAAGAACTCGCTAAAGATTTTATTTATCAATATTATAAAGATGCGGCTGATGCTTATTATGAATACTATAAACTATTTAGAATAACATACGCTATATGGGAAAAAGAAGAAAACATTCATTATTACAACTCTGGTTCTAGATCTACATCATTCATTGATACGAAGCACTTTACTAGAGATCTAGTTGATAAATTCAATAATTTATTCCTAGAAATGTTTGATTCTATCGAAAAATATAAAACTACTGATTATCAATTATACGACAAACTAAAAATGCGTATAGAAAAAGAATATTTAACAGTAAGATATCTATATTTAAAATTCTATTTTGATGAACTAAATTACAATGAAGCAAAAACTATGATTGATGATTTTGAAAAATATTGTTCAAAACATCAAATTAACGTTTGGAGAGAACTTGCGGTATCTACAAACGTAGATAGAACTATAAACTATTTTGTTTCAGAATTAAGAAAGAAATTAAATGACAAATAATAAAATTTTTAGGAGAAAAAAAATGAAAAGAACCGTAAACATTTTAGTCATTATCTTTTTATTTACTATCTCTCTAGCTGTTGTAGGTTGTCAGAAAAAGACTGAATCTCAAGCAACAACAAAAGATTCAGGCGAAACTACAACCCTCGATAGTTCAACTACCGAGAAAGGATCTAGTACAATCAAGGATTCTACAACAGACCAAGGTACAACTACTGAAGTAGAAAAAGTGTACACTATTGAAGCAGAACAAACATCAATCAATCTTGAAGAAGGACAAACTGAACAGATTGAAGCTAAAGTTATGCTTAATGGAGAAATTGTAAATGAAACAATCGCTTATTCAAGCTTAAATGATTCAGTTGCGACAGTGACTTCATCAGGCTTAGTAGAAGCGAAAGAAGTTGGCTCAACATATATCGTTTTAGAAGCTAAAGGAGCTGAACTAAGAATATTAGTTAATGTTTCTGAAGTGTTCTTACTACTTGATTATGATGAAGCTAAACTTACAGTTGGTGGAACACATCAAATCTCTGCATATGTAACAAGTGGGGAAATGCCTACACTTACATATGAATCAGAAGACCCTCAAGTTGCGACAGTTTCTGATACTGGTTTAGTAACTGCAGTTAAATCTGGTACTACATCTATCTTAGTTAAAGGTACAGAAAAAGATTTAGAAGCTACTTTGATTGTAGTTGTTACAGATAGTTATGAAATCATCTTCCCAGAACTAGAAAAAACTGAATATTTTGTTGGTGATGAAATCGAACTTAACGCTGTTCTTAAAAAGAATGGAGTAGATGATCCATCAGGATTAGAAGTTGAAGAAAATCCTGCATATACTATAGATGAAACTAAGATTACATTAACTAAATCTGGAAAAGTAACTGTTTCTGTAGTCAATAAAGCAACTAATGAAAAAGTATCTCATGAACTTGTTTCTTATAAGGGAATCACAACTATTGAAGAATTCTACACAATTGGTGAAAGTACAGAAGGATATTTTAAACTATTAAACGATTTAGATTTTTCTAATGAAGTATGTCTAAATACTTTATTCGCTTATTCTGCAGGATATGTTAATGGTGATTCAGCGTTCCAAGGTATAATTGATGGTCAAGGACATTCATTATTAAACTACAAGACAGGATATAACAATAGCACTAATGAAGGTAACTCATCAGTTATTGGTTGGTTAGGATATAATGGCGTTATTAAGAATATGAACTTCATTAATGTAGAAATTAATGGAAGAATATCTGGCGCAATCGCAACTGCGAACTATGGTTTAATTGAAAATTGTTATGTTGAAGCTACAATTAAATACAACAACGATTTAAATACTACAGATATGAATAACCCAATGGGTGGTGTATGTTCTAAGAACTATGGAAAGATTAAAGATACTGTTGTAGTATTACATTTCTCAAATAACGTAGTAGAAAAATCATGTACTGGCGCAATCGCAGGACGTAACTATGCTTCAGGCGTAGTTGAAAACTGTTTCGCTATTGCGGAAGTAGGTTTATTTGAAAGCACAACTCCAACTACTTCTCCAACACAGGCTGATGGTGGCAAAACAGAAAATTCAATGCTTGTTCAAACTGTTGAACAACTAAATAATGAAATCGCTAAATTTGAAAACAAAGATATGTGGACATTATCAGAATTCTATCCACATCTTGGCTCATTAAGCGAAGATTTATTTGAATTAAGTGTTACAGAAAGTGAGCATACTATCTATCCTGATAGAACATATGAAATTGTTGATATTGTTTCAAAATATTCATATTCTGTAAGCTTAAAAGAAGCAGTTGAAGGTGTATCTTTAACTGGTAATACAGTAGCTGTAAGCGGATCAGTAGAACCATCTACAGAATTCACAGTTGTATTCAAATCTAACTATGTTAATAAATCTGTAGAAGTTAAATTCACTGTTATTGAAGTTCCAGTTAATGTTGTAACTCCAGAAAAATATGAATTTACTCTATTTGATAAAGAATCTAAAGAAGAAGATTTCTTACAAGATTTAGGTATTACATTAACTAAAGACGGCAATCCATTTACTGGTGAATATGAAATTAAATCTCAAAATGATAATATTGCTAAAGTTGAAGACTCAAAGTTAAGAGCTGTAAATAATGGTGAAACTGCAGTTGAAGTTTATGTTGAAGGCAAACTTTTAACAACAGTTCCAGTATCTGTAGATTTAACTTATGTAATCACAACTAAAGAAGAATTCTTAGCGATTGGTACTGATAAAGAAACATTATCTAGAAAATATGTATTAGGCGCTGACCTTGACTTTGAAGGCGCTGAAATCGTAGCATTCTCATCATGGAACTCTAATAATAGTGCAGGCATAGCGTTTACAGGTGAGTTTAATGGTAGAGGTCATACTATTTCTAACTTTGTATCTGTACATAATACAAAATATGTAGCAACTGATAGAGATCGTTCAATATTTGGATATGTCGCTAAAGGTGCAGTAATCGAGAATTTAAATATTATAGGCGCTAAATCATCAGACAGAGCTTCTATTGTCGCTAACTGGCTAGTAGGTACTGTAAGAAACATCTACTGTGAAATGACTGTAACTAAAAATAGTGGCGCTAACGTCAATAACAATAACCCATCTTCAACAATGATAGCGAAACTAGTTGGTGGTACTATTGAAAACTGCGTAGTAGTTGCGACTGTTGAAGAAGAAGCATTAGTAGAATATCAAGGTAATATTCGTCTTGGTGCTGTAGTTGGTTCTACAGAAGGCGGAACTATGACAAATGTTTATGTTGTATTAAACAACAAAACAACTAAAGAATTACCAGCTATTGGTATTCTCAAAAAAGAAGCAACTCAAACAAACGTTAAGTTATTATCTACATTAGAAGAATTATACGCTGAAGAAGGTATTGATTTATTCGATTCAGAATATTGGTGTTTCGATAAAGTTAACAAGACTTTACCACATGTTAAAGGATTTGTTGATGAAGTAACTATCGAAAAGGCAGAAGAAAATGTATACGCTGGCATTGGTGGTAAACTCACTGCCCAAAGCAAATATGGTTTAACATTCTTTATTAAAGAAGCTGTTGAAGGCGTTACAGTAAACGCTGATGGTACAGTGGAAGTTTTAAATACTGTTGCGGAAAACACTAAATTTACAGTTGTTGTAAGAAGTATTTATGACGCTGCATTATCTAAAGAAATTGAAATAACAGTTCAAGTTTTAACTGTAAATACAACTTCTGTTGATTCATTATCTTTCGATTTCATCAAAGGAGAATCAGAAGAATCTGAATATACTAAAGCTCACAATGTACAAGTAACATTTGAAAATGGCACTCCTTATACCGGCAATTATGAAGTTGTTTCAACTAATGAAGATGTAGCTAAGGTTGTTGGTGATAATATCGTTGCGGTAGGCGATGGAACTGCCTCAATCAATATATTAGTTGAAGGCGCAGTTGTTAGATCATTTGATGTAACATCTACAATGTATTTACCAATTAAAACCGCTGAAGAATTTAAAGCTCTAGTTTCTAATAATGAATTAATGGCCAAGAAATATAAATTGATGAATGATATCGATTTTGGTGGTGAAAGAGTTAATACAATCGCTCATTATTCTGCTGGATACACAGGCGCAGCTAAAGGATTTAATGGTATATTTGATGGGCAAGGTTATTCATTAATGAATATGGTTCCATCATATAATGGCGCTACTTCTGGAAACTGTTCTGTATTTGGAACTATCGCTTCAACAGGTGTAGTTAGAAATACTAACTTTATTGGAATTTTATTAGATAATAGAATCTCAGGCGCTGTATCTACAATGAACTATGGTTTAATTGAAAACTGTTTCGTTGACGCGACATTCACATGGAAAGCTACAACTGACCAAAATAACCCAATGGGTGGTGTATGTTCTAAGAACTATGGTACATTGAAAGATTGTCTCACAATAGTAACTATTACAGCTGACAGCAGCGTAAATATTGGTGCTATCTATGGTAGACAACTTGATAAAGCTACTACTACTAACTGTCATTCAATCGCAACAGTAGCGGTAGGTGAAAGCGCAACTCCTACTAATAGTGGAAACAAAGTTGACGCTGGTACTACAACAGATTCTTCAGTAGTATCTACATATGCTGAATTAAGTGCATTCGTTTCTTCATTTAATTTAAAAGATATGTGGGTAGTTAAAGAAAACAGTATTCCTCATTTGAAAGGCTTAACTATAACTGTTCCTTCTTCAATTGAAGTTGGACAATTATTCATTGGAATGGGTGGAACCGCTAAAGTGACTGCTAATACTCCATTTGTATTTACTCTAGCAAGTGAAGTTGAAGGCGTTTCCGTAACTAAAGATGGTGTTGTTTCAATTGTTGATACAGTTGCTGCTAACACAGAATTTACTTTAGTAGCGACTTCTCTATATGATTCAACTATCAAAGTTGAAAAAGCTTGTGTAGCTGAAAATTTAGAAGTTAACGTTTCTTCAGTTGATTCGTTATCTTTCGATTTCATCAAAGATTATTCAGAAGAATCTGAATATACTAAAGCTCATAATGTTGAAGTTACATTAGAAAATGGCGACCCATATACTGGAACAGTAACAATTGAATCATCTAACGAAGATGTAGCAAAAGTCGTTGGCGATAATGTTGTTGCGGTAGGTGATGGCACCGCTACAATAAGCGTTAAAGTTGGTGGAGCTACTTTAAAAGAATTCACTGTAACATCTGTGATGTACAACAAAGTAAGCACAAAAGAAGAATTCTTAGCGATCGCAACAGACGCTACTACAATGTCTAAGAAATACAAACTAGTTGCTGATATAGATTTTGAAGGAGCCCAAATCAAGACTTTCTCATCTTATGCATCTAATAGTAAAGGCTTAAGCTTTAAAGGCGTATTCGATGGAAACAATCATTTCTTAAAGAACTTTGATGTTGTTGCTCCAACAAACTATGCTTCAAGTGACCTAGCGCTATTTGGATATATGTCTGCAGGATCTGCAATTAGAAACTTAAATGTAACTGGAGCGATAATTCACGATAGAGGCGCTGTTCTTGCTAACTGGGTAGAAGGAACTATTGAAAATTGTTTCGTAGAGTTCACTTATACTAATACAACAGTAAATACAGTCGCTAATCAAAACAACCCATTTGGTGGTATCGCAGCTAAGATTGAAAATAATGGTTTAGTTCAAAATAATGTTGTTATTGCGCATTATGCTGCTGATTTAAGTACACAAGAAAAATACTTTGGTGGTGCATGTGTAAGTAAATTAGATAAAACAACAGCTCATGTTAAAAACACATTAGTTGTTAAAACTTATGCAGGAATCAACAACGTTGGAAGCCTTGCTAATGGAGTTACATTAGAAGCTAACACTACTAACCTAAATTCATTCACAACATTATCAAGCGCAATGGAATCTGATTTAACATACTTAACTGGATTCACATTCACTACTGAAACTGTTGAAGAAGACGCATATAACGTTATTAAACATAACGGTGTCGAAGTTTATAGAGTTAAATAATCTATAAAAAAGAATAAAGTAGCCCACTCAGTTAATGGGTGGGCTACCTAGGAGAGAAGTATGATAACTAATATAAAAAATAAAGAACTAATGAATCAAATAGAATACATAAAAAACAATAAAAACTTTAAGTTATTTGATTCAGATTTAAATATTTGTTTTGAGACTAAAGATGAATTCAGTTTATCAAAAAACAATTTGGATGTAACTGTCACATACTATAAGAAAAGCCAAATATTTAAAGCCTTATTTTTAATAGAGGCTCATTTAAATGAACCTAGATATTCTTTTAAAGAAGGTTATAAATTAAATAATTTGGGTGTAATGATTGACTGTGCTAGAAACGCTGCGCTAAATATTAATACAGTTAAAAGATTGATTGTTGATTTAGCACTTATAGGCTATGATTCTCTTCAATTATATTTTGAAGATTGTATCGAGGTTCTAAATGAACCATTAATTGGATATATGCGCCCAAAATATACGATTAGTGAATTACAGGATATCGACTATTTCGCATCTTTATTTGGAATTGAAGTTATTCCTTGTATTCAAACGCTCGCTCACTATAATCAAATATTTAGATATAGAGAGTATCAAACAATCAAAGATATAGATGATATATTATTAGCTGGTGATGATAGAACATATGAGTTTTTAGACAATGTCTTTAAAACAATGAGACTTTGTTTTAGAACAGATAAAATTAATATCAATATGGACGAAGCCATGAATATCGGTAGAGGTAAATATTACGATTTACATGGAGAAGAAAATCATCATGAGGTATTTATTAAACATAAAAATAAAGTTTTAGATATTGCATATAAATACAGATTTAAACCAATGATGTGGAGCGATATGTACTTTAGATCTAAAAACAATAACCAATACTATGTCTTCGATAAAGATAATAATCTAAAATTTGAAAAAGAGACTAAGGATGTAGGATTAATTTACTGGGATTATTATCATACTTCTAAAGATGTATATGACATAATGTTTAAACTCCATAAGAAGATTACTGATAACATTATCTTCGCTGGTGGAATCTGGACTTGGAGAGGCTATCTTCCTTGTCTAAACTTAACTGAAACAACAATGAATGAAGCACTAAGCGAATGTAAACATCATAAAATAAAAGATATATTCTTTACTGTTTGGGGAGATAATGGAAACGAATGTTTCAAATCAACAATTATGTCTTCATTAATATATTTAGAGTCTAGATTAAAAGATGAAAGATTTACTATAAAGGAAGTAAACAATCGTTCGTTAGTACTTCTCGGATATAAATATAATGAGTTCTTAAAACTTGATTCACCAAATTACTTAAATAATGAAGAAGCTAAATTCTTTAATTCTAATCCAACAAAATATTTATTATATATGGATCCGTTATTATCTATATTTGATAAACAATTAAAAAATAAAGACTATAAAACATTCTTTTTAAATGAATACAAAATGTTAAATAGATTGTCTAAAAGAGATAATATGTATTCAAATCTATTTAAAAACGAAGCTAACTTGTGTAGACTATTAGCTTATAAAGCTCCTTTAAATTTAAAATTAAAGAATGCTTATGATAGTAAAGACAAGACAACATTAAAAGAATGTTTAGAAGATACAAGAAAAGCGATTAAATATCTAAAAACCTTTAAGTCTTTATATGAAGAAATGTGGAAAGATGAATATAAGCCATCAGGGCTTGAAGTTGTCCAGATTAGACTTGGTGGAGTATATGAAAGGCTTGAATATTTAAAGAATGAATTAACTAGATATCTAAATAATCCATCATACATAATTCAAGAATTAGAATTAGATAGAATGGATATATATTATTCACCATATGAAACAAAAAATGGTGAAATACTAATGACAGAATATGAAAAAATCGCAACAACAAACAAATTATAATGAGGTACGAAAATGAGATATGGAATTTCTAGATGGGGTTTATCTACGCTTACCAAAACCCCATTTGAGGCAGTTGATTTAGCGAAAAAACTAGGTTTCACATCAATAGATTATGAAACACATTTTCTTGATGTTGGTCTAGAAAATATGATGAATGATGAACTATTAGAAGAATACTATACTAAACTTTATCTTCACGCGAAAAGCCAAGGAGTTATTTTCTTCCAGACTCACGCATCATATACATCATTTCCTAATTATATATTGGATGATTACTGGAAGAAGATTATTCAATCGATAAAAGTTACTTCATATCTACATTGTCCATATATGATAATGCATCCACAGGTATTCCCATTAAATAAAGAAGTAAATTTCGATGAAAAAGAGATGCAGTTCAATATAGAATTCTATACAAGATTAATACCTTATTTAGAAAAATATAATGTTACTTTATGTTTAGAAAATATATATGATTGGGATCATAAGAAGATAAGACAAATATATGTTTCATATCCTGAACATTTAAGAGAATATGTAGATAGATTAAATTCTAGTAGAATTGGTATTTGTCTAGATACGGGTCATATGAACCTAGCGACTCATGATGTTAAATCATGTGTAAAGATTTTTGGTGATAAATTATATGCTCTTCATCTTCACGATAATTATGGAGAACTGGATGATCATTTCAGAATACATGATGGAACAATTGATTGGGATGGATTATTTAAAGAGCTTCACGATATCAATTACCAAGGAGTTTTTAATTTAGAAATTAAACCGATAAAAAATGAGGTTGAGTACTATCAAAAGGCACATGACGACCTGGTTGAATTAGTAGAAAAATATTATGACTAATATTGAATATAATAATTATCCTATCTTTTATCAAAATATTAAAAATAAAAAAGTATTGGTAGTAAGCGATATAAATACCAATCCTTTTGTTATGCGATTTAAAGATGAACTTGAAAGAAACGCTGGATCTGTCTCGTATTTAATGTTTAATGATAAGGATCTAATCCCTGATAATGATAAGATAGATAGAATTAAAGAAAAAGCTAATGATATTGATTATATCCTTGGAGTTGGTTCTGGTTCAATTAATGATTTATGTAAATATGTTGCATCTATAAATAATATTAAAAGTGGTATATTTGCGACAGCTCCATCAATGGATGGCTATTTAAGTAAGGGCTCCGCGTTAATGTTAAATAAAAAGAAAGTCACAGAAACTGTTAATATGCCAAGCGATTGCTTAGTAGATAAAGAAGTTATCGCCAATGCGCCTAAGATGCTTATAGCGAGCGGGTTTGGTGATATAATCGGAAAATATACATGTTTAACAGATTGGAGATTGTCTAATATCATCAATAATGAAGAAGTTAATCAAGAAGCGTTTGATATGATGGAACACGCACTAAACGATACTGTTTCTAATTATAAATTAATATCTAAATATGATAGTGAAGGTGTCAGTTTCTTAATGAACGCTTTACTAGTTGCTGGTACGTCTATGGCGCTAGCTGGAAATTCTAGACCCGCAAGTGGTTCTGAACATCATCAATCACATTATTTAGAAATGTATTTTGTATCTATTGATAAACCAATTCCATCACATGGATTAAAAGTTGCGTTAGGAACGCTAGTATCTATAGAACTATATAATCATCTAAAGGAAACAACATTTTTAAAGAATCATCCAAAGAGAAAAGAGATTATTAAATTAATAGATGCGTTACCTAAAACTCAAGACTTGCTTAAGATGTATAAAGAAATGGGATGTTATACAAGATTTAGAGAATTAAACATTCCAAAAGATGTGTTTACTAGTATGATTTATAATGCATATAAAGTTAGAGATAGATATACTATTTTAACTTTATATCATAACGAATCTTTATATGATTCAATAATAGACAAATTAGTAGAAAAATATTATTAGGTGGCCTAATATGGAAAGAATATTTGGAAAAAAAGAATATCAAGATATAAATAAAGAAATCAGTAAAGCGATCAATGAAAAAGGATTTTTAATATCTGTTCATAGAGGTTCAAGAGGTGGAAACGTTATAGAAAACACCCTTGAATCATATAAACTTTCTATTATGAAGGGCGCTGATATGTTTGAACTTGATATCGCTTTTTCTAAAGATGATGTTTTATATTGTTTTCACGATACAACAGAATACTATAATCTTCATATAAATGATAATATTGAAACATTCACCTCTAAAGAGATAGATGAATTTAGATTATATAATTCTATAGGTGAAAGAACAGAAAAACATATAAATAGATTTGAAGAGGTATTAAAAACATTTAATAATGGTGAATTCTATAATATTGATAGAGCCTGGAAAAGACTAGATTTATTATTTCCTTTATTAGATAAATATGAAAACGCATTAACACACGCTTTATTCAAATCGCCAGTTAAAAAAGAAATTTTAGATTTTTTAGATAAATACTCTACAAAATATATGTATATGCCTATAATATATAAAGAGGAGGATTTAGAATTACTAAATCAATACAAAAATATAAATGTTGTAGGATTTGAAGTAATTATAAGAAATAACGAAAGCCCATTTTTAAAAAATCATACCATTGAAAGACTCAAAAAAGAAAATTACTTTATATGGATAAACGCAATAAGATTATCCGATGGTGATAAATGGTCTTTAGCGGACCATAACGATGATGATGTCTCATTATTTTCTAATACTGATAAAGGTTGGAAGACAATTATTAATGAATATCATGCGGACATCATTCAGACCGATTGGCCTGAACTATTAATTAAACTAAGAAAATAGTATGAACAACCAAGAAAAAGCTTTTAAACAACAAAATATTCGAGAACATAATATAGAACTTATTATGAATCTTTTATATGGCAAAAGTATGTCATGTATAGAATTATCTAATGCGATTAACATATCTGATGTTGGTGCAAACAAAATAGTTAAAGAATTATTATCCTTAAAACTAATAATAAAAGACGATTCTAATGAATACATAAGAAAAAAGGGTGGACAACATATTAGATATAAGATAAATCCAAACTTTGGACTATATATCTGTATCGATTATACACATGAAGCTGATAAAGTAATCTTCTATGATTTCGCATGTAATAAACTTAAAACTATTCCTCTAGATGTTCCAATTGTAAACGTAAATGAAGAAGATATAAATGAAACTATAAATATTATTAAAGAATATTCTGATTCAATATTAGATAATTATTCTAATAATATAGTTTCAATCGCTATAGCAGTTCCTGGACAAGTAAATAGTAGAAACGAGTTCTTGTTTTCAGGAAAATTCTATAATTTCCAAAAAGGAAAATTAGCGAGGATGTTTGAAAAGGCATTTAACGCCCCTTTAATTATTAAGAATAACGTTCATTATATGGCTCTTGGAGAATATTATAAGAATTCTTTAAATAGTCCATATAATATAGAAACATATATTTATTTAGGATATGGTATCGCATCGTGCGTTCTCTTAAATGGTAAGGTAGTTACAGGATGGGAAGGATACGCTGGTGAAATTGGCGGTGATGTTTTAAAAGACGGCACTACTTTATCTATGACATGTTCACTATATAGAATAATAGCGAAAGCTGAAAAGATAATTGGACCTTGTGATTTTGAAAGGCTTCTAAAAGTATATAAGACAAATAGTGAGATACATAGTATAGTAATAGAAGCAGCGAAAAACATAGGATATTTTATAGTAAATTCATCAAATTTAATTGGATGTAATACATTTATGTTGAGCGGTCTATCTTTACAATTTGGAGATGAATTTATTAATACAATTGAAGAAGTTGTTTCAAGAAAATCAGTTAACTATTCACATATTATTAAATCTAATAGCGATGAATCAGTTTTCTATGGCATGATTAAAACAATTAAAGATGATGCGGTTTTAAGAGTATATAGAAAAGGAATAAACGAACTAAACATAAGTGAAAATATTGAATCATTAGATATAAATGATGTATGTGCTAAATAAAAATAAATCAATATTAAATAAGAAAACGATAAATTATATTTTTAAGTTATGGGTTTTATAACCATGTACTTT
>CALCVH010000160.1 GCA_937907585.1 uncultured Bacillota bacterium | reverse complement strand
AAATGTATTCTGGCCTGCGATAGGTAGAAGCGTAATAATTTCAATGTTTGTAACAGTATTATGTTTCTTTATTGGATATCCTGTTGCGCTATTCATGACTAAAATTAAGCCTATATTTAGAGCGTTAATTATGGCATTTTTAGCTCTTCCACTTTGGTCAAACCAAGTATTAAGAATAGTTTCATGGAGAACAATATTTGAAATACTAAATATGAATCACAATGAACTATATAATATCAATATCGTTATTGCGATGACATCTATGTATTTACCATTTATGATTCTTCCAATATTTACTGTTCTAGAGAAGATTGATAAAAAGGTTATAGAAGCTTCATTTGATTTAGGATGTACTAAAACACAATCATTCTTTAAGGTAGTATTCCCATTATCTCTTGGTGGAATAGTTTCTGGAATAATTATGGTATTCTTACCATCCCTTACTACATTTGAAGTGAGTGATGCGATTTCATACAATACTGTATTATTACTAGGAAACTTAATTTACAATAGATTCCAAGGATCTGGTGGATATAATGTAGGTAGTATATTCTCAATCATCACAGTATTATTCACTATGATAGGATTTATCCTCTTACTTAAAGTTGATAAGGAAGGAGAGACATTAATCTAATGAAAAAGAATATTGTTTATCAGTCTTTAGGCGTATTAGCTGTAGTAGTTGCGTTTATAATGATATACGCTCCAATTATAGTTATAATACTAATGTCATTTACTCCTACATATAGTTTAAGTGAAATAGGTACTGGATTCTCACTTAAATGGTATAGATCATTATTTTCAAGCGATTATGATGCGCTAGATATCGCATCAAGGTATATTTCAAATATAGATTCTTTAAAAACTGCGATAGGTTCTACATTCGCTATTACTATTCTTTCTACTTTAATTTCAACAGCGATGGGAACATTCTTCGCAATTGGAATTCATTCATTTAGAAAGAAGAATAGAACTATATTTATGATTTTAAATAACATGTCAGTAGTAAATCCTGACATCGTTACTGGTTTTTCACTATTATTAGTATTCGTATTATTCCAAACAATGTTTGGACTTGAAAGAGGATTTGTGACTGTATTAATTTCACATATATTCTTTTCAATCCCTTATGTAGTATTATCTGTTTTACCAAGATTAAATCAGATAGATCCAGATATGTACAAAGCCGCTAGAGACTTAGGATGTACATCAATGGGCGCAATCTTTAAAGTTTTAATTCCTGCAGTATCAACAGGTATAATATCTGGTGCGATATTCGCATTCACTATGTCTATTGATGATTTCGTTATCACAATGTTTGTATCTGGAACAGAATATTCTAACGTATCTACTTGGATAGATTCATGTTTGCGTAGAGGATTTATTCCTAAATCGGTATACGCATATAATGCGATAATCTTCTTTATAGCATCTGTATTCGTTAT
>CALCVH010000159.1 GCA_937907585.1 uncultured Bacillota bacterium | reverse complement strand
AGTAACAACTACTGCATATAATAAAACCCATAATATACTTTCTAAGAAATTCTTATTCGTTATTGATTTAGCGTAGTATTTAAACCCGATAAACGTTGTGCCAAGCGCATTAGAATCGAAAAAGCTTCTATATACCGCCATTATAAGTGGAACAAATACGAATATTCCAAGCAGTATAATCGCTGGCGCAATCATTATTAATCCAGTTATAGCTTCTTGTTTTCTCTTTTTATTCTTATTAAGAGAAAAACTAATCATAATTACCTACTTTCTTGGATTTGTACCAGCTGTCTTATTTTTAATAATTAAACTCTTAATCTCTTGATCTGCTTTAATTAAAGACTGGTTAACATCTTCTCCCATTGCGCAGTTTTCAAGATAGCCTTCAACTTGAACGCTTATATCCCAATCATAGATTGGTTCAAGAATAGCGAGTCTAGATACGTTATTAATTACTTGAACCCATTCTGATGGAACTTCAGTTTGAGTTTTTAATGCTTCTTCTATCTTGGTTTGTACGCTCTTTCTAGGAGCGGCTTTAGAGTAGTATGCGAGTTTATAATATTCTTCCATTCTAGAAGTATCATCTCCCGCAACCATATATTTAATTACTTCAATCGCTTTATCAACATTCTTACATGCAGATGATATAACATATACCCATCCACCATTAGTTGCGGTAGTAACATTTTGGTTTCCATCAAATGTAGGCATTACCGCAATTCCAATATTATCTTTCATATCTTTATAAGTGTTCATTATTTCAGAAACACTCCAAGATCCTGCGGTAGTCATAACTAGTTTACCAGCACATAAATCATCAATTATTTCGTTATATGCACCACTTGATAAAGGAACATATCCATTTCCGTATAAGCTAGCCCAAAGATTGCCTAAATTAGTGTATCCTTCAAGTCCATCAGTTAAGAGTCTTGATTGATCCCAGTTATCATTAACTGCGAGTCCACCTGTTGCGGCTTGTTGCATGCCCCAAGTTCCCCAAGCACACGCTACGCCTTTAGGAACATCGAATGCATATACGCCCTTAGTTCCACTAGATTTAATACCTAATTTAATAGTTCCACATAATTCAAGTAGTCCATCCCAGGTTGTTGGAACATTTGTTGTATTTGCGTATTTTTGTAATAAATCTTTTCTATAGAATAATAATGTTGATGGTTCTACACATATAGGGTATCCATATCGTTTAGAACTATATGTTACCGCATCAAGCGCAGAAGGAATAAGATCATCCCAAGTATTTATATAGTTAGATATATCAATCGCATATCCATTCTTAACTTCTTTATATAAGTTACCAATAGAAATCATATAGATATCAGGAACTGTATTAGTTTCTCTTGCGGATCTTAATCTATCATCGATATCTGTTTGCGCAATAAATGTTTGGCTTAATTGAATTCCATCACTAGTATTAGAGTTAAATTCGATTCTTTGTTTTTGATTTAGTTGGTTCTGCCATTCTTCAAATCTAGCACACCACATATTGATATTAGTTGCGCCTTCTTCAAACTTTTCTGGCTCATTAGTTGTAATAATATCTTCTGGTGGTGTACAAGAGATTAATGAAAAACACATAATTAAAAATGAAAATAAAATTAGTATTTTTTTCATGTTTATATCCCCCAAAATACATATTTTTAATATTTATAAAAGTTTCCTCACTATTATTATACAATTTTTATAAATGTATTTGAATAACATGTTAATTGAAATAAATAACAATTATTTTGCAAAAATACATTTTTATTAATTTATATTATAAAAAACATAACAATAATTTAAAAAGAACAGGCTTTATCTCCTGTTCTCTTACTTGTTTATTTTTCGATAATATGATGGGAAATTACCATCTATATTTTTAAACCATCTAGAAAATGTTTGTGGCTCATTAAATCCCATTTCTTCGCTTATTCTATTAATTGGTGCTGGTGAATACATTATTAGATCTTTCGCTCTTAAATGTCTTAAATTATTATAATATTTCATTGGAGATGTTCCATATCTTCTATTAAATAGTTGAATTAGACTCCATTTAGATATTTTAAGTTTAGTTGCGAAATCTTCTAAATCTAGGTTTGAATCTAAGTTTTCGTTCATAAACACTATTACTGTATCAAGTTCAGAACTTGTTTCATCTCCAATATCACTAGAACTATTTTCTCTTAATACAAAACCTATTAGTTGAGTCATTAATCCCTGTAATATTATCTGACTTTCACTTCTTTTATATGTAAATTCATTTATTATTTGATATAGTACATTCTTAATTAATAATGGTTCTTTTAAATGAATAACACTAGGTATATTAATATCATTTTCTTTAAAGAAATCTTTTCTAAAATAAGTTAACTGTTCTTTATTCATATTTTCTATTCCAGTCATAGAAACAGTTACTTTTTCTTTATCTTTATAATCTATAAAATCAAAATGTACATGTGGCTGAACACAGTTCTCATTATCCCATTCAATAATATTTCTTTCTCCAGGTCTTAAAATAACTAAATCATTCTTTTTAACATGATATACTACACCATTTATAGTGATCTTTAGTTTTCCATCATCAATAAAGATAAATTCATTATCCCAAATATTTCTATTTATATAATAGTTTTTTAGCCAAGTATGGTTCATCGCAAATCTAACATAAGGTTCTATTCTCATAATTCCTCACATAACAATTATTTTGAATAAATAGATATTTTTACTTTATTATAATAACATAAATTTTGAATTATATGTAATCATTATAAAAAGAGAGGATGAAGCCCTCTCTTTATATAATCATATTAATTTCTACTTGAATTAGATTTACTCGCAATTTGAAGCAATATCTTAAGTAGTTGTTTGATTGCTTCTAATAGAGCGATAATCATTGATAAAACATAGTTTATATTATATAGATGGAATAATTCTACACATGCTTCTCTTTCTTCATATGTAATATAGTGTTCTTGTGACAATATATCAAGAGCTCTATCTTGTGCTTTCTTTTCAGTCTTTAATTCCATTAAGCTTAATACAAACGCAAAGACATACATACTGAAACCTAGAATCGTGAAAATAGTTGATACTATTCCGTTCGCATTAAAGAATAAAATGTCTAATAATATACCAATTAATACTAGTGGAACGAACAAGAATGGTCCAAAGTATACGATAGGTGTAAGTTTAACTCTTTTAACCATATCAGGATCTTTTTCTTTATCTAATAAAGCTAACGCTACTTTTTGTCCAGCTATACCTACAGATGTAACTGAATCTTTGCTGTAAATTAACCCTCTTAATCTAATTTTCTTAAAGTAATGAGAATAGCTATTTCCAAATGTGAATGTAGCGAACAAGCTCGCTCTTTGAACCTTTATTTTTTCTAGTCCATTTTTATCTAGTAGTTCTCTTGCGACATCTTTACCAGCCACACCAGCTTGAGTATGCCAACGATTAAATTTTAAATATTTGATTGCGAGAATGATTGAAACGACTAAAGCGACTATTGATAAAATCGCAATTAACACACCAACAACAATTATTAATACTATAAGAGCTGTCGATAGATTATCTAATGAAACTGACGCATCAGCTCCAACTGTAGCAGTATCAGAATAAAACATCTTTTTTTACCTCCAATTTTATATATTGATTATACCATATATTGAAAGTTTATTTAATTTCGTTTAGATAAGGAATAGATTTTTGAGCCCCTTCTCTTGTGACTGTTATTGATGATGCGTGAGACGCAAAACTCATTGCGTCCTTTAAAAATTTACCCTCTGATAATTTAACCGCAAGAGCGCCAATATAAGTATCTCCTGCCGCAGTGGTATCAACCGCATTAACTTTTACACTGTCTACATGAATATATTCATCGTTAAAAACTGTACATGACCCATCTGTTCCTAATGTGATAATCACATTTTTAACACCCATATCATTTAATTTCTTGATGGCTTCAATTCTTCTTTCTTTAGTATCAGGTTTGATTCCTGTATACATTTCTGTTTCGTTCTCATTAGGAATAAAATAATCAGTATTTTCTAAAATACCATCAATTAAATTAGCTGCAGGAGCGGGATTTAATATGGTTTTCATTCCTATTTTTTTAGCTTTCATAAATGCGTATTTAACTGTTTCTTGAGGAATTTCAAGTTGACAGATACAATAATCTCCTTCGCTAGCGTCCTTAAATGCATTATCTACCGCATCTTTATCAACAAGCCCATTTGATCCAGCATCTAATATGATTCTATTATCACCATCTACAATTATAATAACCGCAATACCAGATGATACATTATTCTTTTTAACAATATAATCAGTATTAACTTTATATCCTTCTAAAGTTTCTTTTAAATCTCTAGAAAACGCATCTCCTAAACAACCAACCATATATGAGTTTCCTCCAAGTTTAGAAACCGCAACTGCTTGGTTAGCTCCTTTTCCTCCTGGATTCATCATAAAATCACTACCTGTTAAAGTAACACCATTATCAGGCATTATAGGTGATTTTATAACTAAATCCATATTGATTGATCCAACTACGAATATTTTCATACATTTCACCATTATTTAAATATTTTCATCCCTAGATTAAATACTTTTTCGCATTCAAGAAGGAATATTTCATTATGTTTTTTTATTTTTTCATTAGGATTAAATAAAGTCCAATCCCAATCTGTTTTAGAATAATCCGTTCATCAAAACCTATAAAACTCTGTAATACTATAGAATTTTTGTTTGATTCCTTTCTCTTTGAGCCCTATTATATAACATTTTTAGCTATATTTCTAGTTGGTATTAACTCTCCAAAGGCGTTAATTTCGCACGAACGTATGCGTATTATAATTT
>CALCVH010000158.1 GCA_937907585.1 uncultured Bacillota bacterium | reverse complement strand
TGATTCTATCTTAGATAATGAAAGAATATGCGGATATTGTTATACACAGTTAACTGATGTAATGCAGGAACAAAATGGACTACTTACAATGGATAGAAAACTAAAAATAGATAAAGATAAAATGAAGGAAATACAAAGAAGTGAATAATAAAGATTTTTTATATTCTGATCTTCCTAAGAAAAGAAGTGAAGTAGTTAAATATTTATTAAAAAATAGAAAAGGATCTTTAATTAAAATCCTTCTTTTATCAATTCCTTTTTCTCTTCCCCTATTTTTCTATCTTATATATTCAAGATATTTTTATATGAGCTTAGAAGAATCAGGAGTATTAAATTATTGTTTATTAAATGCTTTTCCAGGATTATTTCTAACATTTTTATATGGAGCTGGATTATCTGGAATATTCTATTCTATAAGAAGATTAATATTTGGTGAAACTATAAGAATTCCATATCATTTCTTTAAAGGAATAAAACAATCAGGATTTGAATTTGGATTATTTACTACACTATTCTATATTATCTATGTTCTACTAGATATAATAGATAAAACAGTATTTATGTACGCAAATAGTCTTTATCCAATAGTCACATTATTAATTTTATTAATCGATATTCTATTATTCTATATATTATTTTATGTTTTATCTAGCGCATCACTTTATGTTGTATCATTTATTCAAGCATTCAAAGATGCGTTTAATAACGCATTTAGAAATTTTAAAAATAATATAATTAATTTTATTATAGGTTTTCATCCTTTAATATTTGTTTATTTCTATTCAAATAGTTTATTCTTATATTTAAATATAATAGGTTTTATTATAATGTTGTTTCCATTTAATATATTAGGTCCACTATTTAATCTGCCTGTAGCTTATACATTATTTGATGAAACTATAAATAAAGATGAATATCCTAATTATTACAAAAAAGGATTATATAGAGATGAAGTTTGAATTTAAGAATGTTTACTCAAAAAAGAATGATAAAATCACTTTATCTAATCTATCATTTTCTCTCACTAACAACGACTTTCTTAGTGTGTTTTTTGATAGTATTGATTCAAAAGAATCTTTTATTGAATGTATATTAGGTAGAAATAAAATCAAATCTGGTAGTATTTATCTAGATTCTTTAAATCTAACTAAATTAGAGCCAAGAGAAAGAAGATGTGCATTTGTATCACAAGAACCATTCTTATTAGATAACTTAACTATCTATGATAATATAGCTTTACCTTTAAGAAAAACTAAGATGAAAGAGGATGAAGTAGAAGCTAAAGTAGATGCGATTATGAAACAATTAAAGATTGATTATTTAGGTCCTATCATGCCTAAATATATATCTTTATATCAATCTTTAAAGATATCACTCGCAAGAGCGATTGCGTTTAATCCTGAAGTGATTATTTTAGATGATCCATTATCACTATCTTTAGATAGAGAAAATGAATATATTGAATATATTAATGATATATATGAATATTTAGATAGACCTATAATTATCTATTTAGGTAGAATAACTCCTCTAACTAAAAAAGTATTAACAATATCTAATACAGGAAAAATGTTAGATTTTTCTAGAATAGAAGTGTTAAAAGAATATCCATTACATAATGAATCATTAGAGATGCTTAAACTTCCTATTAAAGATAATATTCTAAATAAAGAATATCATATATTAAACGCATCAATTGATAGTGATGTATTAACATATGAAAATAGAACTGTTAATCTTAATAAAATAATATTAAAGTCTATATTATTTCCTAATCTAGTAACTAATATTAGATTATATAAAGATTATTTTAATATTCAAGATAGTGGAAACGATCTAAAGTTCTTAATTAAAGATATTAGAAGAAATGGTTCTACTATGGAAGTAGAAACAGAATATTTTACATTATATAAACTATATGATGATAGGTATAAAAAAGACACATTTTTATACTATCCACTAGAGAAAATAGAATATTATAATGATAAACAAAAATTAAGCACAATGTTTAATCTATCTAATAATATCTTAGAATGTAAAGTATTAAATGGAATAAAAGGATTAATCCAAATAAATAATAAGATATTTAATCTAGGCAAACATATTCCTAAAAATATGAATACAGTTGAAATTAATAATATTTCAATTAATAGTTTATCTATTAATCCTAAAGAAGGATTAGAAATAGAAAGAATTATTAATATAGAAGAGTTTATGGAATTCTATTTATTAGAATTAAAGATTAAAAGACAAAATAAAAATATAGTTGTGAAAACTGATAAAAATATAGATATTTTATCTAATGATAGATTATCTTTGATTCTAAAAAATAATTCATTTAAGGTATCAAATTATCTCTAAATTATGAATAAAATAAGAAACAAAATAGCGATTTTTGTATCAAATAAAAAAAGAATAAAAAAATAATAAAATTTATTAATAAAAAAATAAAAATTATATGATAAAATAATCACGGAAAAAAATTATAAAGGAGAAAAGAAATGAAATTAGCAAAAATTTTAAGTGCATTTGTATTAACTTTCGCAGTTGCTATGTTAGTTGCTTGTGCTCCAAGTAACTCTGAAAAAGCAGTTGAAAAAATGAAAAAAGCTGGCTTCACAGCTGCTGCTACAACTTATAGTGAAGTTCAAGAAGACGGAGCTGTAGCTGTTGTTTCTGGTACTAAGGATTCTTTATCTCAAGCTTTATCAGGAATGTATACTGCTACTCTTTATAAGACTGCTAAACAAGCTAAAGCTGCTTATAATGAAACTAAAGATGCAGAAGGCAAAACTAACTGCACATTAGTTGGCAAATGGGTAGTTTGGGGCTCTGAAGAAGCTGTTAAAGCATTCAAGAAGTAGTTAATTAATACCTATAAAATAAAAGTCTCCTAGTGAGGCTTTTATTTTTTTGTATTGATTTATAAATAAATCAAATGATAAAATATAGAAAAATATAAAACAATTTTGGAGGACCATATGCATCCATTTAGTGAAATTAATAAGAATTTTGGATTCGGTTGTATGAGATTACCTATGAATAAAGATAAGGTAGACTATGCTGAATTTGAAAAAATGATTAAGCATTTTTTAGATAGTGGTTTTAATTATTTTGATACAGCTCATGGATATATTGGTGGATTAAGTGAATTAGCAATCGGTGATTGTTTATCTAGTAAATACGATAGAAGTAAGTTTTTATTAGCGAATAAACTTACTAGTGTATATATTAAAGATAACGAATCATTAATGCCTTTATTTAAATCTCAGCTTGAAGCATGTAAGGTTGATTATTTTGATTTCTATTTGATGCATGCGGTCGGTAAAAATTCTTATAAGAAATATAAAGAAACTAATTCATATGAATTTATGAAGAAACTTAAGAAAAATGGATTAGTTAAACATATTGGTTTCTCATTCCATGATTCACCAGAATTCTTAGATGAATTAATTAATGAAATGCCTGAAATGGAATTTGTACAACTTCAAATTAACTATTTAGATTATGAAAATCCAAATGTTCAATCTAGAAGATTAATCGAAGTCGCTAAAAAACATAATTTACCAATAGTAGTTATGGAACCTGTTAAAGGTGGAGTATTAGTAAATCTAACAGAAAAAGCTCAAAATGAAATAAATAAATTAAATAATGAATATTCTAATGCTGGATACGCAGTTAGATTCGCTGCGAGCCAGAATAATGTATATATGGTATTATCTGGCATGAGCGATATGAAACAAATGATCGATAATACTAATACAATGGAAAACTTTGTTAAATTAAATGATAAAGAATTAGAATGTTTATCAAAGGTTAGAGAATTAATTATAGATGAAAATATGATCGCATGTACAAAATGTAAATATTGTATCGATGGCTGTCCTAAACATATAAATATTCCTGAACTATTTGATATTTATAATTCTAAAAAAGTATGGAGAGCTTGGTCTACTGAATATAGATATAGTCAAGAACAATCAAAAGCAAAAGATTGTATCAAATGTGGTAAATGTGAAAATATCTGTCCACAACATTTAAAGATTAGAGATCTATTAGTTGAAATATCTAGTGTATACGATAAATAAAGGAAATTAATTATGAAAGTATTATTTATAAATGGTTCTCCTAGAGTAGGAGGCAATTCATCTATTCTAATTAAAGAAATGATGAAAGTATTTGATGAATATAATGTTGAATATGAAGAAATAAGAATCGGTAATAAAGATATTAGAGGATGTCAAGCTTGTGGATATTGCGAAAAAAATGATAAATGTGTCTTTAACGATTCGGTAAATGAAGTTGCGCCAAAATTTGAAGAAGCATCTGGAGTAGTAGTTGTTAGCCCAGTTTATTATGGTTCTCCAAATGGAACAGTAATATCTTTTTTAGATAGATTGTTTTATAGTACAAACTTTAGTAAAAAATATAAGGTTGGCGCATCATTCGCTATCGCAAGAAGAGCTGGAACAACCGCATCTTTTGATTGTTTAAATAAATATTTCACTATTAGTGGTATGCCTATCGCATCAGGTGATTTTTGGAATAATGGATTCGGTAGATTAAAAGGTGAAATTATAGAAGATAAAGAAGGATTAAGAAACGCTAGAATAGTTGCGAAAAGAATGGTATTTTTAATGTGCGCTATTGAAAATGCGAAGGATGATTATCCTGAATTATTAGAAGAAGAACCAAGAGAATGGACTCATTTTATTAAATAAATATATTTACATTTCATATTCAAATATATTGGAGAAAATATATGGATAAACTAACATTAAAAGAAAAAGCTTCTTTACTTGTTGGATATAAGAATATGTCTACACTTCCTATCGAATCTAAAGGAATAAAACCTATCATTATGTCTGATGGCCCATATGGGATCAGAAAAGAATTAGATGATGGTAATTCATTAGATAATGTAGGAAAATCACTCCCTTCAACATGCTTCCCTGTAAGCATTGCTTTATCATCAACTTGGAATGATGATTTAGCTTATAATATGGGTAATGCTATAGGCGATGAATGTATTTATTATAATATCGATCTATTATTAGGCCCTGCGGTTAATATATTAAGAAATCCATTATGTGGTAGAAATTTTGAATATTTTTCTGAAGACCCATTATTATCTGGCAAAATTGGGTCATTTTTTGTTAGAGGACTTGATAATAAAAATATTGGCGCATGCATAAAACATTTCGCTGCGAACAATAATGAAAGATATAGATATATTGGTGATTCTATAGTTGATAATAGAGCTTTAAATGAAATATATTTAAAACCATTTGAAATAATTATTAATGAATCTAATCCTAAAGCTATAATGACCGCATACAACAAACTTAATGGTGATTTTTGTAGCGAAAATAGATGGTTACTTAAAGATATATTAAGAGATAAATGGAAATTTAATGGGCTAACCATGACTGATTGGGGCGGAATAAAAGATAGAGTTACCGCTTTAAAAAATGGTCTTGATTTAGAAATGCCTGGAATGCAGGAATATTCTATAAAAAGAATATATGATAGTGTCAAAGATAAAACTACTGATATTAAGACTGTAGATGAATCAATAAATAGATTATTTAAATTAAAAGAATCAGTTGGATCAAAAACTAAAATAGATATAGATTTTAAAAAACATTATAACTTAGCTTTAGATATCGCAATTGAAGGTGCTGTATTACTTAAAAATAAAGATGATATTCTTCCTCTTGATATTAATAAAAAATACCTTGTAGTAGGTGGATTATTTAAAAACGCAAGATATCAAGGAAGCGGATCATCTATGTTAAATCCTATGATTTTTAAAGATCATATAAATGCGTTTAAAGAGAATAATATTAAATATGATTTCGCTTATGGTTATAATGAATTTAGTGATATTGTAGATGAAAAATTAGAAGAAGAAGCGATAAAACTATCTAATAATTATGATGAAATATTATTCTTTGGTGGATTAAATGATTATTATGAATCTGAAGGTTTCGATAGAGAAACAATGGAGATTCCATATAACCAAGTTCATTTAATTAAAAGATTAAAAGAATTAAATAAGAAAATTATACTAGTATTATTTAGTGGTTCACCTGTTGATTTAAGTTTTATTGATTCACTTGACGCTGTACTTGATATGATGTTACCAGGAGAAGCAATTGGAGACGCTACTTTAAACTTACTATTTGGTAAATCATCACCATCAGGTAAATTAACTCAAACCTGGCCAATAAAATATGAAGATATTCCTGAATCAAAAAACTATACATCTAGTCCAATAGAACTATATAAAGAATCTATATTTGTAGGATATAGATATTTTAGTACTATCAAAAAGAAAGTTTTATTTCCTTTCGGATATGGTTTATCATATTCTAATTTTGAATATTCTAATTTAAGAATAGATAAGAATAACGAAATTATTAATATATCATTTGATATTAAGAATGTTGGACGATATAAAGCTAAAGAAATAACGCAAGCATATGTTTCAAAATCAGATTCATTAGTAGTAAGACCAAATATAGAACTAAAAGGATATAAAAAGGTTGAATTAGATATAAATGAAACTAAAAATGTATCTATAAATATTCCAATTGAATATTTAAAAATATATTCTAATAATGAATTTGTATTAGAAAATGGAGAATATATATTTAGTATTGGAAAATCATCTAATGATTTAGTATTAACTGGAAAACTAAATATTACTGGTGAAGTATTAAAACCATATTTATATGATGAAATATATAAAAAATATTTAAAAACGTGTGTTTTATCAAATGAAGATTATGAAAAAATACTAAATAAAAAGATACCAGTATATGAATATAATAAAAAACCTTATACTATGGAAACACCAATTTGTGAATTTAATACATTCTTTGGAAAAATTATTAAAAAAGCTGTATCTAGCGTAGGGCTAAAAAAGATGAAAAAAACTGATAAAATGCCTCAAGGTTTTGATAAAGAAAGAGAAAAGAAAGCAGGATATTTTATTTATAAACTAATGCCTTATAATTCTTTAAGATCATTATCTTATTCATCTGCGGGTATTTTAAAATACAATGTTGCTTGTGGAATGTTAGATATTTCTAATGGCCATATATTTAAGGGACTATTTAAAATAATAAAAAAGTATAAGATTAAA
>CALCVH010000157.1 GCA_937907585.1 uncultured Bacillota bacterium | reverse complement strand
ATGTCTTCCATTCTCTTAATATTTCTTAGTAGATTAAATATCTTATTATCATCTTTATCGCTATATAAATAATTAAAATTAAGAATATATTTTAAATCTTCATTATTGTTATGTTTAATCGTTACTGAATAATCATCGGAAGTTATAGTATATGATTCACTAACGTTTTCTTTCATAAAACTATTTAATCTATTAATAAAATCTATTCTAGAATAATCTTCAACATCATTCATATCTCTTATTGAATACATAAATCTCTTAACAAGTTCGTTTATATCAAGAGGTACTTCAAAATCACTACTATCTTCAATATTTTCATATAAATTAAGTGTTTTCTTAAGTGATAAAATTATCCTATCTCTTAATTCTTTTGGTTCAATCACTTTAATCTTATCGCTATATTGAAGTGCCCAATAGAATAAAGCATTATCATCGCATTTAAATTTAGCGTATATTTTATCATTTTCTTTATATATCTTAATGTTTCTACCTAGCCAATCTATAACATAAGAAATACTCGATTCCTTATCTATTTCAATTTTAGCGTATACAACCTTTCCACCAAATAGATATATATGACTATTGATATATTCATCAATATTGAAGTTATTTTTAAATAGATCAATAGTTTTTTCATCTACCCTATTATCATCTAAAATTTCTATATCTCTCATATAGTCAACTCTATAATTTATGGTGTTATGCCACTTCTCATAATATGAAAGAAGATAATATTTTCCAAAATTATTAATTAGGTAATATGGACTAACTATATGCTTAAAATCGCCATATGGGTATACTTCATTAGCGTTTATATCATATTGAATATATTTAAAAGATATCTTTTTCTTATTCTTTATCGCATCGCTTAATAATTCAATATTTAAAAAGAAATCAGAATTTATATTTCTGTTTATATCATTGGCTTTATAGATATAGTTATATTGTTTTCTTTGATATTTACTTAAAGTAGAAGATATTGAATCAGATAATTTTTTAGCTTGTTTTCCACTTATTGATTTAGATGAAAAAAGCGCATCAATTAAATATTGAGCTTCACTAGCGTTAAAGATTCTATCTAATAAATAAAATCCTCCTCTTTCACCTTTATTTATGTCATAACCCATATCCTGTAATATAGAAATTGAATTAGCGACTGATTTTCTTTCTAGAAGCAGTTCATAGTTCTCATAGATTTTATCTATGATTTCCTGTTGAGTTAATAGATGATTTTCATCACTATATTCCTCTAATACTTTTAAAACGTAAATGATTGAAGCCTTTTTGTATCCTTCCATAATCCACCTCTAATTTATTATATCATGTCCATATTTTTGGACAACACTTTTGATAGAATAAAACTAGAAAAATGGAGGATAAAAATGATCACAACAGGTTACAAAGAAATAGACATCATCAACAAGGGTTTCCAAAAAGGAAAACTATATACCATCGCATCAAGACCAGCTCTCGGTAAAACCAATCTAGCATTAAACATGCTTATTAATATGTCTATCCTTAAATATAGAGCTCATTATATCTCCACAACAGATAGTGTCATTGATGTAAAAAAGAGAATGGCTTCAATACTATCAGGATTCAGATATAAAATAAAAAGAACTGATATAGAAAATGATATATTAAAGAAAGGATTAAATGAAGTTAATACATTAGATCTACAAATCTATAACTATGATGATATTATATCTATTAAACATCATTTAGATAGATTTGATAAAGAGATAGATATTCTTTTTATCGATGATTTAAATAGTTTAATAGATATAAATAATGAAAGATTAACACCTGATGAAATTGTATGCGCATTAAAATCTTATAGTATTGAATATAATATCCCAATTATACTAATCTCATGTGTATCAAGAAGAGCGGATAGAAGAAAAGATAAAATCCCTAGATCAGGAGATTTAAATTACGCTAGTATCCTATTTAAGTATGTAGATAAAATATTTTTATTGTATAGAAATCACTATTATGAAGGAATCCCAACAATAGATAAAGAATCAGCTTTAGTTATTGTGACTGATCCAAAAGTAACAGATTATAGAAGCGTCTATTTAGAATACAACAATCAAGCAGGCAGGTTCTATTCAAAACTAGCGGAACAACTATATCTTGATTATTCGATGAATTATTAACCAATTTATATATTTTAATGAAATTCGGCAATTTTGAAAAATTGCAGAAATACATTGAAATATTATGATATTTGTGACACAATATAACTAAAGGTTAAGGTGTTAGAGATATGAATGATGTTGCGTTTAGTAAGCGTTATTATAATATATCAGAACTAATAATGATGGGATTTAGTTATTATAAAATTAAAAATTTAGTAAATGCTGGTATATTCAATAAAGTCGGAAAGTCGTTATATGAGAATAATCATTATGAAGGTTATTATAATGATTTTGAGACTGTATGTGCTTATGCACACCATGGAGTAGTGTGCATGCTTTCAGCCGCAAGATTCTATAATCTTACAAATTATATCCCTGACTCAGTTGATATTGGAATAAATAGAAAAATGAAAATATCAAATGTTCCTACATTA
Source organism: uncultured Bacillota bacterium (assembly GCA_937907585.1). Classification (GTDB taxonomy): domain Bacteria; phylum Bacillota_I; class Bacilli_A; order Izemoplasmatales; family UBA1188; genus UBA1188. Next base: position 19,779 of record CALCVH010000157.1, on the reverse strand, counting down.
CCATCTATTAATGTTTGGTACTTCAGTAATGAAAGATATGAAAATGAAATTACTACATTTGATAACATTAAAATTTATAGTATTGAAAAGACAGTAATAGACATTATATATTATCGAAATAGAGTTGGAATAGAAGAAACTAAAGAAGTATTAAATAACTATTTAAAAAGAAGTGATAGAGATCTTGTGAAACTCTATAAACTCGCAAATAAATTAGGGTGTATTAAGATATTAAGGACATATTTAGAGGTTTTGATATGATAAGTGCAGATTCTATTAAGAATAAATTAAGCTATATTGCTAAAGCAACCGGAAAAACAATGCAAGAATTGCTGACTATGTATTGTTTAGAACGAACATTATATAGATTTTCTATTTCAGAATTTTCTGACAAGTTTATTTTAAAAGGTGGTGTTTTACTTTATGCAATGTTTAATGGCAATTATTCAAGAACAACTGCGGATGTAGATTTCTTAGCTGAAAAGATATCAAATGACACATTAGCAATACATGATGTGTTGATACAAATATTACAGATTAAAACAAACGATCCAATCAAATACGATTTTGATTCGTTGAAAATAGAAACTATTACAGAAAATAAAAAATATCATGGACTAAATGTATCATTATTGTCATATTTAGATAAGACAAAAGTTAATATTTCAATAGATATTGGTTTTGGCGATATTATTTATCCTCAAAAAATTAAAGTGGAATATCCAACCATTTTGAACGATGATAATCCAAATATTTATGTATATTCCTTATATTCATGTATAGCAGAAAAATTTGAAGCAATTGTATCTTTAGGATACTATAATTCAAGGTTAAAAGATTTTTATGATACTTATGTAATAGCCAATTCTTTTGATTTTGAGTCTAATCAATTAATCGAAGCTATAAAAGAAACATTTAATCAAAGAAACACTGGTTTAAATTCAATTGTTTTGTTTGATAACAATTTTATTGATGACACTATGATAAAACGATGGAATTCTTTTATTATAAAGAAAAAAGCGATGATAAAAGTATCACTAGAGAATGCTGTTGAATTAATAAGAAGCTTTTTAGAACCTATTGTCAATGCAATAACAAGTGAACAATATTTTTCCAAAAATTGGGACCATACAACCTTAAATTGGAAATAATCATTTTTGTGGTATAGAAAATGATAACAAATGACAACTATAGCATAACAACTATAAAACTCAGATTACATTTATAGTGCCCACTTTCTAAAATAATCTATTTGTCCATTTTGTGGTATAATTTATCCTGTAGAGATAAATAAAATGGAATATATATTAAAAAGTTTAGAAGAATTAGAACAGTTTGGATATAAAATTGGTAAAGCTTTAAGAGGCAATGAATTAATAGGATTGAAAGGCGATTTAGGCGCTGGTAAAACAACCCTTACAAAATACATTGGTAAAGCTTTAGAAATAAAAGAGGAGATTATCTCTCCTACTTTTAATATTGTTAAGGTATATGAAAATGATAAAGGAACTAAACTTTATCATATTGACGCATATAGACTTGAGAATTTAGGATATGATCCTGTTCTTGATGATTATTTATTTGATGATAACGCAATAAAAATAGTTGAATGGTTCAATTTCTTGGATGATGATATTTTTTATAACGCAATTAAACTATATATTGATGTTATAGAGAAGGGCTATAGAAGAATAAGAATCGAGGGAGATTTATGTATAGATTAGTTATGGATACTGCGATGGATTATTCTTATATGGCTTTACTTAAAGATAATGATATTCTTTATGAATCATATAGTTTAGGAAAGAATAACCATTCAGAAAGAGTTTTACCAGAGTTAGAAGAAACACTTAAAAATAACTCTATTAAATTAAAAGATATAGAAGAAGTATATGTAGGAATTGGTCCTGGCTCATATACTGGTGTAAGAATCGCAACTGTAATAGGAAAGATGATTGCGGTAATGAACAATATAAAGCTATATAAGTTTTCATCTTTAGCTTTATTATCTACATCAGTTGATACTGAATCATATCCATTTATTGATTGTAGAAGAGGAAACTGTTATACAGCTCATTTTATATATCAAGATGGAATTCTTACAAGATTAAAAGAAGATTCTTTAGAAAAGATAGACGAGTTCTTTAATGGTTTAAATAAAGAATTAATAGTTAAAGAAGGTAAACCTCAAATACTAAAACTATTATCAAGTAAAGAAGTTATTTTAGTTGATGATCCAAATTCTTTAAGCCCTAACTATCTTCAACTAGTTGAAGCTGAAAGAATCAAGAAAGGATTACAATGAGATTTATCAAATTAAATAGCGATAATCCGCTATATGATAAAGCTAAAAAATATGAACTAGAATATTTTGATTCTGAATTTGTATCATTTAATAACGCATATACGTATCTATTAATTGATGATAATGAAATAGTAGGTTCAATCAATATTCAATTAATTGATACAAATCAAGCGGAAATACTAAATTTCTATATTAATAAAGAATATAGAGGATTTGGATATTCTAAAGTAATATTAAATATCTTATTTAAAAAATTAAAAAAAATTAATGTTAATGAATTGTATTTAGAAGTAAAATCAAATAATTATATCGCAATAAATCTATATAAGAGTTGTGGTTTTATAGAGATAGGAATAAGAAAGAATTATTATAAAGATAATATTGATGCGATACTAATGAAAGCTAACATAGGTTAAATTATGTATATATTAAGTTTTGAATCTTCATGTGATGAAACAAGTGTTGCGGTAACGAAAGATGGGAAACATGTTTTATCAAATGAAGTATTATCACAGATAGATATATTTAAAGATTATGGTGGAGTTGTGCCAGAAATCTCAAGCCGTGAACACGTAAAAGGAATCACTTATGCATATTTAAGTGCGCTTAAAAATGCGAATTTAACTATGGATGATATCGATTATGTAGCGGTAACTGAAGGCCCTGGTTTAATTGGTTCACTATTAACTGGAATTAACGCCGCTAAAACAGTTGCGTTAAATTATGATAAACCTTTAGTAGGAGTAAACCATTTATCTGGTCATATCTACGCATCAATGATAGAACATGATGTAGTATTTCCACTTCTAGCGGTAGTGATATCAGGTGGACATACTGAATTCGTTATAATGGATAAAGATTATTCATTTAAAAGAATTGGTTCTACCTTAGATGACGCGGTTGGTGAAGCGTTTGATAAGGTCGCAAGAATATTAGATATCCCATATCCTGGTGGACCTTTACTTGATAAAATTGGTAAAGACGGAAAAGATATATATAATCTTCCTAGACCAATGATTCATTCAAATGATTATTCTTTCTCTTTTTCTGGATTAAAAAGCGCTACATTAAATCTTTTTAATGAATTAAAAGAAAAGAATGAAGAATACAAAAAAGAAGATATCGCAAGAAGTTTTGAAGAAGCTATATCTGATTGTTTAGTAGAAAAAGCTAAAAAAGCTATAAAAGAATATAATGTTAAAGAAGTGTTAGTTGTAGGTGGTTCAGCCGCAAATTCAATAATACGTTCTAAGTTTAATAATAGCTTAAATAATGTTATAGTGACATTCCCACAAATGAAATATTGTGGTGATAACGCCGCTATGATAGGTATAAGCGCATATTATAAAATAAAAAATGGAGAAATAGATGATATTACACTTTCTCCTAAATCGAGGTTAGATCTTTAGTGATTAAAAAATTAAAAGCGTTGAAAATAGTATCCTATATAACCTTAGGTATTGTTTTAATGCTTTTTTTTGGATTTTTATTAACTTATGATTTTTCAACTGATAATGATTATTGTCAGTACGCAACATATGATGACGCATCTGTTGCGTTTGATAAAATAGTATCAGATTCAATAGATTCTAAATCAGGTATCAATGTCGCAAATATAGAATTAAATTCCGACTATTTTAATAAACTATTTGTATCAATAATTAGAGATAACAATAATTCAGATGAATATTTATATGATAATGATGTTTGGAAAGTTAAAGGATTAAATGTTGATTTTAAAGATGGTGAGATTATATTTTCATTTCATCTAAGATATGATAGATTCTTTTCATATGATACTAGACTTAAAATACATTTTTCTTTTAGTGAAACAGATGATGAACTAAGATTAGAACTTAGAAAGTTATTAGTTGGTCAAATTATTGTGCCTAGATCAATAATTAGAAATGTTTTATCAGAAAATAGAAGAAATTCAATCGGTGGAATATTTAATGATTTAATTAAATTATTACCATTTGGATCATATCATGGTGATTCATTATCTTATACAATTAGGAAAATAGATTTATCAAGAGCGGTAGAACTAGGTTACATTGGTAGTAGAGCCTTTGATGATAATTATTTTTTAATGGATGTTTCAGCTTCATATATATCATTCTTATTCCCAAATAATATGATATCTATTGAATGTGATAATAATCTAGTCATCACTTTAGATTATTCTAAAGCGATAATCGATTATAACACTATGACTAATGACCTTGAAGCGAGAAGAATTCAATATCTAAGTGGCGCATCTTTAGAAAATAAAAACTATATAGAAAAAATGAAGTTTTTATTATCTGATGATATTTATAGTGTTAAAAATAGCGATATAGAATCTCTTTATTTCTATAATTTAATATCATATGAATATAGTTTTATGAGTGATTACGTATCGATGATTTCATCAAAATTCAGTATAATAGGTGATGACGCACATATAGTTTTATATTTTAGATTCTTTGATATGTATTCTAAGGTTGATTATATTTATGAATATGATGATGGTAAATACATACTTAAAAGAATTGAAATTGGTAGAGATGATAATGAACTACCGATGGGATATCTAACACTAAAATCACAAGCTGAGATGGAAACATTTATTAGAACATTATCATCTATTGGATTTAATAGTGACTATATCACTCATGAACTTGATTTATCTAGCGTTATGAGTATTGATTTTGATTATGAATCATATAATAAAACACAAAATGGATTTGATTTTATTTTAAAGAATAATGAAAATAAAGATAAAATTAAAGAAGCAATGTTATCTAGTGAGTTTAAAGAATATATAGAAAATGAGTCACTAGAATATGATAATAGTTCAACTGGTTCTATCATTGAATCCTTCTCAAATATGAACCAATTATCAAAAGAAAAATTCTTTTATTTATTAAAAGATTTTTTCAAAACCGATACTATCGTGTATAATTATATAGAAAATATACTGAGCTTAAGGAGCTAATTATGGAAATTTCTAATTTTATAAAGACAATAATGGAAGAGGATTTAAAAAGTGGTAAGCATGATAAAATAATCACTCGTTTTCCTCCTGAACCTAACGCATTCTTACATATTGGTCACGCAAGAGCGATAGTGACTAATTTTGAACTTGCGAAATGTTTTAATGGTGAAACAATTCTTCGTTTTGATGATACAAATCCTGCGAAAGAAGAAAAGAGATTTATAGATGCGATAATTAACGATATTAAATGGTTAGGATATACTCCATCTAAAATCACTTTTGGTTCTGATTATTTTGATAAAGATTATGAATATGCGGTTGAATTAATCAAACAAGGTATTGCATATGTAGATGATTTAACAAAAGATGAAATAAAAGAATATAGAGGAACTTTAGATACACCAGGTAAGGAATCTCCATATAGAAATAGAAGCGTTAGCGAAAACTTAAAGTTATTTGAAGAAATGAAAAATGGACTTTATGAAGAAGGTTCAAAAACTTTAAGAGTTAAGATTGATATGTCATCATCAAATATGAATATGCGTGACCCAGCGATCTATAGAATAATTAAAAAACCTCACGCTCATACTGGTGACAAATGGAATATCTATCCACTATATGACTACGCTCATCCACTTCAAGATGCGATTGAACATGTTACGCACTCTTTATGTTCTTTAGAATACGTTGAACATAGACCACTTTATGACTGGGTAATTGATAATACACACCCTGAATCAATTCCTAGACAGATTGAATTTGGTAGACTTAATATTGAAGGCACTATCCTATCTAAGAGATATCTAAAAGAATTGGTAGATTTAAAATTGGTTACTGATTATGATGATCCAAGAATGCCTACATTGGTTGGACTAAAACGTAAAGGATTCACACCTGAATCAATTAAAGAATTCATTCTATCTACCGGTTTATCAAGAATCAATTCTGAAATTCCATTCAGTTCACTTGATCACTATTTAATGGATGATTTAAAACTAAAAACTGTAAGACGTATGGCAGTTTTAAATCCACTTAAAGTCACTATCACAAATTATCCTGAAGGTGAAGTTGAAGAACTTGACTTCGTAAACAACTTAGAAAATGAAGAATTAGGTTCAAGAAAGATTACATTCTCTAGACACTTATATATTGAAAAAGAAGATTTCATAGAAGTAAAACCAAATAACAAATATAAGAGATTATCATTAGGTGCTGAAGTAAGACTTATGGGTTCATATTTCATTAAAGCTAATGAAGTTATTAAAGATGAAAATGGCGAAGTAATAGAAGTTCTTGCGACATATGATAAGAATACACTATCTGGTTCAGGATTCAATGAACGTAAGCCTCAAGGAACAATCCAATATGTTGACGCATCAACATGTAAAAAAGCGACATTTAGATTATTTGATTCTTTAATTGATCCATCAGTTAGTGAAGACGCTCCACTAAGTGAAAGATTCAATAAAAACTCAATGACTGAAGTAGTTGGATTTGTTGAAAATGCGTACGATGGAACTCCTGAATTAAAGAGCCAACTAATGAGAAATGGCTACTATTCTAACGATTATGATTCAACTCAAGACAACATCATTATCAATAGAACTGTTTCATTAAAACAATCATTTAAATAAACGTATTAGACTGCATGATAAAATGTAGTCTTTTTCTTTTTAAGAAAATGACTAAATATGGTAAAATAAGAATGTATGAAATCTAGAGAATATTTAAAAATTTTAAACAACAAACAATTGGATGCGTGTACGGATACTGAAGGTCCGTCTTTAATTGTTGCGGGAGCTGGCAGTGGAAAAACTAGAGTATTAACTTCTAGAATCGCTTATATGATTAGCGATTGTAATATTGATCCATACACAATTCTCGCAATCACTTTCACAAATAAAGCTGCGAAAGAAATGAATGATAGACTAGTTGTTGCTTGTGGGGAGAGCGCTAAAAAAGTCACATGTAAAACATTCCATTCTTTCTGCGCATTTATTTTGCGTAATGAAATTGAAGCTTTAAAAGAAAGAAAGAAATCTTTCCAGATTATTGATGATGATGAGTCTGAAGCTTTAGTTAAAGAAGCGATGGTATCACTAAATTATGATATTAAACTCGTGAAACCTAAAGATATGGCTTCATGTATTTCTTTAGTTAAATCTAAAGTTAAAACACCTGAAGCTTTTGGCGATTACATGGGTGAAAAGATTAGGGAAGCTATGGAAGTATATAATGCATCTTTAATCAAAAATAATCTTTTAGATTTTGATGATTTATTATGTGTTACTATAGAACTATTCTCTAAACATCCAGAAATATTAGATAGATATCAAGATAGATATAGATACATTTTAGTTGATGAGTTCCAAGACACATCAAATATTCAATATGAACTTATAAGCATGTTAGGGTCTAGATACCATAACGTGTTTATTGTTGGGGATGAAGACCAATCAATCTACTCTTTCCGTGGCGCAAATATAAAAAATATCAAGAAGTTCATGAAGGACTTTAAAGGATATAAAGAATATGTGCTTGATCAAAACTATAGAAGCGCTCCTGAAATACTAGAAATAGCCAACAATTTAATTAAGAATAATACTAGTAGAATTGAAAAGAATCTATGGAGTGATAAACCTAGGACTAATGGTGTAGAACTAAAAGATTTTGATAGTGATAAAGCTGAATCTAGGTTCATTGTCACAACTATTAAACAGGGTGTATCTAGCGGTAAATACGATTATAAGGATTTCGCAATCCTTTATAGAAATAACTACCTATCTAGAAACTTTGAAAATGATTTGATTGCGAATCATATCCCTTACCATGTTTATAGTGGTCTTTCTTTCTATAAGAGAAAAGAAGTTAAGGATATGATTAGCTATCTTCGTTTAGTTCTAGATCCAAATGATTTCTATTCATTTAAAAGAATAATAAATACTCCTCGTAGAGGAATAGGCGAAACCACTTTAAAAAAGATAGAAGCGGAACTAGATTTAAACAATAAAGATTTATTATTATCTATTAAGGCTGCGCCTATCTATTTATCTATCAAGACTGTATTAGAAGAATTCATGGCTACCATCTTCTCACTTAGAGATAATTTTGGAAATATGGAATTAAAGGAATTCTTTAATGCAGTATATGAAAGAAGTGGATATAAAAAGTTTATTGAAGAAATAGTCGATGAAGATGAAAGAGCGACAAGAGAAGAAAACATTCAAGAATTGTTGAACGCTATCGCTGAAGTTGAAACAATTGGTTCTTTAGAAGATACATTATCAGATTTCTTACAGAATGTTACACTTCTTACTGAACTCGATGTAGAAACTAATGATTCTAACCACGTATCATTAATTACTATGCATAGCGCTAAAGGACTAGAATATAAGAATGTGTTCGCATGCGGTCTTGAAAATGATATTATTCCTGGAACCCATGGTCTTGATAAAGATGATTTAGAAGAAGAAAGAAGACTATTTTATGTTTGTATAACTAGAGCGATGGAACATCTTTATATTTCACACGCTAAAACTAGATATAAATATGGTGGTATGCAGGCAGAATCTCCATCTATATTCTTAAAAGAATTAGGTATAAACAAAACTGAAGATGTTCAAATAAAGACATATCCATCTATGAAGGAAAGAAGAGAAAAGAACTTTGAGGTTGGAGATTTTGAAGTTGGCACAAGAGTAAATCACGATATGTTTGGAGATGGAGTGGTCAACGGTCAATTTGAAGGATTCTATATCATTAAATTTGATAAGTTTGCGGCTCCAAAGAAAGTAATAATCAATCACCCATTCCTTAAAAAGATTTAATGGAGATATTCATGAATAACAACAATCCAAAATTAAGAATCGAAGAATTAAAAACAATTATAAATAAAGCTAACTATGAGTACTATACTTTAGATAATCCAACTATATCTGACTATGAATATGATATGTATATGAGTGAACTCATAGAACTAGAAGGATTATACCCAGAACTCAAAACAGTTGATTCACCTACAAATAGAGTAGGTGGAGAAGTTCTCGATAAATTTCAAAAAGTAACTCATAAAAAAGAAATGAAATCCTTATCGGATATCTTTTCTTATGATGAGGTTATTAGTTACCTGGAAGGCATTAAAAAAATAACTGGTAAAGAACTATATTCTGCAGAACTAAAGATAGATGGTCTAGCTTTATCTTTAATATATGAAAAAGGTATCTTAGTTCAAGCGTCTACTCGTGGAGATGGACTAATTGGAGAAGATATCACCAATAACGTTAGAACCATATCATCAGTACCTCTTAAATTAAAAGAGGATTTAGATATTGAAGTTAGAGGTGAAATATATCTATCTAAAAAGAGATTCTTAAAGATTAATGAACAAAGAGAAAAGAATGGCGAAGAACTATTTAAAAACGAAAGAAATTGCGCCGCTGGAACAATCAGACAATTAGATCCTGAAATTGTAAGAAAAAGAGGATTAGATACATTTATTTATTATATTGAAGAACCAGAAAAATATGGTCTTAAAACACAAACTCAAGCGCTAGAATATCTTCGCTATCTAGGATTTCAAGTAAATAAAGAATCAGCGTCTATTAAAAACAGTATGGAATTACTAGATTATATTTCTAGTATCGATGATAAAAGAATGGATTTTGATTATCCAATAGATGGTGTTGTATTAAAATATGAAGAATTTGATAAATATGATTTAATTGGTGAAACAGTTAAATACCCTAAGTGGGCTGTCGCATATAAGTTCGCTCCGCTTGAAGTTAAAACAAAGGTATTATCTATCGATTTTCAGGTTGGTAGAACTGGTGTTATAACACCTGTTGCGAACCTTACACCAGTACTAATTAGTGGCTCAACTGTTTCAAGAGCGACTTTAAACAATGAAGATTATATTATTGAAAAAGATATTAGAATTGGCGATAGTGTTTACGTTAGAAAAGCCGCTGAAATCATCCCTGAAGTTGTGAGGGTTGAAATGAATGATAGAACAGATGATATCATTCCATTTAAGATGATTGATAACTGTCCTATATGTAACTCAAGATTAATTAGAAGATTAGGTGAAGCTGATTATTATTGTACGAATGATGAATGCCCATCTAGAATAGTAAATCAAATCATCCATTTCGCTAGTCGTGATGCGTATGATATTACTGGTTTAGGTGATAAGATTGCTGAATTCTTATATCAAGAAGGTTTTGTGACTAAGATATCTGATATATTCAGTTTATCTAACTACGCTCAAATCCTTTTGACTAAGGAAGGATTTAAAGAGAAGAAAGTTATGGGTTTAATCTATTCTATAGAAAACTCTAAAACAAACAATCTTGATAAACTAATATTTGGATTAGGTATTAAGAATGTAGGAAAGAAAGTTGCGAGGATATTATGTGAAAAATATCCTTCTATGGATGAACTGATTAATGCGAAAGAAGAAGATATTTCATTAATACCTGATATTGGTGAAGTAATCGCAAAAAATGTAGTAGAATATTTTAAAAATGAAAAGAATCTCGAACAGATTGAAATTCTTAAAAATAAGGGACTAAACATGGTCTATACAAGTTCTAAGAAAGATGAGTCTTCTATATTTTCTGGTAAGACTGTTGTCTTAACAGGAACGCTTCTTAATTATTCACGTGATGAAGCATCGAAGATAATTGAAGATTTAGGTGGTAAGACTTCATCAAGTGTTTCTAAGAAAACAGACTATGTTTTATATGGTGAAAACGCTGGTTCTAAACTAACTAAAGCTCAAGAACTTGGAATCAAGCTCATAACTGAAGAAGAATTCAATGAGATGATAAAGGCGGAATAATGGATTATATAAGCGTTAAAGGAGCAAGAGAAAATAATTTAAAGAATGTAGACGCTACATTCCCTAAAGATAAATTAGTTGTATTAACAGGTGTTTCCGGTAGTGGAAAGACCTCTTTCGCATTTGATACAGTTTATAAAGAAGGACAACGCAGGTATTTAGAATCATTATCTTCATACGCTAGACAATTTATTGGCGATATGGGTAAACCTGATGTAGATAATGTAATAGGTTTATCACCTGCGATATCGATAGATCAAAAGAGTGGATCAAGAAACCCTCGTTCTACAGTCGGTACAGTTACAGAGATTGCGGATTATATGAGATTATCATTCGCTAGAATCGGTAAACCATACTGTCCAAACCACCATATTCCTATTCAACCACTTTCAATCGATGAAATGATTGAAAGAGTTTTAAAGTATGAAGGAGAGAAAGTAATCATTTTATCTCCTATCGCTAGGAATGAAAAAGGTACATTTGAAAATACTTTTGATAGGCTCAGAAGAGAAGGCTATTCTAGAATTATAGTCGATTCTAATATGATGAGTCTTGATGATGACATCAAATTAAAAAAGACTATAAAACACACTATTCTTCTTGTGATAGATAGATTAATTATCGATAAAGAAGATAGAAATAGAATAGTTGATTCGTTTGAACTCGCACTAAAGATTTCAGATGGATTAGTGATTGTTAGAACTGAAAAAGAAGATATTCAGTTCTCATCTAAACATTCATGTCCAGAGTGTGGATTCGTTATGCCTGATCTAGATCCTAAACTATTCTCATTCAACTCTCCAGTAGGAGCTTGTCCAGAATGTGACGGATTAGGATTTAAAAGAAGAATTAATCCTGATTTACTTATTCCAGACCAAACGATCTCTATTAATGATGGCGCACTAAAGAAGTGGAGTAAAGAAAATACCATGCAGATGGTTACATTACTTTCATTCTTAAAAGCTCATAATATAGATCCAAATAAGAGATTTATGGATTATACTGATGAAGAAAAGAATTTAATATATTATGGATCAGATGAACCATTCAGTTATGAATATAAATCTAAATCTACCGCATCAGTTTATAAGATTGCATCAAGCACTTTTGAAGGTGTTATCGGAAACCTAGAAAGAAGATACATTGAAACTGATTCTAGATTTATAAGAGAATGGTTAGAAATGTATATGATTGATGACATCTGTCCAGTATGCAAAGGGAAAAGACTTAATAAAGCCGCTTTATCTGTATATATTGGTGGATATAATATCGATGATTTATCATCACTATCAATTAAGGATTTTATCGATGTTAATGAAAAGCTTAAGCTAGATGAAAGAGATTCTAAGATTGCGGGAATGATAATTAAAGAGATCAGAAACAGATTAGAATTCTTAAATAATGTTGGATTAGGATATCTAACACTCAATAGATCTAGCCAAACATTATCAGGTGGAGAAGCACAAAGAATTAGGCTTGCGACACAAATAGGTTCTAAATTAACTGGTATCATCTACGTTCTAGATGAACCTTCTATTGGTTTACATCAAAAAGATAATAAGAAGCTGATTGAAGCTTTAAAAGAGATGCGTGATTTAGGAAATACTTTGCTTGTAGTTGAACACGATATAGAAACTATTAGAAGCGCTGATTACATATTAGATTTTGGACCAAGAGCTGGTGTAAATGGTGGAGAGCTAGTTTATAGTGGAACAGTTGATGATATGATTAAATCATCTGATACTTTAACCGCTAAATATTTAAGAGGCGATTTGAAGATAGATGCGAACCTCAACCCTCATAAAGCAAATAGAGGATATATTAAATTAAGAGGCGCTACTTGTCATAACCTTAAAAATGTAAATATAGATATCCCAATCGGTTTAATTACCTATGTAACTGGTGTATCTGGAAGTGGTAAGAGTTCTTTAATTAACGATTGTCTCGCTAAAGGAATGGCGAAACTAGTCACAAAAAGAAAAGTTGTGCCAGGAGAATTTAAGAGTTTAGATCCATCAACAATTGAAAAACTAGTCATTGTTGATCAATCACCAATAGGAAAAACTCCTAGATCAAATCCTGCGACATATATTGGTGTATTTGATGCGATAAGAAGCTTATTCGCTGAGACAAAAGACGCTAAAGCGAGAGGATATGATAAATCTAGATTCTCATTCAACGTTGCGGGTGGAAGATGTGAAGCTTGTGGTGGAGATGGAATCACTAGAATAGAGATGAACTTTTTACCTGATGTATATGTAGAATGTCCAGTATGTCATGGAAAAAAATATAACCAAGATACTTTAGAAATTAAGTTTAAAGGTAAAACAATCTCTGATGTTTTAGATTTAACAGTTGATGAAGCTTTAGAATTCTTTAAGAATCAACCAAAGATTTATAGACAGCTTGAAACTATTAGAGATGTTGGATTAGGTTATATTAAACTTGGTCAAAACTCAACTACCCTTTCAGGAGGAGAAGCTCAGCGTATCAAACTCGCTGATGAACTTAATAGACAAATATCAGAAAATGCATTATATGTATTAGATGAGCCATCTACTGGCTTGCATCAAGATGATGTTAAAAAACTTTTAGATTGTTTCGACAAGATAAGAGAAAAAGGTGCCACAATCGTCATTATTGAACATAATCTTGATATGATTAAGACAGCGGATTATATTATAGATTTAGGCCCAACCGGTGGAGATAAGGGTGGATACATCATTGCGAAAGGAACTCCAATAGAAGTATCTAATGATCCTAATTCTGATACCGGTAAGTTCTTAAAAGAAATACTTGAAGGAACTAATAGTTATTAGGAGGCGTATGTTTACATTCTTAAGTAATGCGTGGGATATTAATAGAGCTAATGGATTTATAAATTGGTTCTATAGTCCTGATTTCGTATTTGGTATTGCGAAATACGCAATATGTATATTAATTGGTATTATCGTTGCGTATTTAGTTTGTATTAAAGAAGCAGAAAAATTTGGAATTCATCACGATGATGCGATAGTATGTTTAACTATCATAGTTCCACTTGCGATATTAGGCGCAAGAATCTGGTATATGGTAGGTGATGGTGTATCGACATTTTCTAACTACTGGACATATTCACGTGAGGTTAGAGGCTTTAGCGGGTTTGGTTCAGTCTTCACAACATTCTTCTATGTTGTATTAGATGTTGTAGGATATAATTCATATTACGGAACATATGAAGGTATATCAGGCCTCGCAATCCATGGTGGAATAATCGTTGCGTTCACACTCGCTACAGTTTGTTGTTTCTGGAAGAAATGGAAACCACTTGTGTTATGTGATAAAGTAGCGCCAGGATTATTTATCGGTCAAATATTTGGTAGATGGGGCAACTTCTTTAACCAAGAAGCTCATGGAACAGTTATTGGTGGATGGACTTTAGAAGGAGATAAATTAATACCTAATCTAACTGTTGCGGAACAGTATGATAAAATGATTCATACATTCCATATACCTAAATTTATCGCTAAATATATGTATATCGAAGGAAACGAACAATACTATTATGGCTTGATTGATGGAGTTCAAAAATATGGAACTATTGTAGGATCTAATTTCTATCATCCAACATTCCTATATGAATCATTATTAAATTTATTAGGATTAGGATTGTACTTTGTTTTAAGAAGACAGAAATGGGTTAAGAACGGATTCTTTATCGGATATTATCTAATATGGTATGGCCTAGTTAGATTCTTTATTGAAATAGTTAGAACGGATTCTTTATATCTTGGTGGAACTGGACTTAAGCTCGCTCAGGTATCATCAATCATAATGATTTTACTTGGAACGTTCGTACTAGTTTATATCTACGTAATTAGAAAACAAGATTTCTATCTTGATACAATGAAGAAATATTTAGCTGAACAAGAACAACTTAAAAACACTGAAGAAAAAGAAGAAATAGTTGAAGTTTAGGAGGAAATATGTCTACATTTGCGATGTCCTTAAAAGATGAACTATCAGCTATTAGTTTAGATGATCATCTAGAGAAAATATTACTAATGGGAATGTTACAGGTTAACGCATCATTAAATTTCTCTACTAATGGTTTATATATCGACTTCAAAAGCAAAAATGAGAATGCGGCTATTAAAGTATTTGATTTAATTAAGAAGCATTATCCAGTTGAACCAATTCTTTTAAAAACTAAAGAAACCAAGCTAAAAAAGGAAGATATTTTCTATACAAGACTTGAACAGAACGCTTTTCACGTGTTAAGTGATTTAAACGTGTTAAGAGCGAAGGAAGATAGTCAATATAGTTTAAAAAAAGAACTAGAAACAAATGAAGAAAGAATAGCTTATATTAGAGGCGCATTTCTTTCAACTGGCTCTATCAATGATCCTAAATCTAATACATACCATATGGAAATACAGACATTCTCATCTCTAGTAGCTTATAACTTAAGAGATCTGATTAATTCCTTTGGATTAAATTCTAAAATTAGCGAGAATAGAAGAGGATATATCGTCTATTTAAAAAGCGCTAACTCTATCGCTGACTTTTTAAGGTTAATTGGTTCAACAGATGGATTATTCTATTTTGAAGATAATAGAATTGAAAAGGATTTAGCCAATTCAATAAATAGAGTAATGAACTGTGAAATAGCGAACGCTAAAAAGACTCAAGAGACCGCTAGAAGACAGATAGAGGAAATTGAAGTAGTTAGAAAATATTATAAAGATAGGCTTAAACCTACATTAGAAGATGCGGCAAGATTAAGACTTGAATATAAAGAAGAAAGCTTAAAAGAATTAGAGGATTTATCATATTCATTTTTAGGTAAAACAATCACTAAATCTGCGCTCAATCACAGATTTAGAGAGATTCATAATTTATATTTAGAAATTAAAAAATAAGTCTATATATCTAGCACATAAATATAACACTTGAAAAAATGGTATATTTCTTATAAAATATAAAAACGAGGTAATTTATTATGGCAAAATATGCACGTGGATTTGAAAGAAAAAATTCTGATACAAAAAATCTAATTTGGTTGATTGCGATTATTGTTGCGGTTATAGCATTAGGTATTGGCGCAATCGTTATATATAATCATGTGAAGAAAGAGGATAAAACTCTTGCGGCTTATGCTGAATATCAAATCACTGATTACTCTAAAACATTAACAATGACTGATGGAGATTATTTAATCTACATCTATGATGAACATTCAGCTACTGAAAGTGATTCTCAAGTATTAAAATATATGAGCGCTTTAGAAAGCGGTAAAGTAAGCACTAAATTATATTTAGTTAATTATGATAATGTTGAATCTTCATCAAGCGATACAACAATCACCGCTAACGCTAAAACATTTGGCGAAGCAATCAAATACACTACTTATCAAGTTGGTAACTTAGTAGTTGTATTAGATAATAAAGTAACAAACACTTCTACACAAATTTATACTGAATCAGAATCAATCGTTTCTGGATTAAAGAATTTGTTGAAGAACAAGAGTGCTTTCGGATTAAAATAGTAATAAATAAAAAGCCCACACGGGCTTTTTTATTCTAAATAGGAGATTATATGGCAGAATATTTAAACGATGAATTAATAACTAAGGTCGCAACTGAACTAGGAATTAAAGATAGTCAGGTTAAATCTGTATTAGATTTACTTGAAGAAGGTGGAACAATTCCTTTCATTGCGAGATATAGAAAAGAAGTTACTGGTTCTTTAGATGAAGAACAAATAAGAGAAATATCTAAAGAATATGAATATGGTCTAGCATTAAATAAAAGAAAAGAAGATATCATTCGTCTAATCGATGAAAAAGGAATGTTGACTGAGGAATTAAAAGCTGAAATATTAAACGCTGATAAATTAATTACTTTAGAAGATATCTATAGACCATTTAAAGAAAAGAAAAAGACTAAAGCAACTGAAGCTATTAAGAATGGTTTAGAACCTTTAGCTAAATTAATTATGACATTCCCTGTTGATGGAATAATTTATGATGAAGCAAAACAGTTTATTAATGAAGCAGTTCCAACAGTTGAAGATGCGATTCAAGGCGCTAAATACATCATTGCGGAAAATATTTCTGATAATAAAGATTATAGAACCTATATTAGAGAAAACACTTTAAAATGGGGTTTTATTTCATCAACTAAAAAGAAAAATGCGGTGGATGAAAGAGAAACATATAGAGATTATTATGAATATAGAGAACAGATCTATAGACAAAAATCATTCCGTATTTTAGCTTTAGATAGAGCTGAAGATGAAAAGGTTGTGACAGTTACAATTGAACCAGAAAAAGAAAAACAGTTAGAGTATCTATATAAAAAGATAAATAAATATCCTGATACTGAATGTGGCAAGATTGTAAAAGACGCTATTGATGATTCATATGAAAGATTAATATTCCCATCAATAGAAAGAGAAATCCGCAGCATGTTAAAAGAGAAAGCTGAGGATAACGCTATTGAATTATTTGGTCAAAACCTTGAGCATCTATTGTTAAGCGCTCCACTTAAAGGAATGAATGTATTAGGTGTTGACCCATCATTTAGAACAGGATGTAAAATAGCGGTACTTGATAAGACGGGTAAGGTTTTAGATAAAGACGTTATATACCAAAACCAAAAATTCCCTGATGAAGTAGTACCTGAATCAAGAATTAATGAAGCTAAAAGAAAAGTTACTAATTTCTGTAATAAATATAAGATTGATATTATCGCAATCGGTAATGGTACCGCATCAAGAGAAACTGAAAAGTTTATCGCTGATACAATTAAAGAAGCGAAGCTACCTTGTAAGTATATTATAGTATCTGAAGCTGGCGCTTCAGTATATTCTGCATCAGATCTAGCAAGAGAAGAATTCCCTGATTACCATGTTGAAGAAAGAAGCGCTGTATCAATAGGTAGAAGAATTCAAGATCCACTAGCTGAGCTTGTGAAGATTGACCCACAATCTATTGGGGTTGGTCAATATCAACATGATGTATCACAATCCAAACTTAAAGATACTCTAGATTTCGTTGTAGAAAAAGCAGTTAACTCAATAGGTGTCAATGTTAATACAGCGTCTAAATCATTACTACAATATGTATCTGGATTAAATAAAGGTACTGCACAATCTATAGTTTCATATAGAGAAGAAAATGGTGCATTCCATAACCGTAAAGAAATTAAGAAAGTACCTAAGATTGGTGATAAAGCATTTGAACAGTGTATTGGATTCTTAAGAATTCCTGAATCAAATAACCCTTTAGATAAGACATCTATTCACCCAGAATCATATAAAATAGCTGAAGATGTATTAAAGTATTTAGGATTTACATCTAATGATTTAGGAACTGAACCATTAGTAAATAAGATTAATTCTTTAAATAAAGATGATTTAGCTAAAGAATTAGATATCAATCCAATTACTTTAGAAGATATATTAAAAGCCTTTATCGCACCAACTAGAGACCCTCGTGATGAACTTCCTCAACCGATTTTAAAGAGTGATATCCTTCACTTAGAAGATTTAAAACCTAATATGGAACTAGAAGGCACTGTAAGAAACATCACTGACTTTGGCGCATTTATAGATTGTGGAATAAAAGAATCTGGTTTAGTTCACATCTCTAAGATGTCAACTAAACGTATTAACCATCCATCTGAAGTATGTAAGGTTGGAGATATTGTCAAAGTTTACGTTGTTAGTGTTGACCTAGATAGAAGACGTTTAGCATTATCTTTCATAAATCCTAACAATTAAAATATTACTTGATTTAACGCAAATTATAGTATAAAATAGTTTTGCGTTTGGAGTAGTACTCAAGTGGTTGAAGAGGCGCGCTTGCTAAGCGTGTAGACCGGGAAACCGGTGCGGGAGTTCGAACCTCCCCTGCTCCGCAGTCAGAATTTCTAAGAGTGGTATACTATTATATCGCTCTTTTTTGATGTCTAATGGCATTAAAAAACATTTCTATGTTCGAACACTTGAACCAAGAAGGCATACACTAATAATAGTTCTTATAACTGTAATAAGGGATTATATATTTTTGTTTTATCCGCCAATTTCCGACACGTGGGATTTGAACTCCCCATTTGTATATTTTGTGTATAGATGTGATTAATAATTAGTTTGTGAATAAAGAGAAAACAGGATGAAGTAAAATTTATTCATTGGATGAATTTAATGTTCGATTGGATAAAAAATAGACAAAGTTTATCTTCATAGTCGTTATGATGTAGTCTCTGTTTTTTTGATACAGGTCTTTTAAGTCTTTCTGAATGTAAAAAAATAGTTAAGTTACTTTAATGAAAAATTAAGATATTATGAATCTATATAATAATATCCAACATTTGTCCCAAAAATGATATCATAATTGGGACAAAGCAAATGATGAATATGGTTTTACACTAATAATTATTTCAGTTATAATAGTTTATTTTTATTAGATTTCACGATTGTGCAATTTTTGAGTAACATTATAAAACCATTGTTTTTAAAATTGCTTGTTGATATACAACAATAAAAATAATAGTCAAAATAAGAGGTATATGCTATACTTATTTTGCAGTTAAGGAAACTGACAGCTTTCAATAGAAAGTTTGACTAACTAATCTTCTGTAACGCTATTATGAGGATTGCCCTTTGAGGTTCATA
>CALCVH010000156.1 GCA_937907585.1 uncultured Bacillota bacterium | reverse complement strand
ATATAGAGTACTAGATATTAAAAGCGAAGAATATGAAGAAAAAGGATTGTTTAAAAGACTATTTCATAAATAAATAATAATAAACTCATTAATGGGGAGCCATTAATGAGCTATTTTTTATTTTAATTCATTTAAAAATGATTTACCAATAGGTTGTTTCTTTACACTAAAGTTATCCGCAATAGTTGCGCCTAAATCAGCGAATGTATCTCTAATTCCAAGTGAATGAGATTCTTTTAATGATTTAGAATATACGAGAACTGGAACATATTCTCTTGTATGATCAGTGCCACTCCAGGTAGGATCATTCCCATGGTCTGCGGTAACCATTAATAGATCATCTTCATTTAGTGAATCCATTAAATCGCCTAAATCTTTATCGAATTCAACCATTGAATCATAATATCCATTCACATCTCTTCTATGGCCATATAATGCATCAAAATCAACTAAATTCACAAAACATAGACCAGTAAAATCATTATTTTTTACAATATTTATAGTTTTTAACATTCCATCATGATTTGAATCAATATGGTTTCCTTCATCTATTCCTGAACCATTGAATATATCCTTAATCTTTCCAACCGATATAACTTTATAGTTTGAATCATGTAAAGAATTTAAAGTTTGATATTCTGTTGGGTCAAGTGCGTAATCATGTCTATTAGTAGTTCTTTTATATTCGTTATTGCCTAAATAGATATATGGTCTTGCGATAATACGGCCAACTCTCCATTCATTTTTTAATGTGATTTCTCTTGCGATTCTGCAGTCATTATATAATTCTTCAAGTGGAATAACATTTTCATCAGCCGCAATCTGTAATACTGAATCTGCGCTTGTATATACGATTAATGCGCCTGTATTTCTTTGAGCCTCACCTAATTCTTTAATTATTTCTGTTCCGCTTGCGCTCTTATTTCCAATTACTTTTCTACCTGTTTTCTTTTCGAGTTCATCTATTAATTCTTTAGGAAAACCAGTATCAGTAAATGTAATAAATGGATTTAGTGTATTGATACCCATCATTTCCCAGTGCCCAGTCATAGTATCTTTACCATTAGATAATTCCTGCATCTTCCCATAATAGCCAATTGTATCAATTTCGCTATTTACACCTAGAATTGGACGAATTTTGCCATATCCTAGCTTTTCCATATTAGGTAATTTTATACCGTTTCTTGATTCAGCGATATGTCCAATTGTATCAGCGCCATCATCATTAAATTTATATGAATCTGGACAAGTTCCAATACCTACTGAATCCATCACAACTAAAAATATTCTTTTATATTTCATTTTTTCCTCCATTTACAATCTCATCATATTTATCAAATATTGTCTTTTTAGATACATGAGTATAATGTTCTGTTGTAGAAATATCTTCATGACCTAATAATTCTTTAACCGCCATTATATCAGCGCCACCTTCAAGTAAATGTGTCGCAAATGAATGCCTTAATGTATGTGGTGATATTTCTTTATTGATGTTCGCTTTTATAGCGAGCTCTTTTATTATTTTAAATACCGCAATCCTCGATATTCTTTCACCATTCTTATTTAAAAATACCGCATCATAATCTTTTGGATCAAACAACAATCTATAATTTAATATATATTCTTTTAAAGCTTGACCTTCTTCTTTATTTATAGGGACTATTCTTTCTTTAGAACCTTTACCAAATATATTAATCAATCCTTGATTTAAGTGAATATCTCCAATATTTAGACTAGTTAATTCTGAAATTCTTAAGCCTGAACCATAAAGAAGTTCTAACATACAGTAATTTCTATAATCATTTGGTTTTGGTCCTTTAGACGCTTCAATCAAATTATTTACTTCATCAACTGTTAAGACAGTCGGGAGTTTCTTTTCCATTTTAGGAGATGCGACCTTTTCTACTTTATCAGATGATATTCTTTCTTCATTTATTAAATAATTAATGAATGAATTAATCGCAGATAATTTCCTTCTTTCTGTTGATTTAGATGCGCCTTTTCTAACTAGTTTAGATAAATAATTATGTAAATATTTACCATTATAGTCTCTTACTTTAGATATCTTATATTGAACTTCTATGAAATCAAGATAATCCATAATATCTCTTTCATACGCTTCAATAGTGTTTTTAGATAAATTCTTATTTACTCTTAAATAATATACATATTCTTTTAAAGCTCTTTTCATACGAACTCCTCAAAAACAATATTGCCTAAATCTAGACCTTTTTTTGTTAATCTAATATAATCACCATCTATTTCTAATAATCCACTTAAAATATGTTTATCTAAATTATATTCACTTATTGGATCAGTATCATATAAATCTTTATATTTAGATAGTGATACTCCTTTAATCATTCTTAAACCCATTAAAAAATATTCTTTTCTTTTATCATATTCATAATATGTTCTAATATCTTTAATAGATTTATAATTCAGATACTCATAAATATTCAAAGTATTATAATATCTTTTATCATTAACTAATGAGTGACTCCCAAGGCCAATCCCAATATAATCTTCTAACTCCCAATAAGATAGATTATGAATAGATTCATATGATTTTATAGCATAATTTGATATCTCATATCTTTTAAATCCATTCGATTCTAGAGTATCTATAATATAATCTCTCATCATTATATTTTCTTCTTCATTAGGAAGGCTAATTAACTTATTTGATAAATCATATGATAATTTTGTTTTATCCTCTATTATTAAATCATAAAAAGATAAATGAGTTACACCCAGTTTTAATACATCATCTATTTCATTCTTTATTGAATCTATTGTTTCAAATGGTAGAGAATATATAAAATCTAGATTTATATTATTAATACCTACGTTTTTAAGTTTACCTACTATATTTTTTAATTCATTAAAGCTTGTATTCTTTCTATTTAGGTATTCTATAGTCTTTTGATTTAATGATTCAACTCCAATAGATACTCTATTTATGCCATATATAGGTAATAAGTTTATTATATCTAAAATAGTTTCAGGAGTAGATTCGATGCTGTATTCTTTAATATTATTAATATCTATATATTCTTTTATTGTTTTTAAAATATCCTCTATATATGGATAAAATGAAGGTGTTCCCCCTCCTATATAGATAGTTTCAATATTAGATAAATCATTTTTAGAATCTTTAATTTCTCTAATTAAAGTATCTCTATATTTTTCCATTATCTCAGTTGATGAAACTCTTTTATTAAAATCACAATATGGACATATTCTTTTACAGAATGGAATATGAATATATAGATGCTTAATCATACTTAAATTATACTCTTTTAGTTAACATAATACAAGAAAAGTGAAATGATAGAAATATTTAAAATATTCAATATTTTTAATGATTATTTTTTATATTTAAACTATAATTTAAGTATGATATTCGATATGTTTTTTAAAAAGAAAGAAAAAATAGTTGAAGAATTAACTAAAGAGGGCGATAAGCTTGTTTTTAATCATTGTTATATAGAATATCCTTCACCTATTTTTCAACGAAAACCATATATATCACTTAATGGTAGATATAAATTTGAAGAAAACAAATCTAATCTAATTCCATCTATTTATTCTAAGAATGTACTAGTTCCTTTTCCTATTGAATCACTTCTATCAAATGTTCATGAACCTGTAAAAAGAAATAGTATATATCACTATCATTTAGATTTCATGTATCCAACTGTCGGAAAAGATAATAAAGAAATAGTATTTAATGGGGAATTAGTATTTTTAAATATAGTTAGAATCATCGGTGAATTCAATATCCATTTTAATGGAAAATTATTATATTCAGGAGTTGATGAATTTAACATTAAATGTGAAATACAAAATGAACTTGTTAAAGGAACTAACAGTTTAGATATTAGTATTGTGCCTACTCATGATGATTTTAATGGTGTTGTAGGAAATGTATATTTAAATAGTGCGAATAAAAATTATATTAAATCTATAAAGATTAAATCAAATCTTGATGAATTAGCTTTATATATAAGTATAGATACAGATAATCCAAATGGTGTATTTAAAATGATTTCGCCTAATGGGATGTCTAGCGAATATACATTTACTACAAATAATTTTAAGATTATTCCTGATGATTTTATCTTATATGATCTAGATAATCCTTTCTTCTATCAATATGAAGTTATAACTACTAGCGATAAAATAAATGGAATATTTATTATATCTAATATAAGTGTTGGTGAAGATAAGAATATTCCTTGTATCAAATTAAATAATAAACCTATTCCAATTAAAGGTATATTGGATAATTATTATTATACAGATGGATTAATTACTGCT
Source organism: uncultured Bacillota bacterium (assembly GCA_937907585.1). Taxonomy (GTDB): domain Bacteria; phylum Bacillota_I; class Bacilli_A; order Izemoplasmatales; family UBA1188; genus UBA1188. The sequence goes on along the minus strand of CALCVH010000156.1, from coordinate 90 downwards.
GCATCACACGACCAGATCAGCAATGTAATTTCTGAAATTAAAAGATATGGATTTAATTCTATTAATATTCAAGAAAGACTCGAACAACCT
>CALCVH010000155.1 GCA_937907585.1 uncultured Bacillota bacterium | reverse complement strand
ATTTGCATAATCTAATCCTGTTTCACCAGTTGTATTAATTGTTAGATATTCCCATTTCCAATCACCTGATGGATTAAGTGTTAATGATTCTGTAGTAGTGAAATCTACATTTAAGTCATCACTAAGTTTAGCTGTTTTCCAGTTGAATGAAGCGCCTGTTGCGCTCATTACTTTATTTTCAGCATCGAATGTAGCACCTGTAGAATCAGCCCAAAGTGTAGAATCGCCAGAATACTTAACAGCTTCTGCTTTTACACTTGTTTTAGTAGTGCTTGCGAATAAAAACATAAACGCAAATAATACAACTACTAATGCTAAAGACAAAGTAAATACTTTTTTCTTTTTCATGTTTTTCTCCTTATATTTTTTTCAAAAAGTTTATTGTAATTAGATTATAACAATCATATTTATTATAATAAATAACCATTTTGCGCTAAGGGATTAACGATTTTTTACTATGCTAAAGAAATGATTAAATCAGCCATCGATTCATCATTTGTCTTATCAATATTTCCTATTATTGGTTTAAGTTCTTCTACTAGTCTCTTACCATATATCAAATGTCCTTTAGACGATGGGTGAAGCAATAATTCACTAGATGAATAGTATTCAACCCCATGAGGGATAAAGTCATAACAATCTATAACATCTACATTTTTATATCTCGAATATAGTTCCTTTAATTTCATAGATATTTCTCTTAGTGTAAATTTAGGACCTATTTCATCTGAACGCCATATCGGTAATAAACCAATTATTTTTGATTTAGGGAAATGAAGTTCTATATCTTTCATTACCTGTTTAAAGTCTCTATCTAATATTTCAAACGCCTTATTTCTTTCTATAGTTCCCATAGCGAAAGAGTTTGTTCCGTTTGCGTTAATAATATAGTCAGGATGGATATTATATTCACCTAATACGTTATAGTCATTAAATGTTCTTCCAGATATAGCGTGGTCGATTATTTTTGCATTAAATGCTAAAGCTATTTGAACTGTAAAATCAGTTCCCGCATCTATACATTCACTACATTCAGTAATAGAATCACCTAAAAACATGATAGTCATATCTTTTTTTACAGGATAGTAGATAGTTCCTTCATCAACCACTATTCTTTTAACTGCTATCGCATTATTATTAGGAAAAACAATAGTCAATCTATTATTTTCTTTATAACCATCAGGAACAATAAATTCATCGTAATGTGTTTCTAATCTATATGCTTTATTTTCTTTTGTCTCTATCTTTTTTCTATTTATAAACAAGCCAAATTTATATGGATAACTCTCAAGTTCAGTATCCATTACTACATATTCAATACCTACTTTTTTTGAATTAGTATACATATCTAACATAATATTAGTAGTATACTGTCCTGAGTTTCTTGTAGTACATTTGATGTTTTGAATGATATTCATTCTATCAAAAGATACACCATAATCATCCACATGATAATATAGGTAATTATCTATTATCTTTCTATCTATCATATCTTTTAATACTGGTTCAACTGTTCTATCTATATCATCCATATCAAAGAAATACGTATTAGATATCTTAACTTCAAATCCTTTTCTTACAAAGAATTTAACATCGCTTACTTTTAGTCTAGCGTTTCCGTATGTTGATACAATTTCTCCATAGTTAATATCTATATAACATCTATATTTTGAAAAAGTTAACTCAACATGATATTTTTTAGATGGATCAAATTTAGTATTTCCTTTTGTATCTTTTAATATCTGGCACTTTCTATTCCAATCAGGTGAATATCCACCAAAATTAAAACTATTTCCATCTTTAAATAATACAATCTTTGATTGATATACATAATCAGATGTAAACTTTTCTAATTCTCCTAAATTGACCATAAAGAATTCATCTGGATAATTAAAGTTTTCATCATCAAGTATTTCATCATTAAATTTTGTAATTTCAAAATCAAAAGACAGTTTAATGATGTCTTTATATAAAATTTCATTGTTTTTTAAACATAAAATTTCATTCTTCATTTTTATATCCCCAATAAAAGAGTTTTCTACTATTATTTTAAAAAAATAATTACTATTATTCAATGATAACAAATAACCATAATTTTAACATTTTTTAACTATTTATACATTTTTATCTATATTAATAAGCAAATTATGTATTATATCATTCAATTTTTAGATAATTATTAATTATTTCCTTAACATTTTTTTACTTTTTATATTTTTTTATT
>CALCVH010000154.1 GCA_937907585.1 uncultured Bacillota bacterium | reverse complement strand
TAATTCCTTTGTTATTAAGTGAGAGATATTTCAATGTTAAATTTTCTGTATATATTCTTTCGTTAGTTCTTATTATTGTGCCATTTATGGTTGTGACTGGTGCACTCCTTGGAAACTATGAACCAGATATGCTTCATTTAGAAGGAGCATTAGATGATCATACAAAAGGCGAAATAGTTAGAAATGCATCCTTATATATCGTTTTACCAATTGAGATAGGAATTATTACAATTGTAATTGTTTCTGTGAATACCGCAATAAAAGGCAAACAATTAGCTGATGAAGATACACAAACTAAATTAAATACATCTAGAATCGAAAGTGAATTAAGCCTTGCGCAAAATATTCAAGCTAATATGCTTCCAAGAATATTCCCTGCGTTCCCAGAACATAGTGAATTTGATATCTATGCGTTTATGAAACCTGCGAAAGAAGTAGGTGGTGACTTCTATGATTTCTTTATGACTGATGATTCACATCTCGCAATAGTAATCGGTGATGTATCTGGTAAAGGTGTACCTGCAGCGTTATTTATGGTTACCGCAAAAACACTAATTAAAGACTATTCATTATTAAATTTAGACCCTGCAGAAGTGTTTACTAGAGTTAATAAATTATTATCAGAAGGAAATGATTTTGGTCTATTTGTAACATCTTTCCTTGGAATACTTGATTTAAATAGTGGCTTACTAACGTTTGTTAATGCAGGTCATAATCCTCCAGTAATTAAATCAGAAGATGGATCGTTTACATTCTTAAAATCAAGAAGAGGTTTAGTTTTAGCAGGATTAGATTCAACTAAATATAAATCTAATCAAACTTATCTTAAACCTGGAGATAGAATCTTACTATATACTGATGGTGTTACAGAAGCTAATAATCCTAATAATGAGTTATTCAGTGAAGAAAGATTATTAAAATATATGAATGATAATAAGGATACTTCACTAGATAAAATTATCAATGGATTATATAAAGAAATTATTTATTTCCAAGATACAAGAGAACAGTTTGATGATATTACTATGCTTATCCTTGAATACCTTCATCCACTAGATGATGGTTCTGTATCTAAAGTATTCGTTGCGGACACTAATGAAATAGATGCGGTTAATGAATTCTTAGAAACAGAATACGATAAGATTAAACTTGGAATGAAAGATAGATATGCATTTACTGTATCTATGGAAGAAATGTTTACTAATGTATGTAAATATGCATATCCTGGTAGACAAGGAAATGTTAAAGTTCAGATTAAATTAGATAATGAACAAAATTTATTTATTATGTTAAAAGATTCAGGAATTCCTTTTGATCCACTTAAACATCAAGATCCTGATATTACTGAAAGCGCAAGTGAAAGAAAGATTGGTGGACTTGGAATATTCATGGTTAAAAAGATGATGGATAATGTTAGCTACGAATATAAAGATTCTATGAATATATTTACTATGTCTAAAAAAGTTGTACTAGAAGAGGATTGAAATGGATAAAATTGAAGAAGCAGCTTTATTTGCGATAAACTGTCATGAGGGTCAAAGAAGAAAGATTAGAAATAGCCATTATTTCTTTCATCCAATGGAAGTTGCGTTTATCGCTGAAAGTCTTACCGATGATGAAGATACTATAACAGCGGCACTACTTCACGATACTATTGAAGACTGTGGATTGAGCCCAGAAGACCTTGAAAAAAGATTTGGTTCAAGAGTAAAAGATTTAGTTTTAGCAGAATCTGAAAACCAATATAAAGATATTCCTAAAACTGAATCCTGGAAAAAAAGAAAAGAGGAAGCAATAAACGTATTAAAAGAGACAAATGATTTAAGTGTAAAAATCCTTTTCTTATCTGATAAGTTAGCTAATATGAGATCTTTACATAAATCATATCTAGCTGAAGGATTAGATGCGTTTAATCATTTCCATACTAATGATCCAAAGTTACATGAATGGTATTATAGAAACATATTAAAATATACAAGCGATTTAAAAGACTCATTCGCTTATAAAGAATTTGAATATTTAATTAACGATATTTTTGGAGGAAAAGATGCATAAGAATATTAATTTTAGAGTAAATGATAACTGTTTAAACTTGTCTATATCTGATAGGCTTGATACAAGTAACGCTAATGAGATAGAAAAAGACATTGCGGAAATATTAAGTTCTAATACATTTAATAGTATCGTACTAGATTTAGAAAAGTTAGATTATATTTCAAGTGCTGGATTAAGAGTAGTATTAAGGCTTAAAAAGACTTGTGATGATCTTCATATAATCAATACAAACGTTGAAGTATATGATATATTCGATATGACTGGATTCACTGAAATGATGGATATTAAAAAAGCTTATCGTCATTTAAGTGTTGATGGTTGTGAAGTTGTCGGAAAAGGCGCTAAAGGAACAGTTTATAGACTAAATAGCGATACTGTCATCAAAGTTTATAATAATCCAGATTCATTATCATCTATTCAAAAAGAAAGAGATCTCGCTAGAAAAGCATTCGTTCTTGGAGTTCCAACCGCAATATCATTCGATATTGTTAAAGTTGGAGATAAATATGGTTCAGTATTCGAACTATTAGACGCATCTTCATTCTCTAAATTATTAGATAAAAACGATGAAAACTTTGAAAATTATGTAAACATATTCGCTGATATGTTACATAATATCCATTCAACTTCAGTTAAAGCGACTGATATGCCAAGTTGTAAAACTACATATGTATCTAAATGGATAAAAGCTTGTGAAGAAAACTTACCTAGTGAAGACTATCAAAAAGTTAAGAAATTATTTGATGAATGTATAGATCAATTAAAGATGCTTCACTTTGATTACCACACAAATAACATCATGATGCAGAAAGATGAAGCTCTAACAATTGATATGGATACTTTATGTTATGGTAACCCAATATATGAACTTGGTAATCTATCATTCACATATAAAGTTCAAGGTGAATTATGTTCAGTTGATGCGTTAGGATTCTTAGATATGAAAGAAGATGTATATAATAAGATTTGGCCTATCTTCTTAAAGAGATATTTAAGAACAGATGACGTAAATAGAATTAATGAAGTTGATAAAGCATCTGAATTATTAGGCTTAATTAGATTCTTAAGACATACAGTTCATCATAAAGACTTATCTATAAAAGAAAATAAAGATACTTTAGATACTTGTACAAATAAGATTCATAATTTATTAAATGAAGTAACTACTTTAAATGTATTATAAAAATTAGCGCTATTTTTAGCGCTATTATTGAGGTATTATATGTTGAGACTA
>CALCVH010000153.1 GCA_937907585.1 uncultured Bacillota bacterium | reverse complement strand
GAAGGATTCAGCATCATTAACAATATTATATGGCAAAAGACTAATCCTAGCCCTAATTTAGCTTGTAGGTGTTTTACTCATTCTACAGAAACTGTTATTTGGGCAAGAAAACAATTAACTCCAAATAAAAAAGGTGTTCATACATTTAATTATGAATTAATGAAAGAAGAAAATAATGGTAAACAAATGAAAGATGTTTGGATGTTTGAAGATTTAGAACCTGAATTTTACATTTCTTCAGTAACACCTAAAAGTGAGAAGAAAGAGGGAAAACATCCTACTCAAAAACCATTAGGATTATTAGAACGAATCATAAAAGCATCAACTAATGAAGAAGATTTAATCCTTGATCCTTTTAACGGTTCAGGAACAACTGGTATCGCTGCGAATATGTTAAATAGAAAATATATTGGCATAGAACAGGAAGAAGAATATCTTGAATTAACTTTAAGAAGATTGGAGAAAATGAATGATTAATCAATTAAAAATCCAAAAAGGTACTCAAAAGATTAAAATATCAAATAGAAGTAGAATCGAAAGTTCTAGTAACGATAAATATAAAATAGCGATTGCTGAAATATTATTTAAAGATTTCACTATTTATGTATTCCAAGGAGATTACTCTCAATTCGATATTTTGATTAAATATAGAGAAAAAGAAAATAAAATAAGAACTCCAAAACATATTCACTGGGTTGTTGATATTCTATTAAAACAGTCCAAAGAAAGAGGCTTAACTAATGATTTCTTGTTATTGCTTCAAACTAGTTGGAAAGAGTGTAAGCCATTAACAAATAATAATTTTGATTCAATAAATGATTTTATTAGAGAACAGTGGAATTTATTTGATTATGATAAATTTGAAAAGCTAAATGATTGTGGAGAATATCCTATAGATTTCTTGTATGTCTTAATGAACTTATTATCAGTTCAAGAAAAAACTAATAGAAAAGATGCATATATGTTCGGAAAAATAATAGATGAATTATTAGAAGATGAACTAGATATTTTTAAAATAGTATCTACAGCTGGGTTTAGAGGAAAATAAAAATGGCAAACAGAAATTTCAATAATTGGCTTTCAACATTTATAGAAAGCATAGCTGATTATAAATATTACGTTGATTTCAATAATGTTTATAATAATTTAAATGAATTCAAAGTTGAATTAAATATATTAAATTCACTAGTTGGTTCAAAAAATATAGAAGATGAATTTAAATCAATAATCAAAAAGTATCCAGAAACTTTAAAATCTATTCCTATTTTATTAGCGAAAAGAGAAAATGAAATATATTGTCAAGATGATAATGGAAAGTTTAAATATAACTTTAATAAACAAAACTATTCGATTGACCAGTATTGTTATTTCATGAGAGAAACAGGATTATTTGAATTATTGTCTAATAGAATAGTTAAAGATTTAGTTGATTATGTATTAGGTGTTGAAGTAGGTCTTGATTCAAATGGTAGAAAGAATCGAGGCGGTCATTTAATGGAAAATCTAGTAGAAAAATATATTCAAGATGCTGGATTCATTAAAGGAAAGACATATTTCAAAGAAATTAAGATTAAAGAATTAGAAAAGATTACAGGATTATCACTAGCAGCATTATCTAATTCAGGAAAAACTGTTAAAAGATTTGATTATGTAATATTAAAGAATAATGTTGCATATGCGATAGAAACTAATTTTTATACATCATCTGGTTCTAAATTAAATGAAACAGCAAGAAGTTATAAAACGTTAGCATTAGAGTCAAAGAACATTAATAACTTCAAGTTTGTTTGGATTACTGATGGACTCGGCTGGATAGACGCTAGAAATAACCTAGAAGAAACATTTGATGTTATGGATTCAATTTATAATATCAAAGATTTAGAGGATGGCATTCTAAATAGACTTTAATTATAAATAATAAAATAATAAAGGAAGGTGATTTAAACAATTGCTATACAACTCTGATTGTATAGAAATATTAAAAACTCTTAAAACTAATAGTATCGATTTAATTTTTGCAGATCCACCTTATTTCTTATCAAATGGTGGAAAAAGTATCCATAGTGGTAAAATTGTTTCAGTTAATAAAGGCGATTGGGATGATAAGACTAAATATGATAATCATATTGAGTTTACAAAAACATGGATAAAAGAGTCTTTCAGGGTTTTAAAATATGGTGGAAGCATTTGGATCAGTGGAACCATACATAACATTTTTGATATTAAAAACTTTTTAGATGAAATCGGTTTTAAAATCATTAATATTGTTGTTTGGCACAAATCAGATCCACCTCCATTAATTTATAAGAACAAACTTAAGTTTTCTTATGAATTAATAATATGGGCTTCCAAAGGGAATAATCATACATTTAATTATGAAGATATGTATAAAATTAACAATGATGAACTTCAAGATGTGTGGACTATACCTGCTGTGCAAATGAATGAAAAGAAATTTGGATATCATCCAACTCAAAAACCTGAAGCATTGCTTGAAAGAATAATTCTAGCTTGTAGCAAAGAAAATGAAATTGTCCTAGATCCGTTTAGCGGAAGCGGTACAACTTGTTTTGTCGCAAAAAAATTAAATCGAAAATACATTGGTATAGAGAAAAATAAAGAGTTTTATAATATTTCAAAAAGAAGAATTGAATCAATTTAATTCTTCAGGAGTTTCTGAATTATAATCTTCTTTAATGTATATTTCTAAAATTCATTAATTCTATGAAACTCAAATATTAACCAGAATGCAATTGTTTAAAATAAAAAAAGAAGAATTATTCTTCTTCAATAATATATTCAAGTTTAGAAAGGATATTAAATGCGGCTGTTTCGCTTCTTAATATCCTTTTTCCAAGTGATATAGAATAAAAGCCTTTATCTAATAAAGATTGATATTCATTTGGTTCTATACCACCTTCAGGTCCAATAACAATCTTAATTTTATCCGCATTAATTAATTTTTCCTTTAATGAAGATAATGATTTATAATTATCATTCTTTTCATAACAAACTAGTCCAATTTCATTTTCACATAATTCAATATCTTTAACACTAACAAGATTAGTTACTGTTGGAACTATATCTCTATGAGATTGTTCACTAGCGTTTTTAACAATCAAATTAAATCTATTTATTTTATTTTCTTCTTTATTTTTATCTATTTTAACAACGTTTCTATTAAATATAGTAGGAGTTATTGTTTTAGCGCCAAGTTCAGTCGCTTTTTGTAGTACTAAATCAAAGTTTTCATTTCTTATTAATGCTTGATATAAATGAATCTCCACATCTAATTCAGAGTTTCTATCTATTTCATTGATAATCTCAATACTATATTCTTTATTTTGATATGTAAAATTACATAGATAAGCTTTATTATCAATTATACAGATTATATTTTTATTTTTATATCTTAAAACATTGGTTAGATGATATAAATCATTATCATTTAAATATAATTTATCACCTATTTTATTCACAAAATATTGTTGCATAAGAAATCCTCTTTTATATCTTATCATAAAATGATAAATGATTTAAGTGTGTGATATAATAATAATGTATGAAAAAGTTAAATGATATGACTTTTAAGGTAGTCAGTTTAGGATGTAAAGTTAATTATTATGAGTGCGAGGCGATGGCTCGTCTTTTAGAATCTCATGGTTTAACTCGTATAAATGATTTATCTTCTAAATCTGATATTACTATTATAAATTCTTGCGCCGTTACAGAAGAAGGTTCAAGAAAAACAAAACAGATAGTAAGAAGACATATCGCTTCAAACAAAGATGGAATAATCGCTGTAAGTGGATGTTTGACTCAAGTTGATGAATCTATAAAAGATATTGATGGGGTTAATATCGTTTTAGGCACAAATGGTAAATCTAAAATCTTTGACGCTTTATCTAGATACTATAATACTCATAATCAGTATATTTTGATTGAAAAAGATGTTTTTCATAGTGAATTTGAAGATTATACAGTCGATAGATTTGAAGCTCATACAAGAGCGTTTCTAAAGGTTCAAGATGGCTGCGTCAATTTCTGTAGTTATTGTATTATTCCATACGCTAGAGGAAATTCTAGATCTAAACCACTACATGGCTGTATAAATGAAGCTAAAAAACTTGTTTCAAATGGTCATAAGGAAATAGTATTAACAGGAATTGACACTGGTTCATATGGGAAAGATATCAATTCAAGTTTATTAGAATTATTAATTGAACTTGATAAGATACAAGGATTAGAAAGAATAAGAATATCATCTATAGAAATAACACAAGTAAATGATGAAATTATTGATTTTATTAAGAATTCTAAAAAGATAGTTAAACATATTCATATCCCTATTCAATCAGGAAGCGATAGAATATTAAAATTAATGAATAGACATTATGATAAAGAATATTTTATTAATAAAGTAAAGAAAATTAGAGAATCTATTGATAATATATCTATCACTACTGATTTTATATGTGGTTTTCCAACTGAAACAGAAGAAGATTTTAATGAATCACTTGATACACTTAATAAAATTGGATTCCAAACTATTCATACATTCCCTTATTCATTGCGTAAAGGTACTAAGGCTGCTTTAATGGAACAAGTGCCACAACCTATTAAAAAAGAAAGAGTAAAGAAAGTGTTGGAATTATCTAAAAAAGGATATCAAGAATATTGTATAAAAAATCTAGGCAATAAGTTAGATGTTATATTTGAGATATATAAAAATGGATATATTTATGGTCATACAGGAAATTATATCTATGTTAAAGCTAAATCTGATATCTCTAATTTAAATAAATTATTAAATATTAAATTATTAAAAATAGAAAATGACGCAATTTTATCAGAAATAATGGAGGATTAAACAATGTTATTAGACGATTTAAGAAAAGATAATATGCAGGCAATGAAAGATAGAGATCATTTAAGAAAGAACGCTATTTCACTCTGCATTAGTAAAGTACAACTAGTATTGACTGAAAAAAGAGGCAAAGGTGAAGAATTAACTGACGCTGATGTTTTACAAGTTCTTCAAAAACTAATTAAGGAAATTGATGAAGAAGCTATTGCATTTAAAAATGCATCAAGATTAGAAAAATATGAAGAACTATTAAAACAAAAAGAAATATTATCTAAATATCTACCAAAAATGTTAGATGAAGCAGAAATTAGAGAAATAATTAATGGTTTAGCAGATAAATCAATGCCTTCTATCATGAAACATTTTAAAACAAATTATCAAGGTAAGTGTGATATGAGCCTTGTGAATAAAATCGCAAGAGATTTATAATTTAAACACACGTATTAAAGTTTATTATAGACATTAATAGCCTTCTCATATATAATATTTTATAGAGTGAGGAGGCTTTTTATATGGCAAAAAGAGAAGTTCCTATAACTTATAGAAAATCTTTTATGGCTAAATATATTTTATCTGATGATAGGGTAAAACATGTTTATGGAGTAATAAAAAATAAACTGATGTCTATTAAAGGTATGAAATCAAGAATCAGTTGGTTTTATGATGCGTTTAATGTAGGTAGAATCAATTTCGCTAAATTATCTGTTAGAGGTAAATATTTAGCTTTATATCTAAATCTAAATATAGATGATTATCCATCTAATATATATCATCAAGAAAATGTAATGGATAGAAGAAGATATAAAGATACTTGTTTTAAAATACATGTTAAATCAGATAGAACTATCAAATATGCGTTTAGATTAATAGAAGATGAAATCAAAAAATTTAATCTAAAGAAAGGTCCGATTCCAAAAGAAAACTATTATTTGAATTATGAACCTGAAGAACCATTAATTGAAAGAGGACTAATTAAATTAGAAGAATCTAAGAATGAAATAAATAAATACTCATTTGATTTTAAAGATTCAGATAAATTAGTTATTGAAGATGATAATCTATTTACTCAAGACTTAATAGATAATGATAACCAAAATGTATCATTTACATATGTTGATGGATCTAAAGTATTTATAAAAGAAAGAAAAAGTTTTGAAGCTAAATTATATCAATCTAATGAACAAGCGAAAAGATTTTATTCAATAATTAAAAATAGATTATTATCATTTACTAAAGTAAAATCTAGAATGAGCTGGAAATATGAATCATTTAATCTAGGTAGAACTAAGCTTGCTAAAATTCAAGTTAGAGGCAGATATTTAGTATTATATTTAGCTTTAGATACAAATAAATATGAATTATCAAAAGAAAGATTTGAAAACGCTATAAAATACGAACTATTTAAAGACACACCTTTAATGGTCAGAATAAAAAATGATGAACTTCTTAATAGATGTTTAGAATTGATATTAGATTTAAAGAAGAGATTCTTATTAGATGAAGGGTTTATTAAACAGAATAATGATTATACTGAAATGAATTTATCTAGTGAAGAATTAATTAAATCTAAAAAGATTAGATTATATAAAAAGTATGGTGATTATTCATCTCCACAAGAAGAAAAACTAGTTACTGAATCTATTTCTATTAAGAAGAATAACTTCCCTGTGTATAAAAAAGAAAAGAAATTAGTCTTAACAATAGATAAAAATAATAACTTTGTAGAAGATTTTATTGTAGTAAATACTCCTGTAGAAGGAGTTAGAACTGTTGTATATCTAGACATTATTAATAAAATCTATAATGATGGAGATACTGTTGACTTAGATTCATTGAAATATAATGGAATAATTAATGAAGATACAAAATTTATTAAAATAATATATAGAGGTGGAGAATTTAATAAGAAACTTACTATTAAAGCTCACGTTTTCAGCCCAATCGCATTAAAAATAATAGAAGATTCAAATTCTAATGCGGAAGTAATCGAGGTATAAAATGGAAAATATACTTAATTTTATTAGACAATACTATACCTTATTAATAATGTTGTCGCTAGGATTAATAGTTATTATTACTGCGATAATAGTCATATTTAAAAAACAAGATCAAACGAAAGTATCATCTTTCGCAATAACAAAAGAAAAACATGAAAAACTAAATCAAGATTTCTCTAATCAAGCAATTATATTTAGAGAATCAATCCAGGATTATAAAATAAGATTCTTTGATTCTAAAAATAACAATTTCTTTGAATCAAAAACCGCATCATCAAAAATAGGTATAAAATCTATCTATCAATCTATTCTATCTAATATCAATAGTGATAATTATAGAGTACATAAAGATTTAGATGATTCATATTATTTATATGTTTACGATGATAAATCAGTAATAGGATATTCTTACCCATTTAAAAATAAAGAAGATTCAGATAATGTAATAAATGAACTTAAAGGATTTAAATCGATAGAACTATCTGATACTCAAATTAAAAGAGATGGAATAAAAACATATAAATCCGAAGTATCCATTAATAAAAAGATGAATAAACATGTGTTTAATCATGAAACAGTTTTAGATAGTTATAGAATTTTAATTGAAAAGGATAATTTGACGAAATTTATATCTATCCCTTTGCTTAATAAAAGCGATATTAAAAAAATGAAAGAAGAAATCTATAAGGCTTTATCAAAAAAAGAATTTATCATAGTTCAAGATTTAAATAATGATTTCTATTATTCATTAAAAACTTCTACAGGATACATTTTATCTATATCTAAAAGGTATAAAGACTTAGAAGTTTTATATAAAGATATTGACGAATTACTAACTATAATCTAAATAAAAAGAGCGAAATTCTCGCTCTTTATACATTATATGCGTTTCTTATTTGATATTTGATATTTAACAAATAAATTGTTCTCTGTTGTTGAATATGTTACAAATTCGTTAGATTGATTATATTCTTTGTTGTTGAATCTTTTTTGTTCAGGATATATGCGACTAACAAGATCAATTGTTGCGTAAGAAACTTTAAATTTATTTAACATTTTAACTAAGTTTTTAAAGTTATGTTTGACATTCTTTTTAGAATTATACATCCATCTATATAAGTATCTATCTGAATCGTATGAGTCTGATACAAGAATAAATAATCTTTCGTATTTAGCGTTGTTTAGCTTTCTTGAAATAGTTATATATTCTGGAACGTTCTTCATCCAATCAAACATATATTTTTTAATCTGTTTTTTAGCGGATCCACTAAGTGATGAATAACTTCCATCATATCTTTTAGAATTTTTAATTAGATAGAATAACTTCTCGATTCTTTTTGAATGTTGGTTTTCATCGTCTTCATCATTCTTTTTATTTTCTTCAAGAACTCTATCAATCTTTTTCTCATCTTTCTTTTTAGCACTATTAAATCTAGATTTAGAAAACAACAAGTGAAAAACTATGAGCAAAACTAAAACCACAACAAAAACGATTAAAATAATCTTGATATCAATTCCGCTACTACCATAAAATAGATTGTTTTTCATATCTTCACCTAACAAAAATATTCTAACATTATTTAATTAAAATTACTTTAATTTTTTATTTACTTTTGAGTTTTTTTCATTTATAATAATCGAGGCTACAGAAAAAGGGGTGAAGAACGTGTCTAAAATAGTAGTTAAAGAAAATGAATCTTTAGATGATGCATTAAGAAGATTTAAAAGAGATGTATCTAGAGCTGGAATTCTACAAGAATGCAGAAAAAGAGAATTCTATCTAAGCCCATCTGAAGCTAGAAAAGAAAAAGCAAGAGAAAGCCGTAAAAGAAAATTCGGTCGTTAATAAAAGAAATCGCTCAATCTATAAGGTTGAGCTTTCTTTTTGTCTTATATTAAAATCTATTTAATAACTATAGTGATTTTTATTTTTAATATTTATATTTAAAATAATTTGTGCTATAGTATTAAATTGAAGGAAAAATATGATTAAAATCGACTTATTATCTACAGATCCAACACAATTAAAGAATATATTAGGTGAATTTGATAAGAATTTAAAAGCTCTTAAAGCCTACTTTAGGGTAAACATTTTGATTGTCAAAGATAAGATTATCTTAGAAACTGATGATATTGAATTATCTGAAACAATCAAAAAAGTGTTCTCTATCCTAGATGAATTATCTAGTTTAAGAATCACTTTAAGAGAAAGAGATGTAACCTACATATCATCTTTAATAAATTTAATGGATCAGGCTGATATAGTCGATTTTTATAAAAATAGAAAAGAAGTTATTAAAAACTTTAGTGGTAAATCACTATATCCTAAAACTATCCAACAAGCTGAATATCTTAAAGATTTAGATAAAAATGATATCATTTTAGCTTATGGACCAGCTGGTGTTGGTAAAACATATGTAGCGGTTTTAGATGCGGTAAAAAGACTTAAAAGCGGCCAATACCATAAAATCATATTGTCTAGACCAATAGTTGAAGCTGGTGAATCTTTAGGATATCTACCTGGCGAAATAAAAGAAAAAGTTGA
>CALCVH010000152.1 GCA_937907585.1 uncultured Bacillota bacterium | reverse complement strand
TTGCGCTTGGATACGCAAATGATACTAAATATCCAAAAAAAGAATTGAAAGAGGGAAGAGCATTCTTCGTTAAGTAATATGACATTTGATACTTTAAGCATCATTTATTTAGTTGGTTTATTAATACTTGTATTAATTGGACTATTTAGAGGTTTTATAAAATCATTCTTTGGTTTTATAAAAGTTATTATCTCTACCGTCGTTGCGGCTTTACTTTCTAAACCAGTCGCTGATTTTATGAAAGATAAATCGTTTATCCTTTCCTGGCAAAATAAGTTAGAAACAACTCTCGCAAGTAAAGGAGAAATATTCGCCACAACTTATAGTGCTGAACATTTTGATGAAGCATTCTCTAAATTGAATCTTCCTAATATAGTAAAAGATTTATTATTAAAGATAATCAATTATCTAGTTCCAGAAATGAGCGAGTCATTCGCATCAGTTATCGCGAGGTCAGTTATCTATTATTCTTTAATAGTCGCATCATTTGTGATTATTTATATATTGGTTAGAATAGTATTCGCTCTAATAATCCATATATTTGATAAACACGCTCAAAAAAGCGCTCCTATCAATACAATTAATAAAGTATTAGGTATGGCTATGTATCTAATTATTGGCTTATTAATTATTGGTGGCGTAAACTATGTATTCACATTCTTTATATCATCAGAATCTGGAATATCAAGTTGGCTCATATCAACAATGCATCTAGAAGATGATACATTCACAGTATCAAAATTCCTGTATCAACATAACACGTTGTTGTGGATGATTCAACTTATACAAAAGAATCTATTCAAGTAATAATTAAATACACATAATAGTAAAAGAGATAATCAGCTATAACTGACTATCTCTTTTATAAAGAAAAATATTATTTAGTTGCTTTCCAGAGTCCGTGAAGATTACAGTAAGCATAAGCTGCTATAACTTCATCACCTTGAACTAAAGCGAAAGTAGCTTTTGGTTCATCTGTAGGTAGTAAGTCTCTTTTCTGCATTCCAAATTTAGTTTCAATCATTATCCATTCAATATAGTGTGGTTCAGTCATTGGATGAAGAACTGATCCTACTACAACTTCAACCATATTTCCGTTAACACTAATCACTGGAATGTGCTTTTCAGCTGCGCCTTCAGTCTCTCCAGCTTTTAATTCTTTCATAGGCTCCCCACAACAGAACATATCACATGGAGTCTTCTTTAAAGATAAAGCGAATTGACCACATTTTTTACAACGATAAAATTTTAATTCCATATTTCCTCCAAAAATCTTGTATATTTCTATTATACAATGTTATTTTTATAAAATAAACATCATAAATTGTGAATAAAATGTTAAAATAATATTTGTATTTGGAAATATATAATGAAAAGATTAAAGATTTATTTAAAACCGTTCTTAAACTTCAAATTTTTATTAAGCTTTGGTGTTGCGTGGATAATAACAAATGGATGGGCTTATATCTGCTTAGGACTAAGCACTATAGCCAAGATTGGTTGGTTACAGATAGTATCTTCAACATATATTGCGATACTATATCTTCCATTCACTATCGAAAAACTTATCACTATTCCGCTCGCTATTTTTCTTCAAGAAGTATTATTTCCAAAAGATAAGAAGTTACATCAAGAACTCGTGTTAATGCATCAACAAGTTAAAAAAGACTATAAAACAATCTTTAAAAAATCATTATTAAGAAAAGATTTAAAGAAATTAATGGAATAAACTATTTTAATCCTATATAGATTAGATAGTTTATTTTTATTTAATAGGATCAATAAAAATAGTTTTATTCTTTTTATATGTGACAAAAGAACCTTTTTTACCAGGCACTTTCTTTAAATTCTTAATTTCAGTATAGTCTACCGGAACGCTTGATGAATCTTTTGAATCAGAATATTGCGCAGCGAGATTCGCTGCGTATCTAATCACATCTTCATTATATTTGTTTTCACCACTTACTACAACGTGTGATCCATGATCAGCTTTTACATGGAACCATAGATCATCCTTTTTACCTATTACGTGAGTTATATAATCATTTTGTATATTGTTTTTACCTACATATATTAGACAATCATCATATTCTATTTTTAGATAATTAGGTTTTTTATTCTTAATCTTTTTCCTATTATCTTTTTCTAATATATATCCATTAGAAATTAGTTCATCTTTAATCTCTAATAAATCTTTTAATGTAGTATTAGATAATTGATATTTTAATAGTTCAAAATATTCTTTTTCTGTTTGTGCGATATTCATTTCTCTTTCTATATGTTCAATCGCCAGCTTAGATTTCTTATATTTTTTATAATATTGTTGACTATTATCTTTAAGTGATTTAGCTGGATCAATATCAATATCGATATATTCATTATTATAATAATTTAATACCTCCATTACAGATGTTCTTTCTATATCAGATCTATATGCGATAGATAGAAGAAGCTCACCTTTTAATCTTAAATCGTCTGCGTTTTTATCTTTTTCTAGTTCATCTTCTAACTTGCCTAACTTCTTAGTAACTCTTTTCAAATTTGATTGAATACATCTATATACATCAGCGTTATTATCTTTAAGTGTTTTTGTTGCGGCGTTATCCAAATAAAACTTATATAAAACATCTGATATAGTAGGCATATGTTCCATTTCTTTATTAAAAATATTGAAATAATAGTAATCAGTATTCTTAATTACTGGATCATATTTATTAATTTCACTACTAAAGAAAGTATAGAAATCATCATTTGACTCCTTATATGATTCTATTAAGTAATGAGCTAAAGGTTTGGACATACCAGAAATATTATTAATTAATGTAGCTTCATCTAAATTATAATTATTACTAAATATTTCATTTATTCTTTCTTTATCAAAAGGAGATAACTTATCATTTTTTAAAGGTTCATATTTTAAACCTTTCATTATCCCTCTTGAATTGTTTTCAAGAACTGATAATTGTTTAATAGCTTCTAAAATACGTTTATCATTATCTAAAATAAGAAGATTAGAAAACCTACCTATTAATTCAATTACTATAGTTTTTTTAGATGTACCATCAAATTCATTTGATGTTTCTATATCTATCATCACAACTCTATCGTTATTATATTGATAGATATCTCTAATATATCCACCTTCTAAATGTTTTCTTAAATACATTGAAAAAGAAGATGCGACCTGAGGCTTTTCAAACTTTTCTTTGGTTATAAAAATAGTTGGATTGTTATAAGAAATAGATATAAATAAAGAATAGGTAACTCCAGGTATTCTAACCTTAAAACAGAAATCTGTCTTATTTATACCATCTATTGTATCTATTCTTCCATTTATTAACTTTTCTTTTAATTCATCTACTAGTTTTAATACTAATATTCCATCTATACTCATATAACTACCTATAGATTATTATATCTTCTTAATTAGTTTAAATAACCATTTTTAATTAAGCATCTAAATCTATTATGATTCGACCACTTTATTTTATAATAAAAACAATAAAATTAAAAGTAATTAGCGCTACAGTTCTAGCATTCTATAAATAACATATAATAATATAATTACCATATTATTTAATTGATTTCCTCCAATAACTACTGTATAATAGTAGTAACTGGAGGAAATATGATAGAAACAATTGATAATCTAATCTATAAATATAGGGATTATTCAAACATATATAATAAGATATCTCTAGAAGAAAAGAAAAACAACATAATAAAATTAAAAAGAGGTCTTTATGAAACGAATATAAACGCAGACCCTTTTACCATTGCGAATGTTTTATACGCTCCATCATATATTTCTTTTGAAACCGCTTTAGCTTATCATGGTATGATACCAGAAAGGGTATATGCGATTAAATCTGCGACATTTAAGAAAAATAAAACAAAAGAATATAGAAATAAATTCGGTTTATTCTTGTACCAAGATATAAACCCAAACGCATACCCATATGACATTATTCAAATTGATGTATTTAATCAAAAGGTATTAATAGCGTCTAAAGAAAAAGCTCTTCTAGATATGCTTTCAGTTGTTTCACCAAGAAACAATAAAAAAGAATTAATTGATTTGCTTTATGATGATTTAAGAATAAATGAAGATGTTTTTGATGAACTAGATAAAAATAAAATGATTATGATGTGCGATTTGTATTCATCAAAAACATTAAGGCTATTCAAAAAGTATTTAAAGGAGCTATTATGATTAATAACTATATATTTGAATCATTAAAGTTAAACAATCCTAAAACTATTAATGAATTTGAAAATGTACTTAGAGAAATATCACAAAAAATAATACTATATGCATTATCTCAAACTTCATTTTTTAAATACGCAGCTTTTTATGGCGGAACATGTTTAAGAATGTTTCATGGACTAAATAGATTTAGCGAAGATTTAGATTTTCAAGTAACTAGTAATAATTATAAAATCAATTTAGATGACTGTGTTAATAAGTGTATTTATGTTCTTGATTCTTTTGGTCTTAAAGCACATTTGCATACTAAATCTGAATATGATCAAGGAGAGGTGAGAAGACGATATATCAAAATTGCTTATTATGATATAGCTAATGAATATTTTAGTAATGTAAGTATGAATAAAGAGAAATTATTATCGATTAAAATCGAAATAAGCACAATCTTTATAGCTGGTGCTAAATATGAAATGAATATGTTACAGTCACCATTATTTTCTAATATTTATTGTTTTGATTATTCATCACTTTTCGCCAGGAAATTAAACGCTTTAATTACCAGAAACTGGAGAGAAAGAACAAAGGGTAGAGATTATTTCGATTACATGTTTTATCTGTCTCATAATGTTAAATTTAATATGGAATATTTAAAAAATAAGTTACAATTATCTTTGGATACTGATGTCTCTACTTTTGATTTAAATAGAATAAAAGATTTGTTAATAACCAAGTTTAATGATGCCGATTATGACATGATAAAAAAAGATATCTACCCTTTTATAAATAATGATTTTGGTTTCGATAGTTTTAATAAAGAAATGTTTTTATCTTCTATAAAATATCTAGATTGTGAATAATCATATTTCCTCCAATAACTACTGAAATATAGTAGTAACTGGAGGAAATTTTAATATATAATGTTAGGATTTTTAAACATTATGATGAAAATTCTAAACATTATTAAATACTAATAGTGTTTGTTTTTTCTATATAGTAAAATGAACTTGAGGAATGATTATGAAAATAGATCTTAAAGGAAAATGGAAACTTGATACAGCTGATTTTGGAGTGTTAGACGCAAATGTACCAGGTTCTCTCTTAAATGAATTATTAAATAAAAACTTAATAGTAGATCCATTTGTAGGTACAAATGAAACTATTGTAAGAGAATATTTAAAAAAAGATTATACATACTATAGAAACTTTGTATTAGATAATGATGATTTAAAGAGACATAACTATCTATTCTTTGATTCAATAGACACAATCGCTGATATCTATATTAATGATTTTCTAGTATTTAAAAATATGGATATGCATCTAAGGGAAAGAGTGCTTAT
>CALCVH010000151.1 GCA_937907585.1 uncultured Bacillota bacterium | reverse complement strand
TTAACACCTGATGAAGAAAAAGAAATAGCGAAAGTTATATATGATACTCAGCGTGAAAAAGAAGAATATGATGAGAAGATAAAACGTGGAATCATGCCTACATCTGAAGAAGAAGCTTACATGAAGAAGCGTATTGAACAGGGTGAACAAGCTAAAAAGACTTTAATTGAAGCTAACTTAAGATTGGTTGTGAATATCGCAAAACACTTTAATAACGCTGATATGGAATTCGCCGATCTAATTCAAGAAGGTTCTATTGGATTATCTAAAGCTGTAACTAAGTTCGATTATACAAGAGGAAATAAATTCTCTACATACGCAACAGGTTGGATCAAACAAGCGATCACTCGTGCTATAGCGGATCAAGCACGTACTATTCGTATACCTGTTCATATGAATGAAACAATCAATAAACTTAATAAGAAAGAAAGAGAATTAACTCATGATTTAGGTAGAAAACCTACTTATGAAGAATTAGCTGACGTTATGGGTGTTACAGTTGATAAACTCATGATGATAAAAAGAGTAAGCCAAAAGACTAAATCATTAGAAGATCCAGTTGGCGAAGAAGATGATTCATCATATGGTGATTTCATCCCTGATAATAACAGTCCAAATCCAGAAGAATATACCGCTAATGAAGCATTAAAACGTGAAATTAATACACTTCTATCTAATCTATCTGATAGAGAAGAAAGAGTTATTAAATTAAGATTTGGTTTAATCGATGGAAGAATTAAGACATTAGAAGAAGTAGGTAAAGAATATAATGTCACAAGAGAAAGAATCCGTCAGATAGAAGCTAAAGCTTTACGTAAATTAAAACATCCATCTAGAAGAAACAAATTATTAGATTTCAATAAATAATTATTATGGTCAAACTGTCAATTAGATTAAAAGCGATTGCGGATATGGTTGATATAAATACTAATACTTTAGTAGATATTGGATCAGATCACTCACTTCTTCCTATCTATCTTATAGAGAATAATGTAGTTAAAACTATATATGCGATAGATAATAAAGAAAAACCACTTAAAAACGCTATAGATAATATTAATAAATATAATCTAAATGGAAGGGTTATTCCTCTTTTAAGTGATGGTTTTCAAAATATTGATTTTGATTATGACATAGTCACTATCTCCGGCATGGGTGGAGATTTAATCGCATCTATTTTATCTAACGATAAGTTTAAAAATGATAAGGTTCTTATATTAGAAGGTAATAAAAAAAGCGATGAAATAAGAAAATATCTAATGAATAATAACTATCTAATTGTAGATGAAAGAATTGTATACGATCAGAATATTTATTATTTCATTATAAAAGCGATTCCTAATAAGATTAAAACTATTCTAAATAAGAATGAAATTAAATATGGACCAATTAATATCAAAAATAAAGATAAGCTATTAATAGATTTTCTAAATATGAATTATAAAATCTATGAAGATGGCTTATCTAAATCAAAAGATAATGTTTTATTAATTAATAAAATGAACGAAATTAAGGAGGTATTAGATGAAATTAGAGACAATAATTAACAATCTAAATACTTTATATCCTGAATCATTAAAGATGAGTTACGATAATGTGGGATTAATGGTTGGTAGACTCGATAAAGATATTAAAAAAGTATTATTAGCTTTAGATTTAACTAGAGAAGTTATGGATGAAGCAATATCAAATAATGTAGATTTAATTATCACTCATCATCCACTATTATTTCATCCATTATATTTAATTGATACCAATAAAGATCCTGGATCTATAATAAGAGATTTGATCGAATATGATATATCTAATTACGCTATGCATACTAATTTTGATTCAGTTAAAATGAATGACTATTTATCTAGTTTAATTGGAATAGAGAATAAAAATGTATTATCTATAAAAGATAATTGTGGTGTATATGGAGATATAAAAGAAACTAAATTAGATGATTATATTAAATTAGTTAAAAAATCATTTAATATAGATTCTTCTGATTATTATGGAATAGATAATATTATCGTTAAAAGAGTTGGAATAGTTGGCGGAAGTGGTTCATCTTATTTTATAGACGCTTTAAATGCGAAATGTGACTTATATATTACTGGTGATGTAAGTTATTCTAGAGGTATAGAAGCGAAAAGAATGGGGTTAAACGTTCTTGATTGTGGACATCATATAGAATCTCTTTACGTGAACGTTGTTAAAGAAGATTTAATTAAGATGGATAATAATTTAACTGTTTTAATTAGTTCATTACCAGTTATCCCATATAAGAGGTACTAACATGAAAACTAATGATGAAATAATTGAATTATTAAAACAAAGAACAAACGAAGAATCTAAAAAGAAAATAGATGAATTAATTCTTCTTGATCATATATATATCGCAGAAAAAATAGCGAAAAAATATGAAACTGATGATTTTTTATATGATGATTTATATCAGGAAGCACTTATATCAATAATGTCTAATATAGATAATTATGATTATAATAAAAAAATATCATTTGTAGAATTTTTAGAAAGAAAAATTGATAAAGATATTAATAATTATATTGAAAACGAAAAACAATATTTAATTGATTCTAGGTATCTAACAGATAG
>CALCVH010000150.1 GCA_937907585.1 uncultured Bacillota bacterium | reverse complement strand
AATATTAGATAAGGAGCGCCTAAATGAAAAGACTCACAAAATGTTTATTAATTATTTTTATGTTGATTTCTTTATTTACTTTAGTGGCTTGTGATCTTTTTAATAAAAAAGGAACTAGTTCAATAGATGACGCTAAAGAATATAATAGTGAATTTAAAGAAACAACTGGTAAATGGTATCTTCTTGATGAAAACAGAAATAAAACAAATACATATTTTGAATTTGATGGAAGTCTAAATAATATGACATTCAAATATATAGAGAATGGAACAATTAAATTTATCGGTAAATATAGATGCGTATATAAAGTTAATGATGGCGAAAACACATATACAGTTAATTTTATACTTACTAGAGATAATGGATCTAAAGATGAGTGGGTATATACATACGCTGATGATTTTGATACTGATTTTACTCAGTTCACTATAATTAAAGAAGAAAGAAATGAAGGTATGAATGATGGAAGAATATATTCTCATATCTATAGGATTAGTGAACTACCTTATAAACTCGGAACTTATGTTTTAGATGGAAAAGAATACAAACAAGAAAAAGATAATTATAAATACGCAAACTATTATCAGGTCCCAGAAGGCACATATTATTTAAATGAAAATGTATCTATAACATTCATTATGCCTAAGCCATATTCATACGCTTTATTTGAATATAAAAATGGCAATGAAACTGTTGAAGGCGTATACTGGACTGCGAATGATAAAAAGACAATTTACTTATATATTGAACATGATCCATATCAATATATAAGATTAGAAGATAGAAATAATTATGATATGACTTTTTCTCATGATTATCCACCTGATTTCTATTTGAGAGGCAATTTTGAAGTAATGAATAATTCTATTGTAATTAACAGTTTATATCATCATGATTATAGCCCTACAAAAATAGAAGACAAGATTTTTAAATTTGGTACATATACTAAATAATTATTATTAACAATATATAGAAGAAAGGATCTGTATGAAAAAAGTAAATACCCCTATAACAACATTCTTGCTAGTATTTATTGCTTCTTTATCATTAATGCTTACTGGATGTAATAAAGATACTAGTCAATCATCTGCATTAGATACTAAAAAAGATGATAGTACTGTTTTATCTAGCGATAAAACATATCACGTATCATATGATTTAAATGGCGCATTTATGTTAGATGAAAACGCTACTTTGGATAAGGATGTATCTAAAGGAAGCGTAATAGAATTTAATAAAGAACTATATGACAGCTTGTCAGATTTAAATACTATATTTCCGCCTGTCAATCAAGAAGTAGATTATTTTGAAATCGATGGTGAAAAATATGGACTTGGAAGTTCATATACTGTTAATAGTGATGTAACTATTAAATTAATATTTAAACCTAGTGTAGGATGCTATTGGGTTACATATGATTTAAATGGCGGTTCATATATAAATCCTGCGTTCGACCATAAGAGTTCCCTATCTATAGTTTATTTATATGATGTAGCGCCTACCATTATTCCGCCTGAAGGAAAAACTTTAGATGGCGCTATAATCAATGGTGAAAGACATTATACTGGTGAAGCTGTAACAATAAAAGAAGATTCTGAACTTAAATATTTGTGGAAAGATAAAATGACTTTATCAGATTTTGAATATGAAGAATCAGACGGTGAAATAACTATAACTGGTATTAAAAATGATGAGGTTCTTGGAATAGATATTCCTAATGGTGTTACTAAAATCAATGATTGGGCTTTTTATGGATGTAAGAATGTAAAGAGTATTATTGTTCCTGAGACTGTTAAATCTATTGGAGAAATGGCGTTTGGCGATTGTCCAAATCTTCTATATGTTTCATTATCAAGAAAAATGAACACTATCAGTTCTGGACTATTCAATAATTGTACATCTTTGGAAAAAGTATATATTCCAGTAAATGTTAAGGTGATTGATGACTACGCTTTTTCTAACTGTACTTCAATAAAAGAAATTAGATTTCCAGATGGAATAGAATATATTGGAGACTTTGCGTTTGATGGTTGTACAAGTTTAAAATTTAATGAATACGAAGATGGAAAGTATTTAGGTTCTTTGGATAATCCATATCTAGTATTTATGGGCCCAAATAGTAAAGACATTAAAGATTTTAGCATTCATGAATCTACTAGATACATTCATTCTAAAGCATTTGAAGAGTGCTCAAATTTAGAGAATATAGTATTCCCTTTAAACTTAACTAGTATAGGCAGTTTTGCATTCTCAAAATGTACAGTATTATCTAATATAACAATTCCTAATACCGTAACATTCTTAGGTAGTTATGTATTTAAAAAATGTATATTACTAACTGATTTTATAATTCCTGATTCTATCACAAGAATAGGCAAT
>CALCVH010000149.1 GCA_937907585.1 uncultured Bacillota bacterium | reverse complement strand
ATATTAGTATTTTCATTAAGATAATAGAATGACAATGCATAAGAATACGATTTAATAATTCCAGGAATGATAAATAGTAATGTCCATAAAGCTAACATTAATGTTTTCATTAAGTAATGAACTAAAGATTGAGTGAATGATGAATCAAATCCAGATATTAATTTATTGAAATTAACTCTATCATCTTCTTTAGTAGCGACGCCTATTAATCCTCTTGTTACACCTAATTCAATTGCGCCACCTATAATTAATTGAAGTAAAGAAGTCAGACCAGCCGTAAATGGAGAGGTTCCAATTGATACAGATAGTATCAAGCCTTCAACTAGTAAAAATAAAGCCAATAACAACCATTTTTCAGTAAAAATATTGTTATCTAAAAGATCTCTTGCGTTTTGTTTAAGTAATTTTCTTGAAGTCATTTTTTCTCCTTTTATATAACTTTAATATTTCTTAAATTAATTTCACTACCTGTCAGAAGATATGTTTTTTCACTTTTACAATAAGGACATATTCTTCCGTGTTCAATAGTTGAATACGTTTTTTCGCAGTTTTCACAGAAAGTGACAGCCTTTAAATGCACTATGTGAATCTTACAATCTACTAGAAGTGGATGTTTTTTGATTTCCCAATTCCATAAATCTAAAAAGTATTCAGGAACTACTGTAGATACTTCTCCAAGTTCTAAAGTACATTCAAGTACCTTACTAGCGTTATTCTTTTTCGCAATTTGTTCTACTTGATCAACGCAGTAAAATACTATGCCTAATTCATGCATTATTTGTTCTCTTCTTCTACCGGCATACCAAATCTAGTTGGATTTGTATCAGTTGGGATAGCATTACCAGTATGTTTATGAGTCTTATGGAATTCTTTAGTAGCTTTGTTGTATTCTTTACGTTTCTTTCTCATTGCTTTAGCTTCAGCTGAGCCTGAATAAGCCATCATCTTGAAAGCTCTTGGAATAGCGTAGCCAAGTAGACCAGTAATCTTGTCTTCAGCACGTCTCATATCTGAGTTTTGTGGATGATCTCTCAATAAATGAATCGCATCAAATTTACATCTAGTTGTGCATATTCCGCAGCCGATACATTTATTCTCATCTACGATAGATGCGCCACAAGATAGACAACGTAATGTTTCTTTCTTAACTTGTTCTTCAGTTAAAGTTAAATGAGCGTCTCTAAATGAATGTTTGTAGTCAATTAATTCATCCATTCCAGCTTCTTGTCTACCACAGTTATCATATGATGGTAACATGATATCATCTTTATTTAATGGAGTGAAATTCCATCTATGGATACCGATTGTTGGATGAGCACCTTTTCTTACGTGTCTAATCAATGATTCAACTACGTGATGTCCTTGAGCGATAGCGTCAATAACGAATTTAGGTCCTGTATAAACATCTCCACCTACGTAGATATCTGGATCAGCAGTTTGGAATGTTAATTTATCAGCGATAGGATAATTTCCATGCCAGAAAGTAACTTTAGTTCCTTCTAGTAATTTACCCCATTCAATTGTTTGACCAATTGCGAATACAATTTTATCTGTGTTAACAGTGATTGTATCTTCTTCATTATATAGTGGGCTAAATTTATTAGTTTCAGGATCGATAGTTCTAACACATTTTTTAAGAACGATGCCTTTAACTTCACCCTTTTCATTTATTAATACTTCTTTTGGTCCATAACTATTAACGATTGTAATGTCTTCATCTAATGTTTCAGCGATTTCTTCATTAGATGCAGGCATAGTTTCTCTTGTCTCTAAAGCGAACATAGTAACGTTGCTAGCGCCTAAACGTTTCGCAGTTCTTGCGCAGTCAACCGCAACGTTACCGCCACCGATAACCACAACGTTTTCTTTTTCTTTAGAATCTTGATGTAGATATGCATCTTTTAAGTATTCAACCGCAATAGATGTTCCAATAGCGTCATCATTTAATACGCCAGGTCTCTTACCGCCTTGACATCCGATTGCGATATAGAATGCTTTATAACCTTGTTTCTTTAATTCTTCGATAGTGATATCTTTACCTACTTCAACACCGCATTTAATTTCTGCGCCTAGTTTCTTAATGATATCGATTTCAGCTTCGATAACATCTTTTTCTAGTTTATATGTAGGAATACCATAAGTCATCATACCACCAGCTTTTTCATTCTTTTCAAATACTGTTGGATGATATCCTCTTTGAGCTAGATAATATGCAGCAGTTAAACCAGCAGGTC
>CALCVH010000148.1 GCA_937907585.1 uncultured Bacillota bacterium | reverse complement strand
ATAGTGAAATACCATAGAATACCATCATCCATATGATAGAAAACCAATATGATTTTCTGATATTTATTCTATTTCTAGCTCCAAAATTTTGTCCCGCAAATGATACTAAGCTTACCGCAAACGCATCAACCATGAAGAATATATATCCCTCAATTTGCGCCGCAGCGCTTGCGCCTGATATCATATCATTTTGAGTGATTAACACTCTATTTATATAATAATCATTTATAGTATATAAAGATGATTGAATCATAACATTTGGAATGCTGAAGGCTAGGCCTTGAAGACCTGATGGGATACCAATTTTTAATATTTCTAATAGTTCATCTTTATAAATTTTGAATTTACTAAAACTAAAATTAACAAAAGACTTTTTATTGATTATAAACCATGTGATTACTAAGAAAGCTGAAATACCTTGAGAAATGATTGTTGCGAGAGCGACACCGCTAACATCCATCTTGAACACTATAACAAATAATAAATCAAATAGGACGTTTATTATTCCTGAGATTGTTAATATATGTAGTGGTCTTTTTGAATCGCCTAACGCTCTTAACATTTGTGCTCCAAAGTTATAGATCATCATTAATGGAGTACCAATAAAGTAAATTTTAAGATACGTAGTCGCTCTAGAAATAATAGATTCTGGTGTACCCATTAACTTTAATAGTTGTGGAGCTAAGAAAAAGCCAACTATACCAACAAAACCACCACCAACTATCGCTACAAAGAAAGATGTGTGAAGAATCTTATCTGCTTTCTCTTTATCTCCTTTTCCTTTCGCTATTGAAATACATACGTTAGAACCTACCGCAAGAGACGCTAATACTGTAACAATCAAGTTGATTAAGGCAGAGTTAGAGCCAATCGCAGACATCGACAATGAGCCACCACCGAATTCGCTTACAGTCCATAAATCTACAGTGGTATAAAGAAGTTGAAAAATATTCGTCATCATTAATGGAAATGCGAACTTAATTACTTTCTTAAATAAATTACCGTTTGTTAGATTCATTTCTGTAGTATTTTTCATTTTTACACCTGCAAACGATAAGATTATACTACATTTTCTAAAAAATATATTTATATTTTTAAAATAGTGAAAAAAAGTTTATATTTAGACTAATTTATATAAAAAACACTACCGAAGTAGCGCTTTTTATAATATGGATAGTTATTATGATAAGCTGAAATCCTGATCATATAAAACTATAGTTGTGTATTCTTTATATAATTGCTCAGTTTCTTCTTTAATTTTATTTATGGTTTCAAGTGGATTTTCATCATCAAAAGAAATAACTAAATCATAATTGATAGTCTTCTTTTCTTTATCGATATAGAAGCCATGGATTTGTAGAACATATTCATATTTTTTAATTATTTCTTTAACCGATTTAAATACGATATTAGTAAATTCATCATTTGATGTCTCTACATAGATTCCTATAGTCATTATTGTATTATATTTATGATACATTAACATCGTTATATCTCTTTCTAAAGATTGAATCTCTAATGCGCTCATTTTATCGCTTACACCAATATGAATTGAACCAATATTTTTATTGTGACCATAAGAATTAAGTATCAAGTCATAACACCCAAGCACTCCAGGGATTGAGTTAATATCTTTTCTTATTTCTAGTATGTATTCTTTTTCAAATCTATTACCTATCATATAAGATAAAGACTCTTTTAGTACTTCAAAACCACTCTTGAGAATAAATATACCAATTATAATACCTAAATATCCTTCAACATAGAATCCCGCATATTTCGCAATAAACATACCGACTAATGTTGATGTAGAGAGTATCGAATCGAATAGCGCATCTGTGCCTGAAGCCTTTAACGCATCACTATCTATTGTGCTTCCTCTTTTTTTAAAGAATAATCCTACTCCAACTTTAACTAGTATCGCTGATGCAATAATGATTATTGAATACACTTCAAAACTAGGAAGTTCTCTATTATTAAAATAATCTATTATTGACTTAATCGATTCATAGATTGCCATACCACCAGCAAACAGAATCAACATAGCGATTAAAGTGGAAGTTAAATATTCAATTCTTCCAAATCCGTATGGATGTTTTTTATTTGGTTTTTTTGAAGATAATTTAGTACCGATAATTGTGATGATGCTTGATAATGCATCTGTAAAGTTATTTATCGCATCTAAGATGATTGATACAGAACCCGCAATCAAGCCAACAAACGCTTTAAACGCTACAAGTAAAAAGTTCGCTATAATTCCAATTATACTGGTCTTAACTATCTCTTTTTCTCTATTTTCTATTTCCATTTAAGTTACCTTCTATAGACTTTTATTGTATTCTATTATATACTCATTCACTAATTTATTAAAGTTTCCTGCATTTGATGTCGCATAGTCTACCATAAATATAGGCATTACACTTAAATTTCTAATGAATTCATCTTTATTTTTAATTAATTCTCTATTTGTGTTTTTAGCCATATCAAGTAAACTCCACTTAAATAATGAATTAATTATTTTTGCGTTATTTAAAAAAGCAGTTCTTTGTGCTTGATTTACGACTAGCACATCTTCATAAGGATTATCAATTAAATAATTATATTCACTATTTATCCCATCTAATAGTTCTTTAATTGAATTTGTTTCATGCCACAAAGAACGAATAGTATAATAATAAAATTTTTCATATGATGCATCTTTATCTCTAGGATATATATAATTAAAATCAAATGTTTTAGCTAAGATAATTACACCAGCGTCATTCTTATTATTTGTGACATCACTATACTTTAAAGATGATATTGGATTATCCTCTTTATTTACATATAAATAATCAAAGATAGACTTATTATCTTTATTTTTTATAGTTCTCATATGATTAAATAAATCTTCATAATCTTCTTTATCAAGAAGGTAATTTCCGGTTTCTTTAGTCATAAAATATTGAATATCAAATATAATAAATTCTCCTTTATGGTCGCATAGATAATCCACTACATCCTGTAAATAATATTCTAATTTGTTAGATAATAATCCATGATACGTATAATAGTCATCTTCTATTTTTGTTAGTCTAACATCTAGATATCTAACTCCTGAATAAAGAAGTTCTTTTGCGGTAGCGTTTTGTGCTTTGCTCATTCTAACCATTAATCCCTTCATTAAAGCATTAACAGTTTTATTAGTAACAATGCTGGACTCATTAGAATTAGGAACGCTTTTTAAATTAATTCCGCTACTAAAAGCGTCATGCGCCCCAAGCATCGCTATATCTTTAATAAATGGATCTTTATCTTTAAATATATCTTTAAATACATATTCATAATTAAGGCATTTTTCTTTTGGTTTAGATACAAAACTAAAAGGCATATATAAGGTAGCTACAAAAAATAAAATAATGAACATCAAAACAAATAATACTATTTTTCTCTTCTTCATATTATTAACCTTACACTCCTTTACTTATATATTATTAATCCAGTTATTTTATATCTTATTCTTTAATATCTTAGTTAATATTGGCTTAAGATAACTAGCTTGAAGGTAGAATCCTAAATCTGTAGGATGTATTCCATCAACAGTACATTCATCGGTATCTTTATTTCCAAATGCCTTATTCCCATCTATAAAATAAATCTTATTGTCTCCTAGATTATTTTTCTTTTTCACTATCTCTAGTTGATAATCATAAAATTTATTTCTTAATTCTAATTCATTTTTATTAACTCTATCCATAGAGAATGGAGTTTTACTCATAACTATTATAGGAATACTCTTATTCTTTTCTCTTAAAGTATCAATAAATGGTTCTAAAGTCGTATACAATAAATCATCTTTATTTCCATTAGCTTCATAGTCTAAGATTATCATATCTAAATTGCTGATGGTATTAATTATATATGCTAATTCAATTTCTCCAAGTCCACTACCACTAAATCCTAAATTAATGAATTCATAATCCATTTTTCTAGATAATATATTAGTTAACGACATTCCTGGTCTGGTAGCGCATCCACCTTGAGTTATAGAAGTCCCATACATTAGTATTCTTCCGCTATTTTTATGCATGTGTGGTTTATATAATTTAGATCCGCTGTTTATTCCTATTTTTATATCTTTTAGTGCTTGGTAAAGTGGAAGATTTATAATGAAGTCTCTATTTATTGCTTCATCAGATTCAAACATAACAAGTTCGTATTCATCATTTTTTTCATCACTGAATTTTGAAGAAGTATAGAACTTATATTTTTTGTTGTTTACATCTTTAAAATATATATCCACGCCTCTTTGACCAGTCTTAGTCATATGAGGCATAAAATAGCTTTCGCTATTAATTACTTTAACCACGATTTTTGTCGCATTTGTTCTAAATCTAATTTGTCCACCAGAAGGCATTCTTCCTAAATAATCTACCGCATCATTAACTTTATATATAGAATTTAATGGTAATCTTCTATATTCATGGTCTATATTAAAAAATGCAAGACCTTCTACTAAAAATTTATTATTATTTTTAGGGTCTATAAAGTTTATTTTACTACAATTAATTTTAGATGCCATATTAGTATCTACATCAGTAATTTTATTAATCTTTCGCATATAATGTTGCCTCAAAACTCATTTATTATTATATCACTTTCAATGTTATATTATATTGTTTATACAAACAATAAAAATATTTCAAAATTTTTCTTATTTTTACTACTTCTTGAGTATGTATTATATAGGAGGACTTTTTAAAAAATGAAAAACAATTTTGAAGTAGTAAAGTTTATTGATAATGATTTCAGTTTAGATGTGATGTTTGATAAGGATAATAATACAGTATGGTTAAGCCAAAAAGAGATATCGATTTTATATGGTTTAGATAAGTCAAGAATATCTAGACATATAAAAGATATATTAAGTAATGGTATATTAAATGACTCGGTAGTTGCGAAAAACGCAACAAC
>CALCVH010000147.1 GCA_937907585.1 uncultured Bacillota bacterium | reverse complement strand
TATGCTCGATTACAATCAATTATTATATAAATTGCACGATTCATCTCCAGCCTATAGAGAGTGGAGTATTCTCGATGATTATTGATAAAAAGGCAGGTTAGTGCCTTTAATTATTTATCTCTTTATTTCGTTCGTTTCTTTTATAAAGTATTTTTATTTTCGCTAAATTATATTTAAGTGTCATAGCTGGAAGCAGTATAAGTATAGAATTTACAAACGCTACAGGAAGACCAACGGTTAAAAATAAAGAAGTATTAGGATAATTTATTAGAAGCAGTAAATAGCTTGTAGGAAAAGATACGTAATGTATCATTATTCCATATGAAGCTTCTAACATAAATCTTTTAAGGTATTCATTAGATTTAGGTTGTTCTATCTTTCCTTTACTAAAACCTGTGAAACTACCTAAATCCGGAACATGGCCTTTCCATTTCTTTATTCCTAAACACTCAAATAACTTCTTTTCTTTTTTTGACAAGGTGAATATCTTCTTATTTTCATCAAACCATCTTTCAGGTAATTTTCTAATAATAAACGCAACTATTCCATCAATTATTACCGCTAATATAATATAGGCTATTAACGCTATAATATACCAATAAAAACCAATCTGGCTAGGATTGGTTATTATATTTACTATCGCAACAACTGTTGAACAAATTAGGATTATTATTAGATAAGTTATCATTAATCTTCGTCATATGAGAGAGGCTTATTATAAGCTTTTTCATATATTTCTTTAAATACTCTCTCATTTTCTTTTTGTAGGTATTTTGTATTTTCTTTAATAGATAATTCTTTTTTTGGATATATTGGTTTAGCGATATTTAAAGTATAAGCCTGAATAGGAAATCCATCAGGATCTAACTTATCAGTATCTCTTAATGTGGTGAACATGGGTAAAATTGGCACATTAGCTTTAGCCGCAAACATAAAGGCTCCAGGTTTAAGTGGTTTAGGCTTTCTATAGTTCCACCACATATATTGTTCTGCGTATACTAATAAAAACTTGCCTTTTTTAAGAATATAATCAACAGAAGAAATCATCTCTTTTAGTATTTGATGGTTGGATGATAGAGGCATTGTATAACAGTTTTTCATAAAGAAACCATATATTCCAGGAAAATGATAGTTCCCTTCTTTTATCACTTTATATAATTGTCTATTCCTCTTATATTTTTTACATATAATATGAATAGGAATAGAATCAAAAGGATTAAAGTGGTTTGCGGTTATAACAGCGCCACTATTAAGTGATTTAAGGTTTTCTATACCATTATAACCATCAATCACTATTTCTCCTTTTCTTATCTTTCTTTTAAAATATCTAAAAGATATAAAATCAGCGAACCTCGATTTAATTTTAGAAGATAATTTTCTTCTAGTATAATCAACCTCGCCTTCTTTTAAAGGAATGCATGGTGGATCGTTTTCAACGTCTCTATCAAATTGCCTATTTCTTTCTAGTTCTTTAATCTTTTCTAATATTTTAACTCTTTCTGGATTTTTATCCATTTTATCTTCCCACACATACTAGATTGTAGTAATTTTGTTCTCTATAAGCTTCTTCCATACACATAGATTTTAAGCTATCCATAATAGTTTCAAATCTTGATATATCATCAAAGAATAGCTCGTCTTTTTGTTCTAGTATTTGATTTATTCTACCTGATTTTATCGCATATTTAAAGAAATATTCTTCATACATAACATCGTTCATCTTCCAAGGCTTATATATTAAATTATAGTGAACTATGTTTGGATAATGATGTTTATTTCCTAGAGGCATCTGATTCCAAGATGTATCAATCATTTTAACCTTTCCAGCACACAATACATTTAATATATCTTGATCTTGCGCAACTTTAAATTCGTATGTTTTGATTAGATTAACTACATTTTTACTAAAGTCAATCTCTCTCATCTTTTTAAAGTTCATAACTAAAATACCCGCATTAAAATATGTAGTATAATCTAATCCTAAACATTTACTAACATATGTTTTAAATTCATCGATTAATTGAACTGATTGATCAGGAGCCGCCGCTAAGATATTATCACCTATTTCAGTATTATATAATTTAGAGATATCATTTAATACACAAATATCAGAATCTAAATATAAAGCTTTGTCTATATCTTCAAACATATCGCATATAAATAGTCTAAAATATGTGGTTTTAGTATAATAGTCTCTTGTGCATAACGAGCCTTCTAATGATTTTATACTATCGCTCATATCAACAAAATTGATTTCAAAGTTTTTGTCTTGATATCTTTTGATTAATCTTCTAGATTTTTGAGATAAATTTGTGTATAAAACATAAAGGCTATAATGGTTTTCTTTGTTGGCGTGATCTTTCAAAGATTCAACGGTTACTAAGAAATAATTTAAGTAATTATCATCTATTGAAAAGAAGATAGGAATATTGTTTTTCATAAGTTTACCTCCGCAAAAAAATAATACTATTTTTTATATATAGAGACAAACCTACTTGAATTAGACCGTATTCTAATACTGATATATACGACTAGAACACCTAGGGGTCTACTAATCTCTTAACAAGAGAATATCCATTCTACTTATCAAAAACAGGCATACATTCCTTAACAAAAACCCTTCGCTCATTTGTGGCGAAGGGTCTATTTATTTTATTCAGGTCTCTTATCAAAATCTAAAGTTAAATCGTAATCACCTAATTTATGAACTTTAAATCCGTTCTTTTTATATTCTTCATAATCGAAAGCTTCAAGTTCGTCGATTGCGAGTTTATGGAATTCATAGAAATTATGCCACCACTCCCATCCGCTTCCTAAAGAATTAGATAAATATGCATCAGCAATATCACAAGCTGTCTGTGGAGCTACATAGAATGCGCCCATCGCTAGAACATTTACACCATTACCTGTAATCGCTCTTATTGCGGCAGGTAGTGATTCAACTACACCAGCGTGTACATGTGGACACTTAGACGCAGCGATATGGATTCCCATTCCTGTGCCACAGAATACTAGTGCTCTTTCATAGTTTCCTTCGCTTATTTCAGCGCCTACTCTTAATCCTACTCTATGGAACATTAGATCTGTATCTTTTGGATCGCTATCCTTTTTAACGCCAAGATCTAATATCTTCCATCCTTTCTTTTTTAGGTGTTCAACCACCACTTCTTTTAGTGGAAACCCTGCGAAATCGGCTCCAACCACTAAATATTTGTCTTTTACTGTTTTCATATATAAAAAGTACCTCCTAATCCTATTATACTACAATTATTTTTTATTGTTGCGGTGTTATTTTTAATAGTTTTTCTTTGAGTTCTTTTATAGAATATATAACATTTCCTGGGTTCGCTTTTTCTAATTCTTCACCATACTTTTTATCATGAAAATAGTTGACAGATAAAATATCTAATTCTATTTTCTTCATTGTATATACATCTTGAACAGTATCACCAACATATATAACATCATCTTTATTAAGATTATATTCTTCTAATATAGATAATATGTTTTTGTCTTTATTTACTCCTTTAGGAGAACCAGTATAGACTCTTTTAAAGTATTTTTTAAATCCGAAATATGATAAAGATATATCGCAGGTTTCTACACTTCTTCCAGTAACTAAAAATAGGTCTAATCCTTTATTAAGAGAAAGTTCGTTTAAAAGCTCTTCTATTTCTGTGTTTTTATTTGCTAATTTTTCTTGAAAATCACCATAGTTACCTAAAAAGTAACGCCACGCATCATTTAAACACTCTTCTATAAGAATGTTTTTAAGTATTCCGTATTCGTTAGGTCCAAAATAGTTTTCTAAATCATCAATACTGAAGTTCTTGTCTCCATATTTATTTATCGTATCTAATAGAGCGACTCTTTCTAATTCAGATGTATCTACCAATGTTCCATCAAAATCAAATATAATGGCTTTCTTCATTTTTTCATCCTTTTTAAATTGCGTTAGGTAGTAAGATTGTTCTATTAATAATATAGCGCTTATTAGTAAAAACTACAAAATCATTTAAGAATATATCCATATATTTATTATTCAGGCAATTTAAGAGCTTCCACCATATTGATTTTCTTATTCTTTTTAGAAATAAGCCACGAGACGAATAAGGAAACACCAAAGACTAAGATGATTGGAATGACAAATGTCATCCAACCAAATATTAATCTCATCTCATATTCGCCTGCTAATGCTTTCACCAAAATATAAGTCACTCCAATACCGCTTGGGAAGCCAATTAAAAAGCCGATGATTGTTAACCACATATTTTGTGATATTAAAAGTTTACCAATCTTTTTGTCTTTAAAGCCCACAACTTTTAAAGTTGATAATTCTCGATATCTTTCAAAATATGACATCGTTCCTAAATTATATAAGACAACAATACCTAAAATAATTGATAAAACAATTAATGCGCCAATCATTACATACATTACTTCCATAAAACTATCAAATGATTTGATAATGTCGTTTCTACTTTTTACAGTGCTAATATA
>CALCVH010000146.1 GCA_937907585.1 uncultured Bacillota bacterium | reverse complement strand
AAATACAACAAGTAATGTAAAAAGATTAAATGTCTTTTTCATAAAATGTTTTCTCCTTTTCTTATTTTTAAAATATTCAATTTACAAAAAATATTTTCTTCTTTGATTTTATTATTTTAATAATAATTTATTAATAGATATTATTATCTATTAGATGGACAAATTTGCTTTTTGGACTTTTTTAATATTGTATTTATATAATATATTTCTCTTGTTTATTATTTGTTTTGATGTACATTTTTGGCATTATTTTTTGTCTATAACTAGATGTTTTATCGTTTTAATCAAATAAAAAGAACGATATTATTCGTTCTCTTTAGTGGTTCTTTTTGCTTTTCCAAATATAGAAAAATCTATTAATCCAATTTTGAGTGGTTGATAATCTTTAATAATTCTTAATCTAACAACTATAACTTCTTCTTCATCAAATGTTTGATAGTCGATATTCATATCTTTTAGATTATTAGAATTATCGAATAAAGTGAAATAGTCTATTCCGTTTTTAGACCCTTCAAGAATATATTTAATAGGTCTTGGAGTTATTCCTTTAGAATAATCTAGGTTTGCCTCTCTAAACCATAATCTTAAAGCGCCAACAATGAATGACCTATTAAATTTGCATTCTATCCAAGGATTATTATCATCATCTTTTGGAAGAAAATATGTGATAGGCGAGGAATCAGTAGCGTAGAGTGCATCATGTCCATCTATTTCACTAGATGCATATACTCTCATTCCCTCTGTTAGATTAAGATAACCTAAATCGTTTTTATTATGTGATGGATTTTTAACTAACCCTGGAATAAACTGGGGTGTTGATGTAATGCCTTTTGGTGCATATAATTCACCATCTTCGTTTATGTCTATCAAATCTAATCCTATTCTTCTTTCATACATATGGTAGTGAGGTGCCGCAATTGTATAGACGCAATAAAGTGTATTATTAGGTCCTTTTTCAATTGAACCATGTCCAGCACCTCTAATTAATCCATATCTAGATTCGGTTACTGGATTATGCTTTTGTGGTTTAAATCCATAGAGTGGTGATTCATCGGAATAGAATGCAGCATTGACATATGATGCATCACAAGTATCAGGACAAGCATAAATTAAATAATATCTTTTATTCACCTTAAGCATATGAGGACCTTCAATCCAGCCAAAGTCTATGTCTTGGTTGTTTAGTCCTTGCCTTTCAAATGTCCTACTACGCGGATCCATCCTCATTATTTCAATAGGGCCATTAATTACCTGTCTTGGATTATTATAATCAAGTTCATATCCTACTATTCTTGATATAAAACCAGATGGAATCTTATTAGATTTTATAGATGAATCAAAAGCGTATAGATATATTCTATCATCGTCATCCTTAAAGATTGCTGGGTCGCATGGTCTAAAATGTTCTCCATCAAGCCCGATAAAATCTCCAAGTTCAATAAATGGACCTAGAGGTGATGTTGAATAATATAGTGGACAAATCCAACTAGTTAATAAGAATTTATCCTCTTTCCATTTAATAATACATGGAGAATATTTAGGACAGTATGGCTCTGTTTTATGATATTTCCAAGTTTTAAAATCTTCAGTATACCAGCACATTCCATAAGATGGATATAAATACCATTTATTATCATAATAGAAAAGTGTCGGATCTGATATAGAACGATAATCTTTAGTATTCTTTAATGATTCAGGTTTGTTTTCGTGCGAAAACATACCAAATTCATTTTCATACCAAAAATCTTTTCCTCTTGGAATAGATTCTAGCGCTAAAGGATTACAATAGGTGTTTTTATTATTCATAGGCTATTCCTCATCTAGTTCTACTATAATTATAAGGCTAGAAGATACATACGTATTATCAAAATCAATTATATCACCTGTTACACTATTCTTATATGATTTAATAGATTCAACATCTATTGTATCAAATGATGGCTTATTAAGTTTTGAATCTTCCTCAACTACTTCATAATATAGAACTTTATCATCAGTAGATGATCTATATACAATGTAATGTGTTATTGTATCTTCTTTTTGATTTAGCATTGTTACGCTATTACCACAAGAATTAGGACTTAAGTGTGAATCATCTTTCCAATATTCAAAAGAATCATACCCTTCTTCTTTTGAATAGTAGATTGAATTAACTGATTCAAACGTGAAGTCGTAGCCATTTCCGCAATCGCCTCTTACATGAGCTGATCTTCCATAATTTGATTCAAGATAACAATTAGTAATCTTTAATAGTTGATTTGGATCATTACTACCATTAGATGAATGGCATAGAATTGCGCCTTGGTGATTTACAAATTTGAATCTTTCATCTAAACAATTTCTAACAAGTTCACAGTTTAAGAATTCTACAGTTTGATTTCCATTTGTTCCCATACCAACAGCTGGGAAAGCTTCAGAATATAGATAGCAGTTTTCAACTAAACCATACGTTAATTCATTTGGATTATATGAACTCCAATCGATATGTAAAGCATATCCAGGATAAGTATCTAATATTCCATTTGATGTGTCATATGTTGGATACCAACCATTAACGTTTTCTAAAGTCATCATAAATGTTAGGTTTTTTAAATGGAAATTGCCTGATACTAAGAATGGTGAATTCTTATAGATACCTGTTCTATTTATGATTATACATTCATATTTTGATTCACCAATCATTGTAAATTCTTCAAATCTAGCATTTATATTTACAACTTCTTCATACACGCCTTTTTTAAGTGTGATAGTTACTATTGAACCATTAGGAATCCAATCAACTGCTTCATTAATATTTGTAAAGTCACCGCATCCAGATTTATCAACAATTAAGTTAACTACCATTGGATTTTCTTTTATATAAGTAGACAGTGATTTTGATATAACTTTAAACATTGCTTTATAACCGGAATCATTAGGATGAATACCATCATGATTCTTATCAAGTGTAATAACATCTTTCAATTCAATATATAAAGCATTATTATCTAGAGCTACTTGTTTTAAAGCATTATCATAAATATCTAATCTTGAATTAAGATATCTTTGATCAATAGTAGACCAGTTAATTGGAGTAGTTCTTGCCTCATCACATCTTGTTAAGCCAATAAATACGACTTCAACATTATATCTTTTACATATACTTGCGTATGTATTCAAATCTTCAATATAGTTATTAAGTGGATT
>CALCVH010000145.1 GCA_937907585.1 uncultured Bacillota bacterium | reverse complement strand
CTATTTCATAGTTTGCACGTCATTTTTCGCGTGCTTTAATATAATACCATTTGTTTATAATAAAGTCAACAACTAATTTTTAAAAAAATTCAAAATTATTTTAATTGCTCAAATTTACCTAAATTTAGGCTTGTTTTGGATATTATTAATATATTTTCCTCTTACTTTTTTCTTTATTTTCTTTATTTATTTCTTTTTTATATTTTTATATATATATAAGTAAAAGAAAATCCTACACTAGGTAGGAGATTTCTATTCAGTTTGTGGAAGACTCGCAGCCGCTATTGATTGGCCTACTCTTCTCATATATTCGCTTGGCATTGCGATATTGATATTTGAATATTCAGGGAATTCTATTTTGATAGTCTTCTTACAAGTATCTAAAATAGTATCTCCTCCTTTACCGCTTGTAACTCTTCCTAATATCAATACATGTTTAATATCATAGAATTCTGCATAATACGCAAGAGTGTAAGCTAAATAAACTCCTATTGTTTCAAATATCTTGTTTGCGCCTTCATGACCTTCAGCGTTTAACTTTTGGACATATTTTAATTTTTCAGCCAATGATAAGTTCTCATCAAAATTGATTCCAACTCTTGGAGCGAGTTTAATAACCGCATCTTGGCTAAAGTATTTACATCCTACACCAAAGTCTCCGCTCCACTCATCTACCATCGCATTCTTATTGAAATCTACAGGTACAAATGCGAGTTCTGATAACCAACCATTTAAGTTTCCATCTTTATTAACATATCCAACAGCTTCACTTGTACCCATTGCGATACCTAAAACCGCATTATCCTTTAAATCCATAGCGCCAGCTAATGCGGTAACATCACCGTCATTCGCAACAACTATTGGAATCTTGTGGCCTAGTTCTTTTTCTAACATATCTCTTGCGGTTAAGTAGATATTATGAACTTGTTCTTGTTTTTCTTTATCATCTTTAGGAACTTTGATAAATAGCGATGCGACCATTGGTCTATTAGAAATATATACTCCAGCACTTGATACGCCAATCGCATCCGCATCTCCACCCATCTTTTCTACTGCAGTTTTAAATGCTTGATAGATTCCATCTAAATGGTATTTAGGATCAGATTCAAGTTTAGGGAACCATACAGTTTCTTCTGAATAGATAACCTCTCCATCCACAACCGCAGAGACTTTTCTATCAGATCCACCCGCATCAAATCCAATTCGTTTTCCTTTTAAGTATCCACCAGCTTGAACATTAGATTTAATTTCTTGTGGAGCACTATCACTTGATACTTCTACTACTTCAAATGGTCTTTCATATACTGTGGACATAAAATCTCTATCGAAATCTCTCAAGCCACCTACACTATAATATTCTTTAATTTTTTGATAGATTGTATGACTTCCAGCGATATAAATTTTAAATCCACCTACTAACCATAAAATAGTTTTGATGATTCTTTCAACCATAAAGATATTTCTTTCATCATCTACTCCATCTTTAAAACAGTCAAATTCTCTTCTATAGATGAATCCATTATCTCTTTCAACACATACTATTAAATGTGTTTTTTCTTTTTCTTTCTTTACGTCGTTATTAAATTTTCTCAGTTCAACTATCGCAGGGATGAACTCAGGCTCTAGTAATGGTTTAATCATGATATACTCTTTCTCCTAATTTATATACTTCTTTAACTTTTAAGTCTTTATCCATTAATACAATATCCGCAATTCTTCCTTCTTCAATCAAACCTCTATCTTTTAAATGAAGAGACTTTGATTGGTTATAGCTAGACGCTTTCATAAGATCAATTAATGAACAATTTGTTGCTTCTTTAAGGTTTCTCATCCCTTGATCCATTGAGAGTAAGCTACCAGCTAAAGGTCCACTAGTTAAATATAAAGCTCCATTCTTTCTTTCACAATCTAATCCAAATAGTTTGATATGATCTAAA
Organism: uncultured Bacillota bacterium; assembly: GCA_937907585.1. Taxonomy (GTDB): domain Bacteria; phylum Bacillota_I; class Bacilli_A; order Izemoplasmatales; family UBA1188; genus UBA1188. The sequence goes on along the minus strand of CALCVH010000145.1, from coordinate 8,013 downwards.
GAAGAATGTTTCGCAGATAGCGCATCAGTAACTATCATAAATCTATCTGGGCCAACTATCTTATAGAATGTTTTCACAACGTTTTTACATACGTGGATGAAATCGCATATCATTTCAGTATATAATTCATCAAAATACATAGCCGCTGTGACAATGCCAGGTTTTCTATGATGATGACCGCTCATTGCGTTATGCGTATGAGTTGTATTGGTTAATCCATGTTTTATAGCTTCTTCAACACATTCGAATGATGCATCAGAATGTCCCGCAGATGTTACAATTCCTTTTTCTTTACAGAAATCTATAAAATCTAAGGAATTATCTAATTCAGGAGCCATCGTAATATATTTGATATTATTTCCTGATTTTTCTATTAATAATTTTAATTCTTCAATATCTGGGTTTCTTACAAAGTCAGGATTTTGTGCACCAATATGTTTTAAAGAAATATATGGACCTTCTAAATGAATACCTAATATATTTTTAGCTTCTTTTTTAGCATCTTTAACTGTTTCAGATACTTTTACTAATGAATCTTTATCACTGGTTAAAGTTGTGACTAGGAATGAAGTTACACCTTCTTGATATAAGCTGTTAGCGGCTCTAACCATATCAGATTTATTGGCGTACATAAAGTCAACCGCATCAGATCCATGAATGTGACAATCAATAAATCCTGGGAATGCGATATTACCATTGCCATCTATCGCATCTACATTTAAATCAAATGGATGATCAACTACCTTTTTAATGATTCCATTATCTATTTCTAGATAACCATTATCAATTACTTTATTTAAAGTAACTATCTTAATATTTTTAATATACATATAAAAAACCTCTATTCGATTTTATTATACAACCAATAAATCGAAAGAGGTTTTATCCTAAATATTGTCGTCAACAAACAACAAACTTATATCTATTATTCTTGATATGTAGTAGTTGAAACTACTGGGTATTCAAACTTGACAGTTGCGGTATGAGTGTTAGCGAATGATTCATTATTTTCGTTTACTATTTCATTATTAGTTCTAATGAAGAAATCATATCTAGGCCTATATCCAAATTTATCTTCATCATCCCATGTAACATCGATTAAATAGTATTTTTCATCTAGCTTAACCATGTTCCACGCGTGCGCTCCACCATTTCCTATACCAGTAACTTCTATTTCGTCTATTTCAAATAAAGAACATAATAATGTAAAACATTGAGCGTATGATTCACAAACTCCATATCCATCATACATTAATCCAAGTATTGAATGTGATTCAATAGTGCTTGATGGAACGCCTTCGCTATCATATGCATAATACATATCATTAATCATTATGTCATGAATCTTTTTAATAATGTCGTATTCTGATGATTCCTTTTCTATAATTTCCTTATATGAATCTATCTGATTAATAACTATAGTTTCATATTCTCTTCTCTTGCTTAATTCATTAAATGAACTATCAACAAATAAAGATAAGAATGAACCATATGAATATTGATGAGATAACCAAAAATAGAATGGGTGATCATTTACGAACGCTTCATATATTAGTTTAGCTTCATCATCAGTTACAAAGTGAGTTCTATAATCAATTTTAACAATTGCTTCATCGTTTATTACGTCTACTCCATCCTTATAGAAATCATACATACTATTTTCTAGTTCATTATATACTGCAACAATATTAGCGCCATTAGCCATATTGCCTAAAATTGTTTTATATCCTGTTGAAGACATCTTATCTATTTCAGTTCTAGTTAGTATAGATACGTTTCCATAGTTATAATCAACTGTACTATTCTTAGAATCTATATAGTATTTACTACAAGCTTTAACTTGAATTGATGATGATACACCAATTTCAACTTCTCTAGATGTAGTAATGAATGTATTAGTTGAATCGATCGTATATTCATAATATTCAGCGCCTTCAATCTCATTCCATGAAGCTATATTATTATAGATTCTTACTTGTGGCGCATGAAGATATTGATAGTAATATGGACCAGCCCAATCACTATCTTCATAAAAACCCATAAATCCACGAGATCTGATATATAGTGGTTCTTGGTATTCATACGCAGTTATTGATGTAGATAATGTTGTACGTACTTCACCAGATTCACCATATTTATATTCATAACTCTGAGCGTTTTCTATTCTCTCCCAACTGATTGACCCATATTCAAGCACTACATTTGGAGCTTGTAATTTACCGCTATCTTCTATTTCCCAAACACTTTTAACTGGTTCACTCCAATCAGAAATGATTGTATATGAATTATCTTTATAGCGATATAAAGCTCTAGCTCTTATCGTTCTACCATTTTCGACTCTTAAAGTGTTACCCTCAATAATCTTTAAATCTTCTGAATCAGAATCTAGATAGAACTGATAGTGTGTTGAATATCCATCGCCAGTAAATGTAGCGTATCCTTCATTATCAATAGATACAGTTACAGTAATAAGATGTACTTTTAATTGTAATTCTTCAGAATAATCGCTACTATAAGCGCTATTAGATGCGTTAGCTTTAACTTTAATTTTGCTGTCGATATTTAATCTAACTGTACTAACTTCTAAATATTCTTCTTCTACACCATCAATATTAACTGTATAACTTATTGCGCCATCAATAGCGCTCCAAGTATAATCGCCATAATTTTCTGTTAATATTGGTGCGCTTAATTTAGATATTACGTATGATACTCTTTCGCTCCAAGAAGAATCAGAATAATTAACGTTATCGCCGTTAGCTTTTACTACCGCTGATTCATTTTCTTTAAGTTCAAAAGTTAAATCATTAGTTAATATATATTCTTTTTCACTTCCTTGAGATGTTACAACTATGGTGTAACTAGTTGCGTTAGATACGCTTTCTATAGTTAATAATCCATCCTCATCAATACTTACTGTTGGAGTAGATAATTTATTTAAATCATTAATAGATGTCGTATCTTTTTCTTTAGTTATATTATCTATTTCACTTTTATTAGTTTTATTAGTAGTTTCGTCCTTTTTAGTAGATGTTGTATTTTGTTCTACAGTTAAACCATTTAAAAGATCGTTAAGCATAGAACAGCCTGTAAGTGAGAATGATAATAATAAGATTAATGTTAGAATTAATATTTTTTTCATAGTCATCACCTATTCGATTATTAACGCTACTGGACAGTGGTCAGATCCTTCGATATCATTTAGAATTAAAGAATCTTTTACTCTAGGCATAAATTCTTTATCAACTACAAAATAGTCGATTCTCCAGCCAATATTTCTTACTCTTGATAACGCTCTATAGCTCCACCAAGAGTATTTAACTACATCTGGATATAGTTCTCTAAATGTATCCACAAAACCAGCGTTTAATAATTCGCTAAATTTATTTCTTTCTTCATCTGAGAAACCCGCATCAAAATGATGTGTTTCTGGATTAGTTAAATCTATTTCATTATGCGCAACGTTAAGATCTCCACATAAAATAACGTGTTTATTTTTTTTGAGTTCTAAAAGATATTCTCTTAACGCATCTTCAAATTCCATTCTATATGGAATTCTAAGTAATCCATCTTTTGAATTTGGAGTATATAAAGTTACATAATAAAAATCTTCATATTCTAAAGTGATGGTTCTACCTTCATCATTATGACTTCCACTAGTTAATCCATAATGAACTGATAATGGTTTCTTTTTAGTAAATACCATAGTACCTGAATAGCCTTTTTTAATTGCGCTATTCATATAAGTATAGTATCCCATATTGTCAATAACCGCTTGACCTTCCTGCATCTTAGTTTCTTGTATGCCTAAAATATCAGGATCTTCTTTTTTTAGAAAGTCATAGAATCCTTTATTGATACACGCTCTTAATCCATTAACGTTGAAACTCATTAATTTCATACAATATTTTCCTTTTCCATTATATATTTTGACAGATCCATAATCACTTCTTTATCAGAATCATGAGTTATTTTCTTTAAACATTCATCTAATTCAACCCACTCATAATCTAATACTTCCTCTTTTTGTGTGATTATATTATCGCTAGTTGGTTTTGCGGTATAGAATACAACATCCTTAATAATACCATCACTAGGTGAATATGTGATTTTATGCGATCTAGTCATATCAACTTCGATATCTAAATTTAGTTCTTCTTTAATTTCTCTTTTTACACATTCTAGTATAGTTTCATTTTCTTCTATATGTCCTTTTGGAATAGATGTATGTCCTAAAGTCATATGTTCAATTAAATATAGTATCTTACCATTATCTACCTTATATAGAAGTGCACCATAACTATATTCTTTTTTGATATCTTTCTTATCCATAAGAACTAAAGCCTCATATTTATCTAATATTAAATAATTATCGCTTTTATTTATTTTATCATAATTATCAAAAACTAATTCGAAGTTAATATCTCTTAGTTTTTTTGGAATATGATATTTTATTCTTTTGTTTGAGAAATTACCTATAATTAAATATGTTTCATTATCTTTAGATCTAGTATATGCGATAACCTTATTATTTGAATGACTATATTCTTTAGTTAAACCAAATGTTAATGTTTGACTATTCTTTTTAAGATTGATTAGATACTGGTAAAACCTATATATAGATTTATTAGATGATAAATCTTTTTCAACATTTACTTCTTTATAGTTATCACATACTTTCATCCAAGTGATATGCGATTCATTAAATCCAGCGTTAGCTTTATCATTAAAACTCATTGGGGTTCTTGCGTGATCTCTAGCGCCAATATTAATTAATTTAAGTGCTTTTTTATTAGAAAAATGAAGCTTGCGCATGAGATTATAAACCATATGTGTGGTTGGATCTTTAAATTCATTAAGAGGGGTTTTATCCATGTTGGTCATCCCAATTTCTTCTCCCTGATAAATGAACACAGTCCCAAGACCTAAAAATACTATTGTAGATAAGAATGTCGATCTAATATATCTACTTACGTTTTGATCTAATCCAAAGCTTGATATAGACCTAGGTAGGTCGTGGTTTTCAAGTACTAGCGTATTCCAGTAGTAGTTAGTATCTCTAGTTTGACCTTTAAATAATCCTTTCTTAAACTGTTTTAAATTAAATCTTTTAGGCAAATATTTAAGTCCAAGAAGTGAATCTGATTTATTGATTGAAAAATCGAATATCGCATCTAGTTCATTTTCTCTTTTATCAATATATTTTAATAAATCATCTTCATTTGGTGTATATGATTCACCTACGATAAATGAGTCATATTTACTAAATGATTTAGAGTTAAATTCTTTTAAAAATTCGTGAATTCTTGGACCATCTATAAAGAATTTGCCTCCTCTTGGAAACGCTATTATTCTATTATCATTTTTAAATGGATAAAGCTTGCTGTAGAGGTTAAAGACATCAAGTCTAAATCCATCTACTCCAAGTTCAAAATAATAATTGAATATATCTGTTATTTCATTTCTTAATTCTTCGTTTTCAAAATTTAAATCAGGTTGATATTTATTAAAGATATGAAGATAAAAATCATCCGTACCTTCTACATTTTCCCAAGCTGAGCCAGTAAATGATGACTGATAATTAGTTGGAGGTTTAAGCTTACCAGATCTTGTTCTTATGCCTTTTCTAAAAATATAATAATCTCTATATTTAGATTTTGGATTCTTAATAGCTTCTTTAAACCACTTATGTTCACTTGATGTATGGTTTATCACCATATCCATTATTACTTTAATATTTCTATTATGACATTCTTCTATTAGCCTTTTAAAATCATCCATCGTGCCAAAAAGAGGAGATATTTTTTTATAATCTCTAATGTCATATCCATAATCGTGATTAGGTGAATCATATAATGGACTAAACCATATCGCATCTATTCCTAAATCTTTAATATAATCTAATTTAGATATGATTCCTTCAATATCACCTACACCATCATTATTTGAATCTTTAAAGCTAAATGGGTATATCTGATATATAAACGATGTTTTATACCAATCTGTTTTCAATTTAAAATCACCTTCTATTTATATTATACAAAAATTTGATAATTTGTTTATAAACAAATTCAAGTTGTTATATAATTAACTTGGAGGTTTTTATGTCAGCGCTACTAAATTTCAATATACTAAAACTTATTTTATCTATCACAAAAGACAAGACTGTCACTAAACCAATTGTAGAACCTATGCCTGAAAAATTTAGAGTTAAATCTAAATTAGAAGAATTAGATGTTTTTGATGATGGACTAGATGAAAAATATGATTCATTTATTAGTGAATGCGAATTTGATGAAAGTGTTCATCTAAATAGATTATTAGTTCATCATAATGGAGTACTCGTTTATTCATACGCTAAAGAACCATATGATATTAATTCATTCAATTATTGTTTTAGTTTAACTAAAAGTATTATTGGTCTAGGAATAGGATTATTATATGATGAAAAGAAAATAAAATTAACTGATAAAGTATATAAGATATTCTATCCACGTTCTATTCCTGTTAACTTAAATAGCACAAAAATCACTGTAAAACATTTGCTAACAATGTCAACAGGGTCTAAATTCAATGAAGCATCTAGTGCAGTTTCAAAAGAGTGGATTAAAGACTTCTTTAATGATGGAAATAAATTTAAGATCGGACAAGGTTTTGACTACAATTCTTTAAATTCATATATATTAAGTGCGCTAATAGATAAACTTTCTGGTTCTACTGCTGAAGAATATCTAAGGACTAAATTATTTAATCCTTTAGGAATAGATGATTATATATTTGAAAAATCACCTGAAGGAATAGAAAAAGGTGGATGGGGAATATATCTATCACCTATTGATATGGCCAAGTTTGGACTTCTTATACAAAATAATGGCGTATACAATAATAAGCGTATAATAAGTGAAAAATGGATAAACATGATGACATCAAGTCAAAACCCAGTTAGAATGAAAGGTCAAGATTATGATTATGGCTATCAAATCTGGACCAATGAAAAAGATAAAATAGTTCAGCTAAATGGACTATTTAATCAGGACGTTATTATTTATAAGAATACTGGATATGTTGTGACATTATGTTGTTCGAATAATGATTGTTTCCATACAAACAATGTTTTAAGTATCGCTAAAAAGTACTTTAATACTTTAGATATGATCACATATCCTCACTATGAAAGGAATAATGAATATAGCGATCCTTCTTTATTAACAGTATTATCTCCTTTATTCAATAATAAATATGAATTAAGAAAGAATAAACAAGGATACGATACTACTGTTTTACCAATAATCATTCAAATGTGTTTAAATGAATATTCTACAGGTTTAAAATACATCAGCTTAAAAGAGAATAAAAAAGATTATTCAATCAAATTTAAAGAAGAGAAAGAAAGCTATACTTTATATTACAATTTTGATTCATATACTAGACAAGTTCTATCTTTATACGGAAACACATATGATGTGAGTGTGAAAGGATATTTAAGAAGAGAGGATAGTGGTGAATCATATATTCTGTTGAAAGTTATATTCTTAGAATTCGCATCAGTAAGATATATTAAGATATCTAAGGTAATTAATAAAGATGAAATAGAGATTCATTTTAAAGAGAATCCAGGAATCAATTTCATAGAGAATCTAATATATACTCAAGATGAAAAAACAATAAAGTTTATTGAAAAAACTACTAATAGAATTGGTGAAGAAAATGTCATAAATAAATTGACTGATTTCTTATACCCATATCTAAGATTAAAACTCAAGCCAAAGAACAATAAATAATATGGATAATATAAATAGTTTTAATGTTAAAGATGCGTTAAATATATTAAAAAATGGTGGAGTCGTATTTACTATAATCAAAAATGAACCATCCTTCTTTAAATATGAAAACAGCTTAATATTCTCATTCAATAACAAATCAAGTTTTTATATATCTACTGATGATTTTATTGAATTATATGTACTAAATAGTTTCTATTTATATGAAGAAAATAATGAAGAAACTATAGAC
>CALCVH010000144.1 GCA_937907585.1 uncultured Bacillota bacterium | reverse complement strand
GCTGTAGCTGCAAACGAATGGGTAAAAGTTACAATTGACCTTAAGACTAATCCAGTTATAAGAGGAGATTGGGCAACTATTTCAGCTAATATTGATAAGATAATGTTCAATTTATATCCATGGCAAGCTACTGATGTTATTGGCGGCGTTGTAGGTGCATTCTATATTGACGACATTAGATTCTATAAATCAGCTTAATTTATAAAATAAAAGTGGGCTGTTTAATGCAGCCCACTAAAGAGGTAATATGGATAATAATTACTTTAAGAACAAAAAGATAAATGTATTATCAAAATCAGAAACGCCATTTACCAATGCTAATGATATTTATCAAGATGGTATAATTCCTTTCGCAAGGGATAAGAATAATAATCTTTGGGCTATTTCTGGACATACACATATTGGACATATAGGAATGTTTAAAGGAACATGCTTAGATGATATAAAAGAAGTATATCCAATAAAAACTTTGTTTAGAACTGGTCATAAAGATTATGCATTTTCTAACATAGATTATCCAGAAAATGTATCTGCTAGAGGAAGTATCTGGCCTTTTGGTTTATATATTTGTCCGAACACAAATAGATTCTTTGCATTTTTTCATAATGAAACTGGATGGGCAGGAGAAAAAAGCCAATATGACGCTTATGGATTGTGCGAAAAGCCTAGAATTGATTCTGATTTTAGACACATTGGTTTAATGCATTCAGATGACGAAGGAAGAACTTGGTCTTTTGATAGGTGGATAATAACCAGCGAAAAAGTATGTTATACCAATCTTTATAAGCCTGAAGATAATATAGGCGAAGGACAAAACGAAAAAATAATAGATTTGGGAGCTGGTGATTTTACACTATTTAACAACCCTAAAGATGACTATTTGTATCTACTATATAACATCATAAAATTTGATTTGGAAGAAAGAAGATTTGTTTCGTGTGATTTATATATTGCAAGAAGTAGAAAAAGAAAAGATGGTGTTATGAGCGATTTTGTTAAATATTACAATGGTTCTTTTTCAGAGCCTGGTGTTTTAGGAAAAGAGACGCCAATTCTATTAAATTCTTGGCATAATAAGATGGTTTATATCGAAAATGAAAAATCTTATTTAATTTCATCAACACCATTTAATGAAATAGAAAAAATCGTTTGTTCAGACTATATGTCATTAAGAGAGACAAAAGATTTCTTTAACTATAGCGATCCTATTTGTGTAACTGTTGACAACAAAAAAATAGGAGATCATTATAACGGAATATTTTCATTTAACATTGAAGGCGATCCTAATTTAATAACAGGCAATAAATTTACAGTTATTTGTTGCAATAATGGAACTGATGTTGTAAGATACGACCTGGAGATAAAATAGATTATGGATATATTAATTTTTTCAGGCCAATCTAATATGCAAGGCCAAACTGAATCGAATCCTAATGATAAACCTGTTAAAAATGCTAAAGAATACAAATTATTAACTGATTCATTAGTAGATCTTAAAAATCCAGTAGGAGAAGATATAGGAGATTTATTACTCGCATCTCACTTAGGACATGGATCGTTAGTTCCATATTTTGTTGATTCTTACTCAAAAAACACAAATCATGAAGTTATCGCAGTTCATGTTTCTAAAGGCGCAACAATAGTAGAACAATTCTTAAAATCTAGTCCTATTGGAGTAGATAGATATAATAAACTAGTTAAAAAAGTAAAAGGCGCATTTAAGAAAGCAAATAGTATTGAACATATCTATTTTATTTGGCTACAAGGTGAAAGCGACGCAATAAATAAAACTACATACGATACCTATATCAAACAAATGATTGAACTTAAAAATGATTTAAAAGAAGATTTAGGTATAGAAAAATTTGCGATAATTGAAGTTGGGTATTTTGGATATATTGTTCATGGTAATTATGATTACGATGAAATCATAATGAAGGCTCAAGAAGATTTGCCTAATATTGATAAAGACTTTGTTTTATTAACAGATATATGTAAGAAACTATCATTAGATGATGAGTATATTAATCCTGATGCGGCTGGTCACTATAATAATAAAGCGATGCGTATTATTGGTGAAACTGCTGGAAAAAGACTTGCATAAGAAGATTAAATAATCTATAAAAGGTGGACAGAGAATCCACCTTTTATTCATAATGGGTGTGCGCATTAAATTATAAATGTATGATTCACAACCCATATAATTATAGTTTTATAAGACATCTATCATGATTTATATCATCCATTTTAGATGTCTTTTTTTCTTTTAGCATGCCACAATGCCTAGATTATTGTATGTTCGATTATTATATTGTATTCAAAAACACATTTTTATATATTTTTTTTACTAAATAATACTTTTTTGATAAAATAGTTTCAAATTTTATAGTTTTTGTTTTCAATATGATATTGATATTTATGTTAATCAAAAGTACAATTATGGTAAATAAGGATTTTTTTAGTTATGAATAGTAAAAATATCTATCTGTTAGATTCAAAAATGATCAAAGGTGGATGGGTTGCTCCACCAAACAAACAGTACTCTGGAAAAGATTTTTTAAACGATGAAGTATTTAAAGATGTAAGCGAATCAGGAGTGAACTTACTTTTTTGTGTTATTGATATTAAAAAAGACTATTTAGGATTTGTTAAATTTTTAGATTTATGTGATAAGCATCATCTTTACTGCATTGTTCCTGAAGAAGAACTTAAAAAAGATTCTTTTAATTTGAATGCTTTCAAAGAGAGAATAGAGTTATACAAAAAGCATAAATCAGTATATGGTATCAATCTTTGTGACGAACCTGGTTATAACAAAATTGAAATTCTATCAAAAAATATAGAAATTATTAAAGGATATGTTGGAGATTTAAAGATTTATGTTAATAACATGCCTATGTATGCTTTAGATGCACAAATATATGGTTCATTAAGTCCTTTAGCGATTTCTGGTAAAACTATATCAATTGAAAGATATAAAGATTTTATAGAAAAGTTTTATGATTCATGCGATGTAGATATTGTTTCATATGACTTCTACCCATTTAGACATGAAAAAGGAATTTGTGATCCAAGGTATTTTATAGAATTATGCATGCTTAAAGATATTGCGGTCAAGCACAATAAACCATTATGGAATTTTACACAGGTTACGTCTTGGTCATCTGGAAATATAAGAAATATGACCTATTCTGAAATAGAATGGATTAATAATACATCACTTGCTTGTGGAGTAACTGGAGTTCAATATTTCTGTTACTGGACACCAGTATCAAAGGTTGAGAATTTCTCACCAGCAATGATTGATAAAGATGGTTATAAAACAAAATGGTATTACTTTGTTAAAAAAGCAAATGAGAATCTAGATAGATTATTTAAATATATAAAAGATGCTGATTTTATGGGCACAATCGCTTTTGGAGATACCATAGTAGATTTTCCTTTAGAAAAGAATTTATATAGTTATGGAAATTTAAAAAACGTTTATTCAGAAGGAACGCTTGTAGGCTGTTATAAACTAAATGGTAAAAATATGTATTTAGTAGTCAATACATCAGTGCTTGAAACAAGAACAGTTGAACTTGCGTTTGATAAAAATATTAATTATATGGTTGTAAATGGCGATTCAACAATTAATTATAGTGGCGATCAAGCTGTATTAGTAATAGAAGAAGGTAAATCTCTATTATTAATTGAAAAGGATTAAGGAGGAAACTAAATGAAAAAGCATATCATATTATCTTTATTATTGTTAGTGTGTTTATTTGTTATAGGATGCACAAACAATAGCACTACTAAAGAAAAAGATACTACTACTAAAAATGATAATACTTCTACCAATACGGAAGAAGAACCAACACAAGAGTTATTAGATGAATCATATAACTTAGATTATGAAAGCGACAAGGAATTTATTGTATATCCATATGGCGGTGTTCCTGGAAAACTAAACATCTATGATAAGAACGGCAATGTAGTTGAAAGCAATGTTCCTATCTCTGATGAAAAGTTACTTGAATACTACACACAAGTTAAAGAAGCTGGATTTACTGTTACAACTGGTGGCTATATCAATATGACAATTGATGATTATAGAAGAGCGTTACCAGTATGTGAACAGTTAGGATTAAAAATGATGATCTATGATGGAACTTTAGTTAATTTATTAATGGATCAAAAAAGAACTGATGGTGTCGTAGTTGATGATATTTTAAATAGATATGAAGACATATTTAATTCTCCTGCCTTCTACGGAATAGAAGTTGATGATGAACCTACGCCAGCTGAATTAAGTGGATTTAAAACAGCACTTAGAAGATGGCAGTTCTTATGTCCAGATAAAATGTTCTATATCAACTTATTCCCATCAATTGCGTTTAGCAGTTCAACTGATGGAAACTTTGAAACATACATACAAAAATTCTGTGAGGAAGTTGACGTTGATTATGTATGTTATGATCACTATCCATTACAGTATGGAAGAGAAGGCAATTATCTAAGAGATGATTTCCTATATAATTTAGTTACTTGTCAATTAAATTCAAGAGATAGAAGGCATTTTACAGTTCTTCAAAGTATTAAATATGGTGGCTTACATAGAGAACTACAGTCAAGTAGAGATGTCACATTCCAAGTATATAGCGCAATAGCATGTGGATATGAAGGGTTTGGCTGGTTCTGCTTCTGGCCTCCAGTACCATTTGATGGCGCAACACACTTTGGCGATGGCTCATATAATAGAATAACGAATGAACCAACTGATTCATATTACTATATAAAAGATGGTTTAAATGAAATTAGGAAATTAGAAGATGTGTTCTTTAATTTCACTTGGGAAGGCATCAATACTGTAATAGGTGAAAAGAATGATTTTGGTGGTGAAAACACTGATTTCATGTATAGCGCTAAAGCAGTTGTTGAATCAGAGAGAATCGAAAGCATTAAAACAGAACAAGACACACTTGTTGGTATATTCAAAGATGCTCAAGGTAACGATGGATTTATGGTGGTTAATTTTACTGAACCATCTCTTGATAATACAAATAAAGTCACTATCAAATTTAAAGATTGTACAAAAGTTGCGGTTTGGGTTGATGGTGAACAAAAAGTTTATAGTGTAACAGATGGAACATTTGTATTTACTCAATCATCTGGTGATGGGTATTTCATAGTTCCAATTAAATAAAAAATAGAATCTTCAAAGGAGGATATTATGTTTAAAAAAGCAATTAGTTTAATTATGTTAGTATTAGTGATTGCAATGCTAGCGGGATGTCGAATCCAATTTGGTGATGATGAAGATGAAGATACAAAAACTATCGCAAGTCAAGATATTGATGAAGAAGTAGTTATATCTCCAAATGGAAAAGAAATTTATATGTCTTCAAAAGAAGGCAAAAAGAGACTTAAGATATCTTATGCAAACTGTGGATATGGCTCAACTTGGCTTCAAGTTTTATCTGCAAACTTTGTTAAAGAAAATCCTGAATATTGGATTTATCTTGATGGCGATCCAGGATTAACTGAATCTGTTTCAACAAAGCTTGATACAGGAATTAACTTATCAGATGTTTATTTCCTTTTAGCTTCAAACTCACTTAACTATTCAAGAAGTGGATGGTTAGAAGATTTAGCTGATGTATATAATGCAAAGCCTGATGGAGAAGATGGCTTAACAGTATATGAAAAAATGCCTGAAAAGTGGCAATATCACTGTTGGGAACCATATCTTGGTGAATTACATCAGTATGTTTATCCTTGGGCAAGATCTTTAACTGGTATTGCATATAATAAAACAATGTTTGATAAGTATGGCTGGCAAATACCAAAAACTGTTAATGAATTAATCGCTTTATGCGATCAAATAAAAGCTGATACAGATAATAAGATTGCTCCATTCGTATATCCTGGACAAGTTGGTGGATATTTCTATATGGTTTATACTTGGTGGTTACAATCAACAGGGTATGATGGTGTTGAAGAATATTTCAACTTTGAATCGCCAGAAGTATTCAATCCAGATAAACAACCTGAAAAAGGAAAATTAGAAGCTTTAGAAGCGTTCGTTAAACTATTTGGTCCAGATGTTGATTATTCACTTGAAGGCTCTATGAGTAAAAACCATATTGAAGCTCAAATTGCTTTCTTAAGAGGCGAAGCCGCAATGATTCCAAACGCAAGTTGGCTTGAATCTGAAATGGTTAACGATATGCCTGAAGGCTTTGAATTAAGATTAATGGAAGCTCCATATATTGATACTGCAAGAAAGAATCCTGATGGAACATATGAAAAATATTCATTTGGATGTTCACCAGACTACGCAATTATTCCTAGTGGTGCACCAGAAAAAGAAGGAGCTAAAAAGTTCTTAATATTTATTTCTCGAGACGACATGCTTAGATTATTTACTAAATATGCAGGAACTTTAAGACCATTTAACTATGATATAACTCCTATTTATGATGAATTAACTGAATTTACTAAGAGTTGTATTGATATTGCGAAGGATTCTACATTCTGGCTTGAAACTTGTAGAAACGACTATTACACTCATGGATATGTTCAAATTTTCTTAAATACAACAAATCCATTCCCTCCACTAATTTTTGGACCTAGATCTAAAGGTACTACTCCAATTCAATTCTGTTTATCAGAATATCAATATGCTTTAGATAACTGGGATCGTTGGACACAGGAGATAGCGAGATCTAAAGAATAATTATTATGAATAAAAGGAGATTAAGTAAAAAGAAGATTGGGGAAATAATATTTGTCATATCTTTATTGTTAATTCCTATTATTCATTTCTGTGTATTTAACTTATATGTTAATGTTAGCGCAATAGCTTTAACATTTAAAACATATAAGGCCAACATAAATCGATATGTCTGGAATAGTGGAGATATTTTCTTAAATTATAGGGAAATGTTTAGAAGATTTGCAGAATCTGATTCAGGTTTAGCATTATCTTGTAGAAACTCTTTAATATTTACATTATTAAATGATTTAGTTTTATTACCACTATCTGTAATACTATCTTATTTCTTACATAAGAAAATACCTGGAAGGTTATTCTTTAGAGTAATATTCCAACTACCTTCAATTATATCTGTAGTTGTACTAGTAATGGTATTTAGATTTATGTTCGATTCAACTATAGGTATTGTTAATCCATTATTAAAAGCAATGAATTTAGGGAAAATAATACCTCCATATGGTTGGCTATCAACAGAAAAATCCGCCTGGTTCTTAATGATATTATATTGTATATGGGTAGGATTTGGTGGAAACGTCTTATTGGTATCTGGCGCAATGGCGAGAGTACCAAATGATTTAGTAGAGTCAGCTAAGATGGATGGAATTGGTTTTTGGCAGGAATTAATATATATTGATATTCCACTTATTGGCGGAACAATATCAACAATGTTGCTTCTAAGTGTACAAGTATTTTTCTCATATTTCTTACCTGTACAATTGTTAACAAATGGCGGACCTAATGGTGCAACGCAAACACTAGCGATGTATTCTGTTAAATTTATTAAAGGTGGAGGATCTGATTTAACTATGGCTGCAACGCTTGGAATGATTATTACATTAATCGGTACGCCTTTAATAATCGGATTTAGAAGATTATTTGATAAATTATTCCCTTCATATGAATTTTAAAAAACAAAATATAAATAAAGGAGATTAAAAAACTAATTTATGAGAAAGAAAATCATTTTATTATTAGTGTTTATTACTACCTTAATGATTGGAATGACATTTCCAGCAGTAAATGCCGCTTATAAAAAAGTTAAATTATCTGAAAAGATAATTATGGATAGCGGCAGAATCAATATGGTAGAATGGGAAAAACTAAATGATAGTGATAATCAAGCATTCACTATTGATAGTATCGATCCATATGTATCTAATATCACTGGTACAGGTGATACAATGATTATTGAACCATTTAAAGCACTAGATTTAACTAACGGTGACGTATTACTTTCTTTTGATATTTTAGACGGCGTTGGTCAGATTGGCGGAGATGCTTATTCTGGACATTTATATGCTTTCTTAGAACCAAAAGAAAATGTAACAACTTCAACAGCATTAGAAAAAATTCATTATCCAAGTTATTTTGCATATATGTATGATGGCTTCTTGGTTTGCGACACAGCTCCAGCTGGTGAACATGTATTCTATTATGATGAAGCTTGTACTAAAGAGATAGAACATTTAGCTGATTTTTGTAGTTTTGGACTTGGAAAAGGAAGAGTAACATATACATATAAATCAAATGGTGTTCTTGGAGTTACATATCAAACTGAAGATGGAAATAAATACTCAGCATTCGCTAAAAATGCAATTCCAGAAGAATATAGAAGTGGTGAAATGTGCTTTGGTTTAGCTTGTTGGGGACATATTCAAGTTGACAATCTAACATTAGCTCAAAACAATTCATTATTTAAAACTGATTTTGAAGGTGAATGGAGTTCTTCAACTTTAGACGAGACTAAGTGTTTCCAAATTAATGCAATTAGCTATGAAATAACTGAAGAAAAAGAGGTAGAAAATACCGATCCTACTCCTCAAGCAACTTCAAATACATATATCTCATCTAAAGCAGATGGTTCTATGTTGCTTGTTGAAGGCAAAACAAGCGCAGATTTAG
>CALCVH010000143.1 GCA_937907585.1 uncultured Bacillota bacterium | reverse complement strand
TTTAGAATAGCCAATCATTTCTTGAATAGATTTAGCGAGTTTATATCTACCTTTACTTGTAGAATCCATTTGTTCAAATGATTTACCTTGATTATCTTTTCTATCGATATAAGCTTGAGCTTTTTGATTGAGATATTCTCTATTCATGAAATTCTTTGAATCAGGATTATTGAATTCTTCGAGGGCGTCTCTCATTTCCTTATATTCATTAGATGTAGTTCCTATTAATCTTTCAAAGAAACCACCCTTGTTTTTATTTTTTATATCGTTAAAGTTGAATTGTTTTCCCTTATCATAAGAATTCATGAGTTTAACATTCATCTTTTTAAGGTATTCTTTTTCGAAATCCTTAGTGATGTTCATGATATGGAACTTTTCTTCATCAGTTCTTTCTCTAATTTTGTATTGATCTTTAACTTTATTATCAAGTACAGCATCTTTTAAAGAGACTTCTTCAACTTTTCCATCGTGATCCCATTCAGCTTTATACTTTAGATAGAATTCGTTGGTGTCACTTAAGTTAAGTGCTTCATCTACTTTTTTAATATTATCATAACCGCTTGGAGCAGTAGTGTTATCAAGAGTTTCAATTATCAATTTTTGTAATCTAAAATCTTCTCCTTTAGCATTTCTATCCATTACAGCTCTATCATTCGCCATAATTTGTGCCGCTTGTTCCTCGTTTAATTTAGGAAGGAAAAGATTGTCTCCGCCTTTGCCAAGAACATAACTTTCTCCTGCTACTAAATCTTCAATAAGTCCTTTTGCTCCAGTAGCGAAGTTTTCAAATTCTTTAGTTATATTATGACCGGCAAAATCAGCTGAAGACTTAATTACAAAACTATCTAAGCAAATGGTTCTATTATCATAGAAAAATTCTACTTGTTTTTCTGGATCTTGACCAAGTTTTTCGAATTCAGTTGGATCAAAAGTAATTACATTTTTTGTTCTTCTGTAGTATTCCTTCATTGGATTCTTCATGTAATTTACAAACAATCTTTCGTTAAATTCTTCTGATTCCTTACTTCCATCAGTTTTGAATTCATAGTGAATGTTTCTTTTTAATGGATCTGGTTTAAGATTTGGTGGCAAAAATCTTCCTGGGTTTTCAGGATCAGGAACACCATACTTCTCATAAAATTTATCTCTTATTTCTTCCTGCTTTCTTTGAATTTCTATAAGCTCAGTAGTCATTCTATAAATTTTTACAACTTTAGGATCATTAAGCTTTTTTTCAAGTTCTGGATCGTACTGAAGCTTACTTTTTTCATCAAGACTATTGTTGAGTCTATCCACAATTGCTTTATGATTTGCTATTATCTTTGCTTTTTCTTCATTTGTAAAAGGTGGAAATTCTTTTGGCATTTTCTATTCTCCTTTATTAATCATCCATACTCATTGAACTATCATCTAGATCAATTGAAGTGTCATTTTCCATATTCTTTTTATTATTAGCTTCGAAAACTATAGTGGTATTTAGATCATCCATCTCATTTTCATTTACAGCATTTTCAAATGACCCATTATTATCGATTGGTTCTCTTTGGGCTTGCTCAGTATACTCTTTTTCTGCAATAGTAGTTACGTTTGGATGATTTTCAATAGTTTCATCTATTGATTCAATCATTTTGAAGCAGAAATCTGCTCTGTTTTTACCCTTACCAGATACGTTTTGAATATCATCTTTATTCTGAACACCCTTATAATCTAGATAAGCTTTACAAGCGGTTTTAAGATTTTTCAAATCACCATATTTAGGAGATTTTTCATCATAGAAATCTTTTACAGCTTGTTCTACAGCCTTATATTGTTTTGATGTTCTTCTAAATACCCATTCAAAGAAATTTTCTTTGTTTGCCTTAACAGTATTATTAAGAGTCATGTTTTTATTTGGACCGTCTTGAGTTGCATTAGCTTGTTCAAAGATGTGTTCAGCATTTCCTTTGTTTTGATTAAGACAATTTTTCCATTCATTTCCAAGTTCTTTATTAACTTTATTATATGTATTGCAAAGTTCATTGTCACTCATAGACTCATTTTTTAGTTCAGGAACAAGGTACTTATCAAACATAGCCTTCTTTGGATTTAAAAGGAATTCTTTGATATTTTTATTTAGTTCATTATCTTGAGAAAGATCTATTTTCTTTTCTTGGATATAATCCATAAGGAATTGATGTCCTGCATGAAGTAGAGTTCCGCTTGATACAAAACGTTGAAGATCGCCTCCTGAATCTTTCCACATTTCAAGCTCTTCTTTACCATAATCATTAACAGTATCTTTAACTTTTTGGAAAGCTTCTTCTAGTGTTAAATTACTGTCTTGTAAAGCCTTACGATAATCAAGATCAGGATTTGTTCCATCAGGTCTTGTATAACCAGGGAAGCACTCATAAAGATCATCTTTCTCATCACCAAAAATAAATGCATATTTTAGTTGATTTTTATATTTACCATTTTCAAATCTTCCCAAGAATTTTTCTTGTTCAGTAATCTTTTGGTTTCCTTCATAAAGGTTAGCCGCAGCCGCTATAACGTTATCTACCTTATTATCGCCATCATATATTTGAGTTATAAGCTCAACCGCTCTTCCGGCAATATATGGAAGCGAATTATTCATTTTATATAATTGGTCACTGAGGAGTGATGCTTTAGCAATTCTTTTTCCAAGAGGTTCAGTCTTAGGTGAAAGTAATGTTTTATTAGCTTCTACAGCCATTTTTTCAGCTTGTTTCAAATAGAATCCACTTGGATCATTTATGAAGTCCTCAAAGCTGACATTATATAACTTACAAGTAGTTAATACTTGACTAAATCCATTTAAGATTACAGCAGGAGCCATATTTTCATAGTCCCACTTTCTAGGTATACTTTGTCTTCTCTTAGTTATATCTGTACTAGTACTAGGTTCTCTGCCGCTATAAACATTATCTGGAAGTGATATCTTTTCAAGATCAAAGTTTTGTTTAATGTAGTCAAACACTTTGTCGTATTTTTTAGACACTTCTTCATATTTTTTCTTAGCTTCAGTTATTTGAAGCATATGTGCTTTTTTAGCCTCATCATCAAGTTTAGAAATGTCTTTAGTCATTAAATTCTTTAAATCATTTGATACGTTAAAGAAATTAGAAAAACCATATTCTTTACTGGCAGATTCACCGCCTTGAGAATTTTGAAGTACACCTTCTTGATTGATGATATTGTAAAGACCAGTCATCTTTTGTTTAAAGTCATTATTT
Source organism: uncultured Bacillota bacterium (assembly GCA_937907585.1). Lineage (GTDB taxonomy): Bacteria > Bacillota_I > Bacilli_A > Izemoplasmatales > UBA1188 > UBA1188. The sequence continues at coordinate 25,705 of CALCVH010000143.1, read as the reverse complement.
AACTCAATTTTTTTGCCCATCAAAGGCTTCATTGCTTTTTTATTGTAATCAGAGTTAGAGAATGATAATGTTGAATCACTAGGTTTGACATTGTTTTGAACAAATTCTTTTCCGTCAAGACCTAATTTGTTTGCGTATTCTTCAACATGTCTTAAAGTCTCAATTTGGAGTCCTCTATTATGATATTCATATTGTCCTTCAACGCCTTGGTTTTCTGGATCTCTCACTACAACTTCTTGAACAGCATAATCAAGAGATTTTAAATATTCTTCCTTTTCATTTTCATTAAGAAGATTTAATAGTGATTCATCTTTAAGTTTTTCAGCATATGGTTCAAGTGGATGACTATCAGGAATATCCATTCTATCAGGCATCTTATCTATTTCTTGACAGATTTCATCGATTTGTTCATCTGAAAGATTCTTTTCTAATGCCTCAAACATCATAACTGTTGGTTCATTTGCAATCATTCCAACTTTAGATTTTGTTGAAGGATTTATTCTTGTTTCATATTCTCCTTTTTCTTTATCATATACGTCATAAACAAATTGATTGAATATCTTATCCTCTGCATTACTAGACTTAAGTATCTCTTCATAATTTTCTTTAGATTCAAAATATTTTGGACCATTTTCTTCGACAGAAGCTTTGAATTTTTCGTCTTTCGCTACAGACTTAATTATGTTTCTGTAGTTATCTAAGCTTCCAAAATACTTTGCGGCGTTCGCATATAGATAAGTTGAAATTTTGTCTAATCTTTCAGATGCATTGAAAATTTTAAATGTATTTGGAATCCTTCTTGCTTCCATGACATTAGTTTTTTCAATTTCACTGACATCTCTAATGATTTTTAACTGCTTATTAATATAATCTAATAATTTTCCCATTTTATCTCCTATATCTAGACTATTGCTTACAAATATCTATTAAATTTATGAAATGCAATAATCTATATGTATTTTTATTCGTTGCTAATAAAATCTTCCGGATCATTGTTAACGATTATTTTCTCGTTATTAATGTCGTTCGAATGATGTTTGTCTCTCTTGTTACTATATATAATAGCAGTATCCAATTATTAATCTAATTCTATTATCACAGAATCATCTTCAACCATTGAATCGTTCATAGATTTATTATTTGTTTTTTCTACTACATTTTTGTCTAGATTCATTTCTTTATCAAGCTCATTTTCATTTACAGCATTTTCAAAGTCACCATTATTATCGATTGGTTCTCTTATTTGTGAAACTTCGAATTCTGGATCATTAGTGATATTTGGATGTGTTTTAATAGTTTCATCGATAGATTCAATAACCTTTAAGCAGAAATCCGCTCTCTTCTTTCCTTTACCTGAAACATTAGGCACATCATCTTTACTTTTAACGCCCTTATATTCTAGATAATCCTTACAAGCTTTTTTAAGTTTACTTAAATCACCATATTTAGGTGATTTTGTATCATAGAAGTCCGCTACAGCTTGTTCAACAGCTTTATATTGTCTAGATGTTCTTCTAAATGCCCACTCAAAGAAGTTTTCTTTGTTTGAAGATAATGTATCTTTAAGGTTCTTATTTTGGTTAGGGCCTTCATCAGCATTGATTTTTGAAAATGCATCATCAGTGAACTTTTTGTTGCTGGCGAGATTTAGTTTCCATTCATTTCCTAAAGCGTTGTTTACAACTCTATATGTCTTACAAAGCAAATTGGTTGTCATATTATCGCTTAAGAGTTCAGGATCAGCGTACTTTTCAAACATAGCTTTTTCTGGACTAATAAGGAATTCTTTAATTTCGTTATTTAATATACTTTCTACATTAAGATCTATTTTCTTTTCTTTAATATAATCTAATAGATATTGATGTCCAGCATGAAGCACAGTTCCGCTTGTTGCAAAACGTTGAATATCTCCTCCTGATTCTTCCCACATTTTAAACTCTTCTTTACCGTATTCATTAACAGCATCTTTAACCTTTTGGAAGACTTCTTCTAAAGTTAATTTACTTTCTCTTAGTTCTTTATAATAATCATTGTTGGTAGAACTTCCATCAAGATATTTATAGTTAGGGAAGCATTCGTAAATGTTATCGTATTTATCTCCAAAAGCAAATGCGTATTTTATATCATTTTCATAATGTTGAACTTCATATCTTCCAAATAAATCTTTATGATTTGTTTCTTTTGTGTTTCCTTCATAAAGATTAGCCATAGATACTATGACATTATCTAGTTTGTTTTTACCATCATATATTTGTGTGATCAATTCTATCGCTCTACCAGCTACAAATGGTAATGTATTAGCTTCAGCGTATAAATCATCACTTATTACAGAGGCTCTTGCGATTCTCTTTCCTAAAGGTTCAGTCTTAGGTAAAATTGTGCCTGCGTTAGCTTTTTCAACAAGTTTGTTTACTTCATCTAAATAGAATTTACTTGGATCATTAAGAAAATCATCAACACTAATATTGTACATCTTGCATGTAGTAAGTAATTGACCAACACCGTTTAATATAACTCCAGGAGCCATATTCTCATAGTCCCATCTATTAGGTAAACTTTGTCTTCTCTTAGTTATATCGCTTACAGTATTAGGCTCTCTACCACTATAAACATTAGATGGAAGTGACATCTCACTAAGATTGAAATTATCTTTAATGTAGTTGATTACCTTATCATATTTTTTTGATATATTCTCAAACTCTTTGTTAGCTTCTTTTATTTGAAGTAAATGTGCTTTTTTAGCCTCATCATCAAGTTTAGAAATATCCTTGGTCATGAGAGTAACTACTTTATTAGATGCTTTGAAATAATTAGCAAAGCTATATTCTTTACTGCCAGATTCACCAGCTTGAGTTGATTTAAGGATGCCTTCATCATCAATGACTTTTATTAAACCATTTATCTTTTTCTTAAAGTCATCATTAAAATCAATTTTTTTGCCCATCAAAGGCTTCATTGCATCATATTTACTACCTTCAAAAGATACTGTAACACTATTCTTATTTACATTTTCTTCAGCAAATTCTTTTCCGTTTAAACCTAAATTGTTTGCGAATTCTTCAACATGCTTTTTAGCATCAATATGTAATCCACGATTATGGTATTCATATTCTTGTTCTGCACCTTCATTATTAGGGTCTCTAACCACTACTTCTTTAGTTACAAAATCAAGACCTTTTAGGAATTCTTCTTTTTCTTGTTCATTAAGAAGATTTAGTAGTGATTCATCCTTAAGTTTATTAGCATATTGTTCAAGAGGATGAGAATCAGGAAGATCTCTCTTAGATGGAATCTTTTCAATCTCACCGACTATTTCATCGATTTGTTCCTCGCTAAGATTCTTTTCTAATTCCTCTACCATTTCAATAGCTTTTTCATTAATCTTGTATTGCGAATCAAGCCTTACTGAAAGTACAATCCTAACAATCCTATCACCATTTTTCAAATTTGATGTATAAACATTACTATCGTATTCCTTGTCAGTAAATTTTGATTTGATTATGTTTTCATAATTATCAAAGCTTCCAAAATATTTTGCTGCATTCCCGTTAAGAAATTCTGTAACATTATCTAATTTTTGAGATGCATCAAATATTTTTAGTGAATTTTTTATTGATCTTGCTTCAACGGCATTCGTTTTTTCAAGTTCATTTAAATCTCTAATGATTTTTAACTGCTTATTAATATAATCTAATAGTTTTCCCATTTTATCTCCTGAATTTTAATATTATTTACTAATCTTCACCGAATAGGTGACGAACTGTTTCAGATGCAATAATCTTTATGTTAGTTCTGTTTGTAGGTGATGTTATGATAAAGGCATTACCTCTTTCATTGTTGATGATTTGATCTTGTTCAACTTCGTTGATTTGACCAGCCTTATCATAAAGTGTACATAAATCATCCATGTCGTTAGGAGCTAAAGCAAATATGAATGAATATTGACAAGCATTGATTATCGCTGTCGATTTTCTTATAATGTCTTCACTACCAACGAAATCTTTAATATTTTGGGTAATTACTATCTGCATGCCGCTGTACTTTCTAATACGCTTTGCTAGTTGGTACATAAAGTCAAGCGCAATAGGGTATTTCGGATCAATGAAGACGTGTGCTTCATCGATACATACAACAATTTTTCTGTTTGTGTTATGTTTGATATTGAAGTCTCTATTCTTGATAATTTCGTTATCAAGCCACTTTAATACCATTAACATCTGAGCGTTCGCTATGACACCGTTCTTATTCGCAAGAAGACTTTGGAAGTTGAATACTGTAAAGTTTTCTTTAACAGAAAGTGTACTTTCACCATCCCAAAGGTTTGCGTTTCTTCCTTCGCCAGCGAACTTAGATATAAAGTTATGAAGAATTCTAAGTTGAGTAATATCGTACTCAATCTTAGCTTCATTTAGTTTTCTGTTTATTAATTCGTAAAGATCTTCGAATATTGGATAATCAGATGGCTTTAAGCTCGAGAAGTTAGTTTTAGAGTCAATTCCTTTTTCTTTATAAAGATCTACTATTAAGTTGTTTAGGTACTCTAACGCATCAAAACTGATACCATCAAGAGCTACTCTAAAGAATTCTTCAAGGAATTGAAGGTGAACCGCAAAGTTGTTTATTTTTGATTCGCTTCCATCTTCATCCGCATCAAGTGTAGTTATAACGTGGAATGGATTAATTCTTCCTTCTGATGCTGTACCAACATCTATTAATCTTCCTCCTAAGTTCTGTGCTAACCACTGATATTCATTTTCTGGGTCTAGTATGAAAATCTTACAGTTTTCCGCAGATAAATGAGAAAGGATAGTCTTTGTCGCATAACTCTTTCCACTTCCACTTTTACCAATTATTACCATGTTAGAGTTAACTCTTTCATTGTTTCTTTTGAAGAAGTCGACAATTACTGGGTAATTATTTTCAGTTCCAATAAGAGATCCTTTGGATTCCATTAAACTTGAAAGAACAAATGGGAATACCGCAGCGACTGAGTTAGAATGAATCGCTCTTTGAAAATCAACCATCGCATCCATTCTTGATAGATTAGTTGAGATGAACGCTACGTTTTGTCTAAAGAAGTTATCAACAACTTCAAATCCTTCTTCTGCGAATATTCTCTTAATATTCTTTCTAGCATTTCTTGTAGATTCTTTAGTGTTCTCTTCTGGATATACTGTTATATGTAATGTAACTTTATACAAAGTTTCATTATCATTTTGAAGCATCTTTAATACTTCAATTAAAGTATCAATATGAGTTTGTTTATCGATAAGAGATGACGCTCTGAAACTTTGTTCTGATTGGCTCGCAAGTTCTTGAATAGATCTATCTATCATTCTTACCGCTTTATTCTTTTCATATGGTTCAAGGTTCATTACAACCTTGGTGTTAGGTATATTAAATATTCTATATCCCCAAGCGTTTAATACAGTAACAGGGAAGTTCTTTACAGTAAATGTTGAACATGATTCACCATCAACTAAAGCTCTTTTGGGACGGAATTCAACATTGTGAGGTATTACCCACTGCATGAATTCTTCAGGAGATATGATATCAACATCCTTTTCACTAAAATTATGTGTATATGTATATTTTAGGAATATTCCTAGTTCTTTAGTATCTAGAATGTGTGATGTCATTCCAATTTCTTGGAAAGTAACAACTGCGCTTCTTAGAATATCTGATATAACGCCTTTATTTGGATCGTATAATACTAGATAATAGAATGGTTTTGTTACTGAACCATCTTCATCTATCTTTGTATATACTCTAATTCTATCGTCTATTACTTTTTCTCTAGCGTTTAATTCAATCTTAGTAAGTTCACCTTCTTCGAATAACTTATATAAAGCATCTTTTTTTGCGTTTTCTTCTTTTACATAGCTTTCAAAGCTTAGTGTTCTATCGATTTTAACGATTGACGCTCTAGAGTTATCACCGATTCTTCTAATAATCTTTCCAAAATATTCATCAATCATCTGATCTTGACGGAATCCTGATAGAAGTGAAAACTCTCTTGGATCTATTTGAAGAACACCTGCGTAATAATCGCTATATTCGATAAACCCATCTGCAATATTCTTGAAAGGTAGAAATGACTCTATATTTGTTTGAGATTTAGGAAAATCTCTTGAGTATTTTTTAACTGAGAAAACATATCTTACTGAATATATTAAATAGTAATAGAATCTTCTTCCATCATATGGAAGATATAATCCCACAGTTAAACCAAGCACAACGACCATAAGGATGAATCTTGCGAAACCAAGGTTTGATACAAATAGAAGGACTATAATCGCTAAAGATATAAGAGCTATGATAGTATCCGGGATTGAAATATTTTTAAAAAACTGTACTTTGACCTTTGCGGTCTTTGGAATTACTCTCATGTTTGCCTCCTATTTCTTAGCGTTGCTTCCGCTATCCTTATTGTTACTCAAGCTATTGTTTATCGCATTGGTCACCATAGAGTTTTGTGGTTTATTGTTGTTAGCGTTTGAAGATTCAGAGCTCTTGCTGTTATTGCCGCCGCCATCGCCATCTTTCTTACCTTGCATGATGTTCTGAACATTAGAGCCGCCGCCGCCTTTTCCGCCATTACCACCATTGTTATTGGTATTATTTCTGTTACCGAATCTTTCTTTATCATCTGCTTTTTGAATTTCACTTCGTCCGCCATAATCTCTAGCTGTCTTGAAGCCCATTCTATTTGCGATTGTAGACCCAATACCATATTGTTTAGCGTCACTTGCGAAGTTAACCGCAGATTTAATACCTCTAAATGGAGCGCCGAATGCATGTACTGCAGATCCAAGTGCACCCTTGAATTGAGATGTCGCAATTGCGTTATCTCTCATTTCATTAGATCCAGCACCAGCTTGGATGAGGTTACCAATTAAAGCCATCGCTCTATTCATTGATACTGCTCCACCTAAAATGAACGCTATCTTCATTAAGTTGTTCAAGAAAGTATTTTCAAAGAACGTTAAACTACTACTAGTTACCGCCGCTATTAAAATCGCATATATGTTGAGCGCAAGTATACACCCATATCCAGTAAGGAATTTAATAAGGAATTGATCTCGCCATAACTTAAAGTGCGCTCCATCATCGATGACTGATGTTGAGAGTGAAATTGGCGCGAATATATATAGAATAACCATAGAAATCGCACGGTCAACGAAAACCAACATACATTGAGCTATACTTACTAATATACAAATACCACCTAGCCAACTGAAGAAAAAGTCATAATCTGAAAGATCTAAATAATTTCTTACATTATCTGTATCAGTATAATCAAATTCTTTAAGTAAATAGAAGTCTGGGTCTACTCCTGTTTTAACTGCGCTTTGTCCAAAAGCACCCGCTAAAAACCTTCCCATTGATCCGCCACTTCCACCAAGTGTAGCGCTATATAACGCCTGCATGAAAGTATTAGATAAAAGTATAAATACAAATAGTACTGCTGGAATAAATAGGAACATAAGCAGTGTTTTAACTACCTTAACAGCGACCTGCGCTGGTGTCATAGCGGCTTTTTCAGATGCGATCGCTCTAAGGATTGCGAAAATCGCAAAGATAAAGACAAGTATAACGCCAATGAGTGCGGCAGCTATAAAACCGTATGTTATATTTTTATTATGGAATAGATAGGAAATAAAATCTGTTTCCGTTCCTTCATATTTTATTGGTTCTATACCAACAAGCATGTTTGCGCACGACATCAAGCCATCAATTAAGCTATAAATGGATTTTGATATTCCGTACAAAAAATTCCAAAACCAATCAAACATATATTACCTCTTTCCTAGATAGCCCTTATTAAAAGATCTATCATAGTAAATTCGAAACTAGTCATAGTTTTTTTGTTCTTACCATAATTATTCTCTACTCTTATATAGATATAACTGTCTTCAACTGCGTGAATACAGCCGTCATTGTATCCAGTTTGGTTGAACTCTTCAATTAAGAAACTATTCCACTCGTTTTCTTTTAGACTAACACCCACATTCGCTAACGCATCGGATATTTTTGGGTCGTCGTACTCTATTTCTTTTTCTACTTCAACTTCATTTCCGTGTTCATCTGTTTCTTTTACTTTTTCAGTATCAGGTGAATCAAAGAAACTTATTTTTTCTGGTAAAAGACTCTCAGTCGAAAAGTAAAATACACTTAGTTTAGCAAAAACATCACTAGGTGATTTCATATAGAGAGCTAACGAATCGATAGTAAGATCTTTCTCGATTGGGATGACGATATATAGATATGGATGTGTTTCAACCGCATCATCTTCATCTTCCCAATCAAGATTTTCAACAGTATAAGGATTATAAAGTGAATCCTCAATGTCATATTCTTTGATGCCATGGGGATAAATCCCTTTGACATCACCAAAAGCTTCGTAATATTCTTCTTCATTTCCTTCTTCGCCATAAGACCCAAGGTCATAACAGCTAGAAAGAGCGAGAATAAGCATCGATAATATCAAAAGGATTAAAAATCTAATTCTTTTGACTATTGATTTCATTATTTTAAAACTAGAATTTAATCATTGTTACAAGAGTAGGATAATCGTAGTTTCTATACCACTCAGTCATGATTGAAACACCAACTTGAAGAGCGATTAAAAGAACGAAGATAAGAACGAAACCGATGATTGAGTTCTTTAATCCTTTCTTTGCTTTTTCGTGTTCTTGTGGATCATCAGCTTGAGCATATTTTATACCAAGAACGATACACCAGATTGCACCGATTGCGCCTACTACCGCAAGCATAACTGGAACGACTACTCCCAAAATGTCAAGTAAAGGTTTAACTATTTGGTTAAGATCCTTTTCTGTGATAGCTAATACTAAATTAAACATTTTAATTCTCCTTTTTTATTTATTGTTATATTTTTTTAATATTTGGTTATTATTTATCGGTCTTTAATTTTGTATGGTAGTAAAGGCCAACACCTACACCTAACGTTATTGCTAGGCAAACGATTATTACAAGTACGCTTCCTGCGGCGTTTGCTATGTGCTTACGCTCAAAGTTAAATTCCACAGAAACACCTTGTACATTAGTAACTACAACTCTATATTTTCCTCCTGTAGTTATTTGAGGAGTTTCAGATGATGATGAAACATTAAGTGTTTCCATAAGTTCATCATTCCTATAAATTTCTACGATATCGCCATTTTTAAGTCCTGATAATGTAACATCTCCAGGAGTAATTCCACCATCTTCAACTCCAACAAGTTGAACTTCAGGTGCTTTATTGTCGATTTCGACTGTAAAGTTATAAGAATCAAGAGTATCAATTCCATTTACGATAACTGCGTAAGATCCATCTTCTTCTAAAGTTATTTTATCTCCAGAGAAGGCTGTTTCTGATCTTTGTCCATATGGATTTGTATACCAGACACTTCCAACTGTATATCCGTAAGGTGCTTCATAATTGAATGTCGCAACAGAATTATTAACAATGTAGAAACTTACATATGATCTATTTCCGATGCTGTCTTCAACTAATAGTTCCCAGAATCCAGTTGTATTGAATCTCTTACTATCATAATTTGATAATAATATTCCATCTTTAACAACTGTCTTGATATATGAATCACCATCAAGTTCAGCGAATATTACTGCAGAATCATTAACTACTCCACCATTCATTATAGTTTCTTCAGTAGCCTGATTTGTTATAGAGAACACATTTACACTCTTGTGTGTAATTGTGTAGCTCGCTTCATTTCCAGCGATATCTTTAACAGTGAATGTGTATTTACCATCTCTATACATTATCTTTCCAGACTCATATTCTTCTGGAATAGAGTTGTTTATAGATACTGTTCCAATGTATGTTGAATCACCTTCAAATGTAATCACAACATTATCTTTTGTATAGAGTTCATCTTTTAATGTTATAACACTCATCTGATCAGTATTGATGAAGATGTTTTTTCTATAGAGTATAGCCTTGAATGATAGATTGTTTCCATATTCATCAAGGTAACTTATATTATATTCAACTTCACCATATCCTGAAGAGTTAGTAAATTCTAATGTCTTAGGCTCATCAAGATTAATGTTTTCATTATTTATCTTAAACTGGTAAAGACTGCTTGTAGTGCTAAATCTTAATATATAATTTGAATAGAAGTTATTTTCTAATACGTAGTTAAGATCCATTGTTTCAAATGACTTTCCAGAAACAGTTTTTCTTGAAAGTTGAAGTTCTGGAGTTGCGGAATAGTGAACTACTCTAGTTGCGACATCACCATATTTGTTTCTGAAGCATACTGTATATTCACCATTTCCATTTAAGCCTACGCATTCAACTAATTTTGAAGGGTCATTATCTACAGAATTCGCTATCGCATCATAGATTACTGTTTTTGTATCATTAAATCTAACCTCTACATATTCAATGCCTTCCTCAAGACTTACACTAACTTTAGTATTAGTATAGTATTCATCTTTTCTTAAAGCATTTTCATTGAAACCTGTAAGCCATCCATCAACATAAGTAAATCTGTTATCGCTAGCGATTTCAATTTTATATGTTTGAGATAATCCGTTAGAATTGATTGCTTCTACAGTGTATTTACCTGGAATGCTTATTTCAAGTGATGTTACACCATTGTCATAGAATCCAGATGATGTAGTTTCTGTGCCATCTTCATCAGTTACCTTAAAGTAAACTGATTTACTGAAAACAGAAAGATTTATAGCTTTATTAGAATAAACTGTATTGTTATCTGGTACAACAGTAACTGTTTGGCCATCTACATAAACTAATTCAGCATTAGCCATAAATACTTTTGATTTTGATACTGTATATGAAGTAACGTTACTATATCTATTATTTACAGTTACAAGATAGAAACCATCAATTAATCCCTTATAATCTTCAATAAGCCACGCTCCATCTTTATAGATAGTTGTTGCTTCTGGGAATGTAGTAGTAACAGAATACGCAACTGTGATAGATGTAATTAGTTCTGATATATTTTTACCAATTGTCATCGTATCAGCGATATATACATATTCTTGACCTTCTTCATACATTGCTACAGTGTTTCCTGAATAGATATCAACTGTAGATGCTACTTTTGAAAGTACAGCGTGATAGTATTGAGGAAGTTTATTATTTCCTACACTGAACAACGTTTCAACATCTATATCTTTTTCTTTACATTCTACACGATATACAACGTTATATTTTTCAGTGAATTTCACATAGAGAGCGAAATCATCATTATCGATAATTGTATAGCACTTTTCAGCTCTAGTTGAAGAATCAGCTCTATCTAACTTAAATGATGAATTTTCTATAAAGCTAGATCTACGGTATATTTCATTATTAACGTCTTCAACAGTTAAATAGTATTGTCCATATTTAACTGTTTGTCCATCAAATATCACATCATAGTTGTAAGTTAATTCACCAACTTTGATTAGGAATGAAGAGGTTCCAGGATAAGTATTTGATACAACTACATCAGTATTACCATAGTTAATTACCTTTTCATCCACATAATTAGAATCAACCTGACATGATGATATTGATTCTTTAACATTATCAAATGTAAATGTCGTTGTATTTCCTAAAGTATCAGATACCATTACAACGAAATGGCCATAGTTATTGATAAGAAGTTTGTTTTCAGCGTCTAACGCAAGATTCATTAATTGTCCGTCTCTAGTTACTATGATATCTCTTATTCCAGATGGATCATTCATAGAGAAACTGATGTGATTTCCCGCAATAATATCGCCTGATTCAAAATTCATTGTTTGATTTCTCACAATATCATAGTCTAAAGTCGAAAGGATTATTGGATCATTTGCGGATAAAACATATTCTTTATTTTCATCCACAGCGTTAACAAGAGCGTCAATTTCAGATTTCTTTTCATATAAAGTACCTATAAATGTAGCGTTAACTATAGGCGCTTCTCTATCTATTCTTACAACGTACATATGGTCGTTTTCTGGATAATCTTCAAACCAAACTCTTATTGTAAACGCAGATAAATCTTTAATAGTTATGGAATCAGTTTCTGGTGCATAAGCGTAACCATTTGAATCGATTCCTGTGATTTCAAACTTGACAGCGCTATCTCCATATCTAGTATTGAATTGTAATCTAACTCTAGATGATGTATATACGTTTGTAGTTCTTGAACTACTTTCATCTTCAGAAATATACATACTTACAATTTTTTCTGGATTAAATTTGCTGTAAGTTTCATCACTGTTCATGTAATACCAAGTTATTTGAGGAGATTGGAATTCATAAGTTAAAGTCTTTGTTACAGTGTTACCATAAATATCTGTTACTATAACTCTATATATTCCTGGATCCTTAAATACTTGAGAAGTTTTATATGATGAGCTTATAAGTTCATCATTACAATAAACTTCATATGAATAGATTTCATTATCTTCTCTATTCGCAACTTTAACTACTACACCACTTTGACTTTCTAGTTCTGACAAAGTCACATCAAGTGTAGTAAGTGATAAAAGTACTGTATACATCACAATGTTACCAGAACGATCACCTACTTTAATATAGTAGTTACCATCTTGAAGACTGAATGATTCTCCAGTAGTAAAACTATCTGGATAAAGAACTGTTAATAGTCTTTTTGATGGATAGCTTAATATTGCGACAAAGGCGAGTGAATCTGCTTCTGTTTCAAATGATTTAATCTCAAATGATGTGCCCGCAAACATTGAGTTTGTTCCATCAAGTATCAATTCAGATTCATTTGAAAGCGCTCTAATAATAGGAAGAGATTTATCGTAGTAAATATTAAATTCACTAATACCAGTACTGTTATATTCTCTTATTGTATAGATTCCACTTTCATCTGCGAATACTTTTTGAAGGATTTCTCCGTCATCAGCATTAATTTGAGTCCAAGTATTTGATTCATAATACTTATAATAAAGTAATGTAGTTTCATCCATTGAAAGAATCAAATTAGTTGCGATAGGATAAGAAACATCATCAACTGTATAGTTATTAACATAAAGTCCTGAGTCTCCATCGTAAGTTGGATTATTTACGAAAGGATTACCCATTAAAGTTTTAGTTGCGACTTCTTTTACTACATGCATCTGAGTAGTGCTTAAGAATGGCGCTCCTGTTCTTGCGTTCAAAGTATCATCTTCAACGAGATATACTGTTGAACCTGTAGATACTATCTTATTAACGACAGTATTGATTGCGTTATTAAGGTTAGTAGAAAGTCTATTGATATTTATTCCATCAGCTAAATCACCATTACCATAGAAGTAGAATGCCCATCCATAGCTTGATGAATCTGGTGTCCAAGTAGACTTCTTATATTTAATCCAAAGTTGTCCTTCTTGAGCAGATGTAGTCTCATTAGCAGCTTTAACATATACAGTTGAACCTGTTCCAGAATTCAACATGCTGGCCATATTGGCAGTTAAAGATACTAAGTACATATCCTGATATTCCATATATTTAATGTACTTCTTCGCTTCAGTACTGTTAGAGAATGTAGGATATGGTGAGCCTCCAACATATCTTCCGTCTACATCATCAAATTTAGCACCATATCTGAAGTTATAGATTCTAGATCCTCCAGAATCTAAATAATAATAAGTTACATCATTAAGTTGGAATGCTTTATTAGTTAAAACTAGATTGCTTGAAGCATTAGTCTTATTAACAGTCTCATCTTTCATTCCATTTGTTAAGTAGAATCTTATTGGGTCTGATACTAATTCTACTGGAGAATCATCAGCTGTTCCTTCAATCATAGGAAGAAGTTCATAATATCCAGCATTTAGATCTGATATCTTAACACTATAAATGCTTTCTGATGTATGTTCATAAGGAACTTCTTTATCATTTACATAAACTCTAAAGAAAGTGTTTACACCATCAACTTGATCATGGAATGAATCGTCTAAATCAATTTCTATTCCAACGCTTTGTCTTGAGTTGTCATCTAATCTTGATATATCGTAAGCTGCATATGGCATTTCAATATCAGTTATTGGTTCATAATGATATGAAGGAAACCTAGTAATTACTTTAAAGCTATCTCTTATATCATAAGTGAGTCTAAATGTATCACTCTTTGCAAAGTTTCCTGCTGCATCGTAAGCGACAAAGCCTATTTCCAAATTCATTCTAGGGTTTTCGCCCATAATACCAGTTATGAAAGTATCAATTGGAATATCTGTATTAGTTTCATCAATATTCGATTTATATACATAAGTGGTATTTCCGGTTTCTGCATTAGTTCCTTGTGATACAATTCCACTTAATCCAGGAACTATTAAACCACCATCAACAAGTGTTTTTGTGACTGTCTTCATTTCACCATTGCGCTTATATTTTGCGAAGATATCAACCCTATCAATATTAGAAACACACTCGCCAGTGTTTTCTATCTCAACATCAAGAATTTTAGTTTTGAGATCGTTCCTTGACGGATGTTTCTGCATTACTTTTGGTGGATCGACATCAAGCGCATATGGACCAAAGGTCTCCGTTTGCGACTTTCCGTATCCAGTAACTACATAGGCATGTAGATAATATGTACCTGAACCAGATACATCAGTATCAGAGCTCACTAACGAAATCGACATAGATCCATTATCATCGCTTGTAACATGATGATTGTGTGTATAGCTCTTCTTGTTTGTTTTATCATCTATAGTAGATTCTTTAGACCATTTATAGTATACGATTGCGTTTTTTATGTTCTTTTCGCCATTACCATTTACAGAAAGATATAATTCATAAGAACCAGCAGGATTTGATGAAAAGCCTTTATCAATCACTAATTGAGGATTATCAAAATAGATAGAGCCATTGATTAAAGTAGGTTCACGATCTGTATAGCTATCTTGATAAGTGTTGTTTTTTATCTTTTTATAACTATCAACATGATAAGACATATCAGATACTTTAGCTGTAAATCTATATTTTACATTATATATAGTTGAAGATGGTGCATCTATTTCAAAAACTAGAGTATCACTATAATTTCCTTCTTTGTATGTTGCGTAGTGAGGAGTTGCGTTATAGTTATATCTAACTTCGATAGAATCGTTTTCATTTGTTAGATAAACTGGTTCACTAAATCTTATGCAGAATCTAAGTTTTCCATCTACACCAAGCATAGAATCATCAACGTAGTTCGCAACAATTGAAGGTGCTTTATCATCCTCAAGCTTCATGAATAAATAAACATCTTTACAAGATCTATCCCATGAACTATTATCATTGAATACAGCGATTCCAGTATTTAATCTTCCATTATATGGATTTATTTTATAAAACTCTGAATATGTATGAGCTCCAGCACCTGCATACCATGTGCCTGTATTTTGGAACCAATATATAGTTTTATGAGAAGCTGCTATTTTTCTGTTTTCAACATCGACGAGCGGGTCGCTATCATCCCATGGATTTTTGTTTTGCGATATTAGATACATCGCACGTCCGTTAATTTGATATCCTCTTTCGTTACCAGTCCAAAAATCATTAGTACAAGGTTCTGTATCAACATATAGATATAATCCAGGAACATCCTTGCTTCTATAATAATTGCTTATCATTTGTTGACTACCAGCATATGTAAAGATATTACTAGATGACCATACGCTAGTATCTGATAAGTATCTAATGAGGAACGAAGTATATGCTTCAGCATACCCCTTATTTATGTATTTGGTTACCCAATCTCTAGTAGTGTAGTTGTCAAGGTCCATTCCTGCTTCCCAAGACTTCCAAGTTGCTTGTCCATCAATTTCTGAAGTACCTGCATTCCATTGTGATACCATATTCGCATAATCATTTAAATATGAAGTTGTTCCGATAGTTGAAAATGCGGTTTCATTATAAGGAAGATAAACTTTACAAGTCCTTTTGTTTTCTTCAACAAGCACAGTTATTGGATTACCTGAAGAATCAACTCCAGTTACATCGTCGATTGTTACATGAAAATATCTACCATGCATTTCATATGTTGCGCTATCTATAACTCTTAAATCTTCTCTGTTACTACTAGTGTTAAGACACTTGAATGGTATATCAACACTTGTAGATCCGTTAGATTTTATTGTGGCAGTAACAGTAGATGATGAATTCTGATAGTCGACTCCTGGTATAGCAGAACCAGCGAATGATTTATATTCAACAGTGATAATATCACCAGGTTTTCCTTTAAAATAAACCGTCGCATATGCAAGTCCGCTATAAGTTATCACACCTTTTTCTACATATACTGTGTCATAATCACTAGCGGCTCTCGCAGTAGAGGGTGAAAAGTTTAACAAAAATGCACCTATCACAAGTAGGCATGAAATTATGGCAAAGATGATCTTTTTGCTAATTATTTTCATTTCTTAACACTCCAATCCGGCAATGTAACTTCACCGCTAGCTACCATCTGACAGAATTCCGCAAAATTCATATCAGGGTGTTCTTCTTTAAACTTCTTATAAGCTTCAAGAATTTTAGCTCCTTCAAGAACGAATGCATCGTCTTGAGTTTCTTCTGTATTAGTTTCAACTACCTCCTCTTGTTGAGGTTGAGTTTTAACTATATCTTCTTTTTCCTTTTCGCTTTGTTCTTTAAGAGCTTTATTTCTAACTCTAATATCATAGAAAACACTTTTTTCATCAAAAAATCTTTCTGCGATATCTGATTGATCCATTTTTCCAGTCTTATAGAATGGTACTTGGAAAGATGGAGTAAAGTAAGTTTTTAATGGATAGTTACCAAATGTTACTATAATACTATGACCAATATCTCCAGGGTGATTCAATCTTTGTAGTTCACTTGGATAGATAAGAGGTCTAACTTGATAAGATGTAGAATATGTCGTATCGCCCTTAGATTGCGCAGATGTTGAAGTTGTCGCAACGGTGATATTTCCACATAGTTCAGAATATTCTTTACAAGTTCCCATATCGTTTGAACCGATGAACATTTTGATACCGCAGTTACCTTTAACGATATCAGCTACGGTTTCACCATAGACATTATTAAGTTGTGAGTAAGATTGAATGATCATATTGAACCAAATCTTTCTTGAACGTCCAACTGTTATAAACTTATCAAACTTTTCAATCTTAGGCATATTACCAAACTCATCCATGATAAAGTAAACGTTTCTTGGAAGAGTAAGGTCTGGTGTCGCACTCGCAACTTTGATAAGAGTTTTATATATATTTAAAATAAATATAGCCGCAAGGTTATGTCTTGTATCTTTTTCATCAGGAATCTTTAAGAATAATGCGGTCGCATGATCTGATAAAGATTCTGCGGTAAAGTCTGATGAACTAGTAAGTGCGCAGATACCAGCGTCATTAAATAAAGTTAATTTATCATAAACTATAGACATATAAGACGCACGAGTAGTAGGCGCAGCGTCACAGACTTGTTTTGATAATGAATAAGCCTTAGATAAAGGGCTTCTTCCTTTGAAATATGTTCTTAAATCTTCATAGTCATTGTTAGAGTTTTGAAGAATCTTAGCTAAGTTAAAGAAGTTGAACTTCTCTTTAGTCATTCCATTCTTAGGATCTTGCGCATCTTCTAACATAGCGAGAAGAACCGCTAATGTAATTGATCTAGCACCTTTTTCCCAAAGTGGATCTTTTTCATTTTCAACTGGAATTAAAACTGAAACTAGGTCGTTTAAATCTTCATATACCTCATCGTATATTTTCTTTTTATATAATTTAACGCTTGCGATAAGCCTATCATAATCAGCATAGGCTTTACCGTTAAATTCGTACCAACATTCAAGTCCTTTATATTTAGAATCATCTTCATCGAGCTTTAATCCGCTTGAGAATACATTATCTTTTCTCTTGAATGCTTTATTGTGCGCATCTATATAACCAGCGAACAAATCCCAAATTGAATCAAGAGGATTCCATCTATAAGATTCATATGTGTCTCTTAAGTCAACGACCTTAACATCGTATCCTCTATCTTTTAAATACGCAGAATGTAAAGAGAATAATTCGCCCTTAGGGTCAGTTATAACCATTGAACTTCCTGCGTTTGTTGCGCCAAGAAGTTGAATCATAGGTGATACAAATGTTGTGGTTTTACCTGAACCTGTTGAACCGATGATTATTGAGTGACATGGTGAGTTAAACGATACCTTCATGTCTTTTTTATTCTTATCTAATACCGCAGATACAGGAATACCATCTTTATTTGTTGTTGCGAGCTGAGAGTATTTATAGCTCTTAAAAATCTTTTCTTTTTCTTCATTGTTCATCCATCTAGAATTTTCAAGGTTAGTGTCATTAACTTGTTTAAGCTTTCCACTTCCCGCAATTCCATCTTTCGTAAATATTCCTAAGAATGATTTATTAATCACAAATATATAAAATAAGAAAAGTCCACCAAATGTTCCACCAAAGGTCATATAGAAGGTTGGAGATACAACCATATTAGCTAAACATCCAAACCAATCTATTATCTTAAAATTGAATCTGCATTCAATAACTGCGTATAGGACATATCCAATAACCTCAGCCATAATTGTAAGAGATGACATAACAAAGAGTATTTCTTGGAATTTTCCTTTTGCGTACTTATGAGAAAGCGCAATATTTGAAACTTGGATTAAAGTAATGAAGACGAAAGCCATCCATTCGATATAGTTAATTACTGTGAATGAGCCATCCGCTTTATAGAACATTCCTTTAGTGATAATAATAGGAAGAACTATTGCGTTACTAACCACAGCTGTTATTAGAAATACTATGATGAAAAGTTTTGTTTTTCCCATATCAATCACCCATTATATGTATATTGTCCAGTCACAACTGGGATAATTATGCTTCTCGCTAAATTAGGGTCTTCATATTCTAATGAAATTTCAAATAAATATGTTGTTCCACTAACAAGAGTGAAGATGTAGTTTCCATCTTCGCCTTTAGTCTTTGTTGAAACTGTTTCTTCTCCTTCAGATATAGAATACAAGTTAATGTCAGCTATTCTGAGTTTGTCTTCAGGATCAACGCTAGATAAATCTACTGAAACGCTCATTGTTCCAGGGTCATATGAGATTTTATCTGCTGTCACTGTAACAGTTTCATTGATATAGTTAATAGTAAGGTAAGCTTCTAGATATTCAATATCAGGTAATTTATTTACATCAGTTGAAGAGAATCTTGCGTAAACTATATATTCACCTGCATAAGTTTCAGAAGTATCTTCAGGAGTTGAATAGTCTGAAACATATTCATATTTCACAGCGATTCCTTGAGGAAGGGTTCCTTTAACCTCTATCTTATGTTCGTTTCCATCATATGTAACTGTCTCACTTTCAAATGTTACAGCTTTGCTTATTTCTACTGTTTGAGGAACGATTTTAAGAGTGGCGCTCATGCTATCTATTCTTTCATAGTTTCTTTCATCACCACTAAACTCAGCTACCATAGTGTAAGTACCAGCGTTCATATAATCTGATGTGATCGATCCATCCTTGTAAACTTTATAAGAAACCTTAACTCCAGAAGGTAAGCCAGCTGGAGCGTTTACAGCAACCAAGCCGTTAGAGCCATCATATTCTTTTTCAACATCATTAAATGTGATTGTTGACATGTCATATGTAGCCTTATTTATTGTAAGAGTTGCTTCCTTATCAGGAATAGGATTATAGCTTGTATTTGTAGTTCTGAAGTTCGCAACAATTCTATATCTTCCAGCGTCTACCGCATTAGTTATTCTTATGTTGCTTCCTTCGTTATAGATTGAATATGTTACAGTAATCTCACCCGGAACATTAGTCGCTTCTATAACGTGAGGATTGCCATCATAAATAAAAGTGGCATCTTCAAATGTCACATTGCTCATATCGAAATCCGCTTTTTCTATAGTAAGTTTTGCAGTTAAAGTTTTAGACACATATCCTTCTTTAGAAACAACACCTATAACATCATATGTTCCTGCACTTGTAAAAGTGTTTCCATAAACGTAATTGATTGTTGCTCCTTCAGGTAGATCATGCCCAAGCTCTATTTTATGAGGATAACCATCATAAGTCACAGTTAAGTCATCAAGCTTATAGGTATCATCAAACTCATGTCTCACAACATTTACTTTCATAGTTGTTTGATACCTAGTTTGATAAACAACTTTAACTTCATGTTCACCGATTTTATAGAATTTTAACTTTTCGTTATCCGGTATCATATCTTCAGTCAAATCTTGGACAGCTGTATTTCCGTCATGATAGAGAACTACTATTTTCTTCCCTGTATAATCAAATTCACCTGAACGAATCTCTATAACCGACTCATCTTCCATTTTAATTCCATCGATTATAACAATTTTTGTACATCCAGAAAGAATGAATATAAATAGGAATGCAGCTAACATGGCGAAAACATATGCAAAGTGTTTCTTCTTCATAAAATCAATATGATCAATTTGATAAACAAATGACCATCTCTCCTTTCATTTGGTTCATAACTTCCTAAACCAAATATTAATGAAATGGATTTTGAGTTATTTTTATATACGAGTTTTACTCTCGATCCTACATGCATTTAACTCGAAAAAAACAAGTATTTCCTGATATATATTTATTTTATAATAAATAAATAAAATCTCAAAACATTTTTTCATAATTTTTTCAAATTTGTATTTATGCAAAAGATATGCAGAAAATCATACGAAACTTCAATTAGAAAAAAATCGATAAAAAGATGAAAAATATTTTAATATTCTGCTTTTTTGGTTATACTATTTTTATAAGAAATAATTCGAAAAAACATAACATGGAGAGCTAAAAAATGAGAACTGAAATTGATAATTATCTTTTTTCCGATATGTATGAAGTAGAAGAAAAGTATCTTGATAAGGATATTTTGTCTTTTAAAGGAAGGCGATATACGTTTAGAGATATGCAGTTATCAATTAACTGGATGTGCCATAAACTAATTGATATGGGAGTTAAAAAAGGCGACCACGTATCTATTCTATCGATGAATTCATATAACTGGTTAATTTCATTTCTTTCAGTTGTAAGAGTTGGTGGAGTCGCTGTTTTAAATAACTATATCTTGAGACATAATGACCTTGTACAAGCGATAAAAAATTCTGATTCTAAATTCCTTCTTGTTGGTAAATATGTTGCGGCTGGTAAAGATCCAGATGATCTTCCTAAACTTCTTAAAGATACAGGAATTCCTGAAGAAAACTGCATGTCAATAAGGGGAAGAGATTTAAGTTTTAAAAGATTTATCTATCAATATACTCCTACACCTCTACCAGAAATAGAAAATAGAGCTGAAGAAAGCAGGAGAACATCTCATATCATATTTACAACCGGAACAACTAGTGTTCCTAAAGCTGTAATGCTTTCACAATATGGCTTAATGAACATTATCTATCATGGATTAAATAGTTTTGATAGCGAATGTTCAGAAACATTCATGTGCCTTCTTCCAATGTTCCACTGCTTTGGACTTCTTGTAGTAATCGCATATCTTTCTTATAAGAGATTAGTATTCATAAATGAAATGGCGAATCCAATTGAAATCTATAAAGAATTCCTTAAAGAAAAAGCTGGAGATTATGCATCTGTCGCAATCATATTCGATAAGATCGCTAGAGCTCCAGGATTCTGGATTCATCATGGAAAATTTGTAAAGCACTGCATAGTTGGTGGTGGATTTACATCAGAAAAAGGATTCAAGTTCCTTGAAAGAAAATATGGTAGAAATAAATTCCTTAACGGTTATGGACAAAGTGAATGTTCGCCTCTAATTTCGTTTGTTTTCCCTAATACGCCACCAGAAAAACACAGAGTATCAGTTGGCACAATCATGCCTGGACTT
This sequence comes from uncultured Bacillota bacterium, assembly GCA_937907585.1. Classification (GTDB taxonomy): domain Bacteria; phylum Bacillota_I; class Bacilli_A; order Izemoplasmatales; family UBA1188; genus UBA1188. The sequence continues at coordinate 3,847 of CALCVH010000143.1, read as the reverse complement.
GAAATAAAAATCCAAGATCCTGTAAGTAAAAAAGACCTTACTGGACAAGGAATTCCTGGTGAAATACTCGTTAAAGGATATGTAGTATGTAACGGGTATTATAAGCTTCCAGATGATAAACAACCATTTGATAGTGATGGATATCTACATACAGGTGACCTTGGTTTCATCGATAAGGATGGATATCTTGAATTAACAGGTAGACTAAAAGATATCATCGTAAGAAAAGGAGAAAATATCTCACCAAAAGAAATTGAAGCTGCGTTTGAAAAATATAAAGAATTCAGTAGAGTAAGAGTAATGGGATTCCCAAGCCTTACTGATGGTGAATATATAATTGCGGCAGTTGAAATTCCAAATAAAAAAGGACATTTCCACGAAAGAATATATTTAGATGATCTACATAAAGTTCTTCCATCATTAAAAATCCCTGAACACATCATCTATCTTGAAAGTTTCCCACTTAACGCTAATGGAAAACTTGATGAAAGAACATTAAGAGAAATCTGTCTTGATAAGCTTGATAGAATTGTCGATCATGGACTTTATAAGGAAACATCAAAGATTCTTAAGAAACTTAATAAAGAAAACTAAAATATCTAAATAGAATAATAAAAAGCTCATTCTTGAGCTTTTTATTATTTAACTATACAAACATTATTAAATATATCGGTAATGTAATTAGATTGTTCTTTTGGATAATGACATTTTTATTTCCAAAAACAAACCCTTTTTTAATTTTATAATTTCCATCTTCTTTTACAAGTTTTGGTATGGCTCTAAAGTTATTTTGATCATTGCCTGATTTTATTTCTATAGGCAAAACATTAAGATTGTCATAATCATTAATTAAAAAGTCTACTTCTCCTACTTTTTTACTATCAAAATAATATAGCTCATGTCCATGAGCTTTAAGTTCCATAGCGCATACTGTTTCATAAACTGAGCCTAAGTTAATTCCCTTATCATTGTCTAGAATAGCTCTAATATTGTTTTTAAATAGTATGTTGCTTAAGATACCTACATCATTAAAATATAGTTTAATTAGATTTTTACTGCTTGATTGAATTAAAGGAAATTTAGGGTCACTTACCGCATTGACGTTTAGAGATATTCCAGAATAAATTAAATATTCAAATTCATCAGCGTAACTCTCCATTCTAGCGTGTTTCTTATTATCTACGTCTCTCGCTTGTACTCTTTTAACTTTGTTTTCCATATATGATGGTAACATCTCATATATTCTTTGAATTTTAAGTTTATGTTCAATATCATATTGACTACAATCATCACTATAATAATTGTGAGTTTGTTCATGGACTTGTCTCATTTTAATAATATTACTATTTAAAAATTCTTTAACAGCGTCAGGTAATCCACCACAAATTAAATATTCTTTGAATTTTTTTAAGATAGTTTTATGAACACTTTCATTTATTATTTCAAGATTTAAATAACACTCTCTTAAATAATCGATCACATTTTTACCGACACCACTAGCCCACAAAAATTCTTCAAAATCCATTGGATACATTTTAACTTCATCAATAGAACCCATTGGTATAAATGTGTGTTTTAGTGTAATTCCTAGTAAAGAGCCGCTGACGATATATGTGTATTTCTTTTCTTGATTTAATGGTTTTAACATTGACAAAAGATGTGGATAAACTTGAATTTCATCTAAAAATATTATTGTATCATCTCTATTATTTAGATTGATATTTGAATCCGCAGAAACCTGGATATAAAAATCATGAGTTGTTTTTATGTTTTCATATAATTTTAGATTATCATAATCGTCTTTTAAGTTTATTTCCACATAATTCTTAAAATGTTTCTTTGATAGCGCTCTAACTATATAGGTTTTTCCGACCTGTCTTGCGCCATCAATAACCAATATTTTTTCTCTTTCTCCATTAAAATATTCAGTTATTGTATTTTGGATTTTTCTTTCAAACATACTATCACCATTACACTTTTCCAATATTTTATCAATATATTTTTAGCACTTTTCCAATATTTTATCAATATGATTTTTACACTTTTCTAATATTTTTTAATATCAAAAAATACACTTTTCCAATATTTTGAAGTAGATAAAAAGTGTTGACTTGAGATTAATTGTAGATAGATGCTCATAGTATTTTATTCTCTTATTTCCAAACGGTCACCTTTATCAGTCTATTTTTACAATTATGTTTATTTATATTATTAATTGTTTGATAATGTAAGAAATCAATTTAGATATCTGTTAGTTGAATTGTTCCAGACGTATTATTCTATCATTCATTTTCTCATTCTATTACAATCCAATAACCATCTCGTTTTGAACCAGCTCTTTCAATAATATTATTTTTTTGTAATTCAATGAAATTTCTTTCTATCGTTTTCTTTGATTTGTTTAATAATACTGCAATTTCTTGAGCATTTAATTTTGGATTATCTTTCAACAAATCAATCATACCCTTTTGTGTATCACTCAAACGGACATTCAAACAGACGTTCAAACGGACATTCAAACGGACTTTTTCAAAATAAAATAGGATGTTATTCGGAAATTCTCAACTAACACCACTAGTAATTATAATATTTATAGCACCAAATAAAGTGACGTTTTCGTCACCACTAAAATTGAATAAAATGAAAAAATACCTACAAAATAAGCTAAAAACCTATTTTTGCATAAAAATGACTAACGGCGGATATCAAACCCTGTAAAAACAGACTGACACATTGTGTCAATCTGGTTGTTTCTTAATGGAAAGAATTGTAAGAAATGATACAATTGAAACCCTTTTTTTATATCGTTTTTTACAGTATTGAGTGAAACCCCTACTTTTTCAACGATATGCGTATATTTTGCCATTTTAAATATGTTTTATTAAACAAATATGAAATTAATTTTGAATAGAAACATTATCTAATCGGCCAATCAACACAGAAGTGTCAATATTAGAAGCTGAAGAAATATCAATTGTTTTTAACGAATCAACTCCAACATAGAAAACACCTTGTATATTGGTAACCGTTTTATATACAAACGTCCATGTTCCCCAATCAGGATATTCATATTCATAAGTAGTTGATGTGCCATACTTATATGAGTTTTCTGACTCAGTGGCAAACACTTTAATTGTTCTTGTTTCGTTCAATATATTCTGTGTTATGTAAAAATATCTGTTTGCATCTTTTAAGTTGTATGTATATTCGGTTCGTATTGGCATTTGTTCTAGTCCACCAAATCCATTAATTACTGTTTTGAAAGAGACATCTTCTCTAACCTGAGTAAAATGATCATTCAACTTGTTATCTATTCCGTCAATATAAACAGTCGTAGAATAAGCTCCGCCAAGATAATCACCAACAAAACTTGTGCTATCTCTATTTCCTAAAATAATTATTTTCTCAATTGGTGAGAGAATTGTCCAATAAGCCCCAATGTTAGTTAGCGATTCAGGAATTGTAATTTCTTTCAAACTCGTATTGGCTAAGCACATTCTACCAACGCTTTGACAATTATTAGAGTTTTTAAAATCGTATAGTCTTGTGCATCCACAAAAAGCATAATCATCAACTCTAACAATAGTATCAGGAAGAGTAATAGATAATAGTTTGGTGTTGTGTGCAAAGGCATTATCTCCAATTTCAACAATCGTCTTCCCATCGATTTGAGATGGTATGCTTATCCTTGTTTCTGAACCATTATATTTTTCTATAGCCCAGCCATCTTGAACCTCAAAAATATCAAAGACAGATTTGCTGCTAAATTGAGCAGTGTAAGTTTTATCACCTGTTACAGCAGTTATCGATGGAGACCAGCCAGTAAATGTGTATGAATATTGTGCAG
>CALCVH010000142.1 GCA_937907585.1 uncultured Bacillota bacterium | reverse complement strand
TTGATGGTTAAATACTTGTACAACTCTAGTTCCGCCCATCATCTCTTCAATATAACCATTCATTCTTCCTATAATCTGTTGACGCTTATAGAAGTGCTTAGTAGATTTTTTAAGTAGTGTCCCACTTAATGTCATAATAAGTGTTAATATTACCACAACACATATAGTTAGAATGATATTATTTATTATCATCATGATTAAATATGTGATAACAGATGTTAGAACATTGACTAAGTTAGGTAATGTCTGATTAATAAATGTATCAAGTGTATCAACATCATTTGTGTATCTACTCATGATATCTCCATATTTATTCTTATCAAAGAACGAAACAGGAAGATACTGCATATTTGAAAACATCTTATTTCTTACATATCTCAATGTTCCTTGAGATACTGTAACAGTTAAGAAGCCTAAAATAGTTTGGAATATAACACTTAACCCTAAGAATATTCCCCATTTAATAAAGAAATTTCTTATAACTAAGTTTCCACTAAATCCATTATTTATCGCATCAGCGATTACTGTATCATATAATTCTTTAGTAAAGCTCATTGCGATAGCGGATAATAATGCGCTTAATAAAGAGAATACTATAACTAATATAGATGTAACTTCATTACCTTGATACATTAGTTTAATAGTTTTACCTAAACTCTTAAAATTGACTGAAGGAGCGTGCTTTTTATTCTTTTTCATAATTATTCACCCTCCTTAAGATTACTGTTTTGAGAATAATATATTTCTTGATATTCTTTACTACTATTTAGTAGTTCTGAGTGTGTTCCGCTAGCGATAATCTTACCATTATCAATAATAATAATCTTATCCGCATCCATTACAGATGAGCACCTTTGCGCAACTATAATCTTAGTGATATCTTTCTTATATTCTTTTAATCCATCTCTAATTAATTTATCAGTCTTAGTATCAACTGCGCTCATAGAGTCATCTAAAATGAGTATCTTAGGATTCTTTAGAATCGCTCTAGCTATACATAGTCTTTGTTTCTGTCCACCAGATACATTGGTTCCGCCTTGTTCAATATATGTATCATACTTATTAGGCATTTCACTAACAAATGAATCAGCTTGAGCGATTTTAGCGGCTTCTATTATTTCATCATTAGTAGCGTTAATATTTCCCCATTTTAGGTTATCTTTGATAGTTCCGCTAAATAATAGATTCTTTTGTAAAACTACTGATACCGCATCTCTTAATGTTTTTAAATCATATTCTCTAACATCGATTCCACCAACTTTAACACTTCCACTAGATACATCATATAGTCTTGCGATCATTGAGATTAAAGTTGTTTTAGATGAACCAGTAGTTCCTAGTATGCCAAGTGTTTCGCCTGATTTAATATCTAGATTAATATCTTTTAAAGCGTATTCAGGAGCTGTAACATTATATTTAAAAGATACATTTTCAAATTTGATAGATCCATCTTTTATTTCATATATAGGATTATCACCATTTTCAATTGTAGGTTCTTCATGTAAAACTTCATATACTCTATCTCTAGATGGTTTAGATATAATGAAGAACGATACAATCATAGATATAAACATTAATGACATTAATATCTGCATAGAATAACCCATTAAAGCTTGAAGGTTACCTAAAGTCATACTTCCAGTAGATATAAAGTTAGTTCCAAGTAAACATACAATAACAAGTACAGTATACATCGATAAGCTCATTAATGGACCATTTAAGTTAATTATTCTAAAAGCTTTAGTGAATGTTTTATAAATAGTATCATTTACATTTGATATCTTTTCTATCTCATCTTCTTCTAATGTGAAACTCTTAACTACTCTAATACCTCTAACATTCTCTTCAACAACTTCATTTAAGTCATCAATCTTTTTGATTGCTTTCTGCATAAATGGATGGCTAAAGAAGAAAATCATAGCGAGTCCTAATACTATTACTGGTATCGCAATTAAATACACGAAAGAGAATGCGCCTCCAGCGTATTTAGAAGCCATAATTATAGCGAATATGAATAGAGCTGGCGCTCTAAATAACATTCTTATACTCAAGCTGAAATTCATTTGAATCCAGTTAGTATCAGTAGTCATTCTTGTGATTAAACTTGATGTTGAATATTTATCTATATTAGTAAATGAGAATGACTGAACTTTCTTAAATATCGCATATTTTAAATTCGCAGAATATCCGCTTGATGCGATAGCGGCTAACACACCACCAATCATACCGCATATTAAAGATAATACAGAAAATCCTAGTAATCTTAATGCATATCCACCAATTAATGGAAATATATCATTTGCGCTAATAGCTTGACCTAGATTAGATATATTATTTAATTCGTCTATTAAACCTGATAAAATATTTGGGATTAATATTTCAAAGATCGCTTCCGCAACCATAAACATAGGAGTTAATACAGCGAATATCCAATATTTACCTGCAAATTTATACATGTAAAGTATCTTTTTCATTTTTGTTTCTCCATTTTTTATTTTCAAACAAAAATATTATATATTAAATATAATAAATGTCAATAAATTATGCTTAATAACACAAAAATCATAACCATTTATTCTTTATAATGTATAATTATTTTATAGGTGATTATGGATAAATTAAAAGTTCTAAATGATAAAGGATTAATAGTCAATGAAGGATTGTATTCTTCTTTTAATTATGATTATGAAAAATACCTTATAAGAACTAGAGAACATAATATTTACGAATCAGAAGAATATTTCTTTATTAATGATAAATATTATATAGATATTCATATCTATCACTATAAATA
>CALCVH010000141.1 GCA_937907585.1 uncultured Bacillota bacterium | reverse complement strand
AGTTTTAGTATCTTATCCACCACTTAAAGATGATAAAGAATTCGTTATAGATGATAATACTATCAGAATATCAGCCGCTGCGTTTGCGAACTCTAAATTAGAAAAAGTAACATTATCTAGAGTTTTAAAAGCAATAGGCGATAAAGCGTTTTACGATTGTAATAATCTAGTACTTGTTGTGTTTAATAGCTATGACGCACCACTTTTAGAAGAAGAATATAATACATCATATTTAACACTCAACAACTTACCAATATCAGGAAGCATGGGTGAATATGAAGGTTTAGGCATATCTAAATACTATATTTGGAATCTTACATCAAATTATACTAACTTCTATTTTGGCGCAACATTTAAAGATTATATTGGACATTCTACAGGTGATTTAATCATGATTAGACCAAGAAATGGAATAAGCTATGATTCGTTCATCTATAGCCAATATTTCTCTACAATAGTTGATGGAGTATTCGCACCAACTATTGAAACATTAGATATTATTGAGGTGATTAATAGTTTACCTACAAATATCACTTTAAATGATGAACAAGCAATTATTAACGCAAGAAATCAATATAACACAATCACATCTGATGAACAAAAAGCGTTAGTAACTAACTATGAAACACTAGTTAAAGCTGAATCTACTCTCGCATATTTAAAGAGTAGAAATTCTGAAACTGAACCAATAGTTGATCCAACACCTGATACTCCAGAAGTTAAACCAACTAACAATTTCGCTTCGTTTATGAAGAATAATATGTATGGTTTCATATTATCAGGAGTACTATTAATTGGCTTCAGTGTCGCATTAGTTTTGATTCTAAAAAAGAAGAAAACTATCTAATATTATTAAAGTTACGCCCGATTAATTAAAATTGGGCGTAACTAAAATTTTTTATATCATTTTTTTAATGATATAATGTATAATTGAGTAAAGAATAAAAGAGGAGGAAGTATAGTTTTAATTATACTAGTGATAAAATGACACATATTAAATCCATTTTTAAAATTATATTTTCTTTAGCGCTTGTGCTTACTTTATTTGGTTGTAAGGCAAAAGATAAGCTCAATCAAAAGAAAAGCGAAGGCTATAAAATCACTGTTAGATATGAATCTAATGGTGGAACTTATCTAGATAGAGAAGGTATCACACTAATCGATATGTTCAACCCAAACGATTATACTAAGGACTCAAATGGTTTTGTTCATATTAAATTAGTTGAACCAACTGATTCATCTAGACCTAGCGGTGGTAGCGAAGGAATATACATCACTAAAACCAATTCGTTCTTAGTAGGCTGGTACAAGAATAAAACTATCAAATTAAATAGTGAAAATAAACCTGTTAACGCAAATAATGAAGCATTAGTTTTAAAAGATGATAAGTATTATTTAGAAAGTGATTCTAACACATTATCAGAACCTGATTATAGCTATTCAGGATACTGGGATTTTATGAATGATACACTAGATTATAATGATTCGATGGGTGAATATGAATTAACACTCTATGCGAAGTGGATGACATATTTTGAATTTAATTATTATTATCAAGATAATGGTGAATGGAAATCACTTGGAAATACTACATTCGATTATAAGACAACTAATCAAGCAGGTTCTAAAACTAGTGATAAGGATACTATATGGCTCCCATCTTGGCAGGATGGCGCAATGAATTATAATCATAAATATGAAAATAATTCGACTTATTCATTCCCTAAACTTGACGGATATACATTTAAAAGCGCATATCTAGATAAAGACTTAACAAACGAAATAACTGATAGTTATGAACACACTGGATCAATTAATTTTGAAACAGGTGAAGCAATCAACCCAGTAGTTGATATCTATGTAGTTTATGAAAAAGGAGAATATTACCATATAAGCAAGGCTAGTGAACTAGTTAGTAACGCTAACTTAAATGGTATTTATGAAATAGAAAACGATTTAGATTTTACTGATCTTGAATGGCCAACAATATTTAGCTTAGGTACATTTAATGGTAAATTATATTCTAAAGAAGGTAGCACTTATAAACTATCTAATATAAATATTTATCATTCAAGCGATAACGCTAAAGTTGGCGGTATCTTCGGTAGAATCAGTGAATCTTCAGAAATATCAAATGTTATATTTGAAAATACGACACTTGATTTAGCGTATGTTGGAAGAAGAAATAGAGATACTAATTTCGGATTATTATCTGGCTTAATCGAAAATAAAGATTCAATTCAAAATGTTGAACTATCAGGAACAATTAGAATTGGCGCAATCACTATTGGCGATAACTATTCAATCAACTTAGTCGCTAATGGGGATAATAATCAAAATGTACTAGTAGATGATAAAATCCATCTAGTGGTATATGGAACTAATCAAGGGGAAGTATTTAATTATACAGTAGATCCATCACAGATTGTAGTTGATGAATCAGGATATGTTATTTTAGTTTCTGTAACAGGTTTAAAACTTGATAAGGAAACATATGATATACAATAATTTGGAGGCAAAAAGATGAAAACTAGAAAATTAATCAGCTGTGCTTTTATTATCTCAGCTTTACTCCTAACTACAGTTTTACTTGTAGGTTGTAATAATAAGGACAACAACAAGAAAAACAATAAGGACAGTATCGTTTTGATGAGCGAAGATGTTAGTGGACTATTCAATCCATTCTACGCTACATCTGGACCTGACCAAGAAGTTACTGGTATGACACAAATAGGAATGTTGTCAACTGATAATAATGGTATTACCGCATGCGGTGATGACCTACCTACAGTTGCGAAAGCATATAAAATTGAAACAGTAGGAAATGATAGTAAATATACATTTGTTATTAAAAATGGACTAAAATTCTCTGATGGTGTTCCACTAACAATGAATGATGTCGTATTTAATATGTATGAATATTTAGATCCAGTTTATACTGGTTCATCAACTATGTATTCAATTAAGATTAAAGGTTTAACTCAATATAGAACACAAAAGAACTATTCAGATTCTTCATCATCAGCTGAAGATGCGATTTCAAATCAAGCATCAGTATTAGCTCAAAATAGATTAGAAGAACTAATTCTAGTATTTGAAGAAAAAGGCTTAATTGAAGGTAGCCAAAACAGCTATAGCTTAAATGAAAAACAAATGAAAGACGCTATTAATGAATGGGATGTTACTGAAGGATATAAATCAGCAGTAGCAACTGAAGCTCAAAAAGCTACATATACTGATAGCGATTATAGAAGAATCTTATTAAGCGATTATGAATTAGCTTTATCTACATTCAAAGATGAATTAAAATCTGACTATTCTGCAGCAAAAGAATCTTATGATACAACAACTGCGCCATATAAAGATTGGGCTAATGAACTATCTAACGATATCTTTAAATTCTTCTTATTTGAAGGCTATATTACACCTGTATATAAAGAAGTGATGGGTAAAAAGGATAAGACTGTCATTGAAAAATTTGAAAATACTGATATCGTAAGCAAATATCAAGATGAAGAATCAGCTATCAATAGAGTTTATAGTGACACAATCAAATCTGAATTAAATTATGTTTTGTCATTCTGGGGCACTGCAGGTACACTCACAACTATCTATACTGCAGCAGCAAGAGATATCATCCTTCATAATAATATGACTAGCGATGATGAATTAACATATAAGAATATTGAAGGTATCGTATCGCTCGGTCACACTACAGATGTTAATGAAGTTATCATCAATGGAACTACATATAAAGTCGCTCATAATCACAATGCGGATGGAACACCTGTAGCAAGTGATGAATACGACGTTCTTGAAATAACATTAGACGGTATCGACCCTAAAGCAATCTATAACTTCAGCTTCACTGTAGCGCCAGTTCATTATTACACTGCGGATAGCGCTCATCCAAACGGAAGAGAAGTTGATATTAAAAATAATAAATTTGGTGTGGAATACGCATCTAGCGATTTCCAAAGCAAAGTTATTCAATCTAAAGAACACGTTGAAGTACCTGTTGGAGCTGGTGTTTATATGGCAACAGACTCTAAAAATAGCGATAGACCAAAAGGTGATGATTTCGTTAGAAGCAACATCATCTACTATAAAGCTAATCCATACTTTATGTTCGATGTAAAAACTGAAAAATTACAATTCCAAATCGTATCAAGCGCTAACGCAATCGATAAACTTGTTAGTGGTGAAGTAGACTTTATCACTCCACAATTCACTAAAGCTAATTCAGAAAGATTAACAGCTTTAGCTAAAGATGGAATAGTTAAACTTGATTCATGGCAGTTAGGTTATGGTTATATCGGTGTAAACGCTGGTAAAGTACCTAATGTAAATGTAAGAAGAGCTATCATGGCTGCGATGGAAACATCTTTAGCGCTTGAATATTATGAATCAGGAACATGTAAGAACATTGACTGGCCAATGAGTACAGTTTCATGGGCTTATCCATTTGAAGATGATGGAATCACATCAAAAGCTAATGGACATGATTATACACAATGGACTGGATTAGACGCTGCGAAAGAAAAGATTTCAAGATATATGGCAGCGGCTGGTGTTACTGCAGGTGATTCACAATTAACGATTAAATTCACAATCGCTGGCGCATCAATAACTGAACACCCTACATATTCAGTATTTAAACAAGCATCTGAAATTTTAAATGATTTAGGTTGGAATGTTGAAGTTAAAGCTGATTCTCAAGCATTAACTAAACTCGCTACAGGCTCACTTGAAGTTTGGGCTGCCGCATGGGGTTCAACAATTGATCCTGATATGTATCAGGTATATCATAAGAATTCTAGCGCTACAAGCGTATATGCGTGGGGCTATAGAGAAATCCTATCTAATCAAACTCAATATAGATATGAATATCAAACAATCACAAAATTATCTGAATTAATTGATGACGCTAGATCTATTACTGATCAAGCTCAAAGAAAAGCGTTATATGAAGAAGCTATGGGTTATGTTCTTGACCTTGCGGTAGAAATGCCTGTATATCAAAGAAAGACTCTATATGCATATAATTCAAACGCAATCAAAGGACTTACAAATAACGTTAATCCATATACATCTCCACTTGAAAAGATTTGGGAAGTAGAACTAGTTAAATAATTTATTGCTAAAATAAAGGACTAATTATTATGTTCAAATACATCATTAAAAGAATATTAATCTCTATATTAATACTCTTGGGCGTATCATTCGTTTTATACGCTCTTCTTCGCTGTATGCCTACAGACTTCGTAGAACAAAAGATTCTTAATTTATATCAGGCAGGCGCAACTACTTCCGATGAATTTATTAAACAGATGTATAAAACATATGGATTAGATGGTTCAATTATCGAAGGATATTTTAGATGGCTCGGTAGCGCATTACACTTAGATTTTGGAAAATCATTTATCAACCAAAGACCAGTTTTATCAGAAATATTTGATAAGAATAGAATGGGTACTTCATTCTTCGTTGCGGCTGTCGCAACAGTCTTTGAATTCTTAATCGCAATTCCATTAGGTGTTACCGCCGCAACACATCAATATTCTATTAGAGATTATGTGATTACCATTCTAGTATTAATTGGTATATCATTACCATCATTCTTCTTTGGACAAGTATTAAAAGACCTATTTGCGAATAAACTTGGATGGTTCCCTGTATCAGGTATGAAGACCGCAGGTATCACATACGCAAACGCTTGGGAAGCGTTCATAGATTACGCTAGACATATGTTTATACCGATACTAACGGTAGTAATTCTATCGATTGGTGCTCGTATGAGAATGACAAGAACCAATATGTTAGAAGTATTAAATTCTGATTATATTAGAACTGCGAGAGCGAAAGGTTTAAGCGAAAATAGAGTTATCTATAAACATGCGTTTAGAAATACAATGATTCCTTTAGTTACATCTCTAGCAGGTTTAATCCCATCACTCTTTAGTGGTGCGATGATTACAGAAACCGTATTTGACCTAGAAGGAATTGGTAAATATGCGCTTAACGCAATGACTCAAGGAGATATTCCAGTCATAATGACTTATAATATGTTCTTAGCGGCTCTATCTGTTATGGGTATATTATTATCAGATTTAATGTACGCAGTGGTTGACCCACGTGTTAAATTGGCATAGGAGGAATAGACATGTTTGATGACGATAAAACAAATGTAACTCCTAATCCAATCGAGTTCGCAAAAGAAGGAAATAAAAAAGAAGAAATAGATAGCGAGAAACCATTAGATAAGAATCTTAAATTAATGTCACCAGGTAGAATGGTTCTAAGAAGATTCTTTAGATCTAAATTATCTATCGCTGGATTAATTATGTTAGCTTCATTATTTATATTCTGTTGGCTTGGCCCAGTTACTTATTCTAGATGGGGTGAAACCGAATCTGATAGAACAGGCAACATCACATATACAGAATATGAGTATGATGAAAATGGAACAAAATTTATTCAATTAATTGAAACAGATAATGGTATCAACGCTTTAGCGAAGCCATCAAAAGACCATATCCTTGGCACAGATGAACAAGGAATGGATATCTTCACAAGATTAATGTATGGTGGAAGATTATCACTAATGATTAGCTTCCTTGCGGTCTTCTTAACAAGTGCTTTAGGCATTGTGATGGGAGGTATAGCTGGTTATTATGGTGGTGTCGTAGATAATGTAATAATGAGGATATGCGACGTATTGATGTGCTTACCAACTCTACCACTAATGTTGATTATTGGTACAGTCTTAGACGCTAATGGTGTACCATCATCATATTACATTTATCTACTGATGGGATTATTATCTTTATTCTCTTGGACAGGTATGGCTAGGTTAGTTAGAGGTCAAATCTTATTCTTAAGAGAACAAGAATATATGGTAGCGGCTGAAGCTATGGGATATTCTACTCCAAGAAAGATATTTAAACATTTAATCCCTAACGTATTACCTCAAATCTTAGTTTCAATGACATTATCACTTGGTAGTATGATTCTTTACGAATCAACATTATCATATTTAAATTTAGGTGTTAGAGTGCCTTATGCATCATGGGGTACTATGGTTCAAATTATTTCATCTAGACCTGACATCCTTCAAAATAATTTCAATGTCTGGGGTCCATCAGGTATATGCATCATAATAGCGGTATTAGGCTTTAACTTCGTTGGAGATGGCTTAAGAGATGCATTAGACCCTAAACAACGCAGGTAAAGGAGGTTCTAATGAATAATCAATCAAATACTAAAGAAAAGCATTATCTAACTGGTAAAGAAGTTAGAGCAATCGCAAAAGAAAACGCAAGAGAGATGCGCGCTTTAGAAAAAGCGAAGAATAAAAAGATGAAGGAAGAAGAATTCTTATCAGAAATGAAGGATTCATCTAACATTCTAGAAGTAGAAGATCTTCATTCATATTTCTTTACAGACCAAGGCGTTGTAAAAGCGGTTAATGGTGTGAGTTTCAATGTTCCACTAAATTCTACAATCGGTGTTGTAGGAGAATCAGGTTGTGGTAAAAGTGTTACAGCGATGTCAATAATGAGGCTTCTTCAAGGACCGTCTGGACAGATTGTTAGCGGGTCAATCCGTTTCAAAGCTAATGATTTTAAAAAAGATGCGTTTGGAAAAGTTATTCCTGTTTATGAATATGATAATAATGGGAATATCGTTCAAGAAGAAATTAAAGACAAAAAAGGCAATGTAACACTAGTCAATAAAATAAAACGAGATGAATCTGGCCTTCCTATATATGAAAGAGAAGAAAAGGTTTATGATATCGCTAAAATGCCTATAAAAGAAATGTATAGAGTTAGAGGAAGACAAATATCTATGGTTTTCCAAGAACCTATGACATCGCTTAATCCAGTATTCACTATAGGCAATCAACTTGATGAAGTATCACTTCCTCATATTCCAGGTATCAATAAAGAACTCGCTAAAAAGAGATCTATTCATATGCTTAATATGGTAGGAATAGCGGCTCCTGAAAGAGTTTATACTTCATTCCCACACGAATTATCTGGTGGGATGAGACAAAGAGTAATGATAGCGATGGCTTTAGCCGCAGAACCAAGACTAATTATCGCAGATGAACCTACGACTGCGCTAGATGTTACTATCCAAGCTCAAATACTAGATTTATTTAACGAATTAAAGAATAGAATCAATGGATCAATTCTACTCATAACTCATGATTTAGGTGTAATTGCGGAGATGGCTGATTATGTTATAGTAATGTATGCAGGGCGAGTTATTGAACAAGGAACTGCGCTTGAAATCTATAATAATCCAGCTCATCCATATACAATTGGACTTCAAAAATCTAAGCCTACTATGGATTCTTCTAAAGACGATTTATATAACATTAAAGGAAATGTTCCTAACCCAGTTAATATGCCTAATCACTGTTACTTTAAAGAAAGATGTGATAAATGCATAAATAAATGTAGTGGGGATTATCCTAAGATGATTAAATTAAGCGATACACACTATGTAGCGTGCCACTTGTTTGAGGAAAAAGACAATGAATGAAGATGAATTAAAAGTAACTGAAGAAATAGATTATTCTTCGTTCGATGATGATGCCGAACAAGCAAAAGAAGAATTGAGTAGACAAGAACAATATGAGAAAGATAAAACTCTTCCTCCTGATCCAAACGCTTTACTAGAAGTAAGGCACATTAAAAAACACTTCATTTTAAAGAAGACATTATTTGGTAAACCAATCACAACATTAAAAGCGGTTGATGATGTATCATTTAAAGTTTATCCTGGTGAAACATTAGGTATTGTTGGTGAATCTGGCTGTGGCAAAACCACTATGGGAAGAACCATCCTAAAATTATATAATCCAACATCTGGCCAAATCTTCTTTGAAGGATTAGATATTGCGAATTATAAACCTAAAGAGATGAGAAGTTTAAGAACGAAGATGCAGATAATATTCCAAGATCCTTATTCATCTTTACCTCCTAGACAAACAGTTGGTGATATATTAGCTGAACCAGTTAAAGTTCATAACATTGTTCCAAAAGATCAAATTAAAGAATATGTTTTAAATCTGATGGATCAATGTGGACTTCGTGATTATTATTATGAAAGATATCCACATGAATTCTCAGGTGGACAACGTCAACGTATATGTATCGCTAGAGCTTTAGCGGTCAATCCAAAATTTATTGTTTGTGATGAACCAGTATCAGCTTTAGATGTATCTATACAAGCTCAAATAATTAATCTTCTAAAGAAACTTCAGAAAGAAAGAAAATTAACATACCTATTTATTTCTCATGACTTATCTGTAGTAAAACATATATCAGATAAGATATGTGTTATGTATTTAGGCAATATGGTTGAATTTGGTGATAATGAAGATATATTCAAGAATCCTCTTCATCCATATACAATTTCTTTATTTAGCGCAGTACCAAACCCTAATCCTAACAAAAAATCAAAGAGGATTATATTAAAAGGCGATATTCCAAGCCAAGTTAATCCTCCTAAAGGATGTAAGTTCTGTACTAGATGTCCTAAATGTATGGAAATATGTAAGCATATAGCGCCATCATATAAAGAAATAGAAAAAGGCCACATTGTAGCCTGTCATCTATTTGATAAGTAATCTATGTGCAAAAAGAAAAAAGAAAAAGTAACATATTATGATGATGGTTCAACTATCTCTGATATGTCAAACGTAAAAAGAGGCGGATTATTATCTAATTCTAATAACGCTAGTAGGCCTAAAACTACCGAAAAAGAAAAACTAAAAACTTTCTTTAAAGCATTTAAAATGATGTTGGTACCTACTGGAGTAGCACTACTAGTATTATTAATTCTATATATCATTTTCATGCTTATTGGGGTAAACGCAAGTTAATATTTAAAATAGAAACGCAAAAAAGCGTTTCTATTTTATATTAACGCCTTTTAATAACGTTGCTTTAGTTGTATCTACTAGTTTTGCGAATAAAAATCTTTCTCTTCCAATAGCGTTAAATGAATGATCAATCAAAAATACTCTACCATCAGCTATAATATATCTTCCATGCAGTTTACGGTGTATAATTGTTATATCATAATCACTTTTATTTTTAATTAATTTATCATCTGCTTCTTTATACTTGTTAATAATTGCAGTAGGAGAAGTAATTAATATTATTTTAACTTTTATTTCTTCAATTAACGGAAATATAGAATAGTCCATAAATTTATCTACTAATATTAACTCTTTTTTAGCGCTAAACATTATTTTTCTTAAAAATATTAAAGAGTTTATTACTTCTCCTTCATAGAATACTTTGTCTTTAACACTATCATTATAATTTTTTATTTGTTCTACATCTTTTGAAAGCTTATTATATTTATCTTCTAACGATATATATTTAATGTTGCATTCAGTGCATCTCTTTTCATTTATACTATATCCATTTATTAAATATCTTTTAAGTATAGATGTAGCCCATCTTCTAAACATAATACCTCTCTTAGAATTTACCCTATATCCTATAGAGATAATCATATCTAAATTATAGTATTTTATGTATCTATTTATTTTTCTATCACCTTCAATTTGAACTTGCAAAGAAATTTTGCAAGTTGCCCATTCCTCAAGTTCATTTTGTGAGTAAATATTGTCAATATGATAATCGATATTTTGTCTTGTTGAATTAAAAAGTAAGGCTATTTCGTTCGCATTTAACCATACAGTTTCTTCACTTGGCGATACATTAACATCTAGATTAAATTCACCATCAACAAATTTAATAACTTCGTAATTACCGCTAAATATAGGGATATTTTGATTAATTTATTTATTATCATTCTTTGAGTCTTCTTTATTTTCATTAACTAATGTTTCAAACCATTCTTTAAAAACATATACTCTATTTGATTTAATTCTATAGCCTATATTAATGATAATATTAGCACTATAAAAAGTTATAGGCTTATCCGAATTTGCAACGTGCATTTTTTGCACATTGCTTTCTAAATTTTCTTCATTAGATAGAATATTCTTAATATGTTTAGATATAACAGACCTATCTCTTTCATATAATATACTAATATCATTTTTATTTAACCATACAGTATTATTATCCTTATCAAACATCACATCTAAACTAAAATCATTATCAATAAATTTTACTAATTCAAAATTGTTTTTCATTTTTTAAAAACTTCCTATATAATACATACTCAAGAAGTGGTAAAAATAAGAAAAAAATTTGAAAATATTTTTAATTCTTTTAAAATTAGTTAAAATTACGATAATCATTAATGATAATATTTCTAGTAGATATTCTTTATGATTGATTTAAAAAAACTAAAAATGAACTTGCAAAGAAATTTTACAAGTTTGGTGTTTTATCTTATATTAAAGTTTTTACATATAAGAAATCATTAATAATTGCTTATTAATCATTTAAAAAAAATAAAACGCTTATTTTAAAGCGAATTATTTTTATTAATTATGATAAATATTTTTCTGCTTCATCTAACATTTCTTGGAGTTTGATGAACGCTTTAGATAATGGATATCCATCACATAAAACATGTGATACTGTTATATTTAATAATATTTTCATTCTTCCATCCTTTTGATAATACTTACCAAAACATGTTCTTGGCACAGATTGACTTTCTATAGACTTATCAGGAATTGGATGAACAATAGACTCATACTTAATCCATGGAATGCATGTCATATAATATTTATCATATGTATTTGGATTAAATGATTCCTCTTTAGTTAATAGATTTTTCTTTGATTCTATTTCTCTATGTGCTCTATCATAAAAAGTATGATAGTCATCGCTCATTTCATTTCCACCGCCTTGGAAATATAAATCTTTTGTCATAATAATATATGTTGGATCTATAGAATCAAATAATAGTACTTTTCCATTAACAATTCTTAATCTCATTTCTTCTATTGAGTTAAGTGCTTTTGTTAGTAAAAAGGTCATATTGATAAAGAATGAGGTTTTAGTTTCTTTAGTAATATGATATAGTTTATCAATATCCATTTCTACATCCATTCCATAACATGGATTAGAAAATGTTTTAAAATATTCATAATTTGTTTTTCTATTCCAGTTATTTACATCTACTTCTTTATATGAATGCATTATCGTTGTCCTTTATCATATGGGATGCCTTCAGCTTTAGGACATCCTGATTTCTTTCTAAATATTACTAATACAATCAGTACTACTACAAACGGAATTATATTGTAAAAATATGAAGGTAAGCCAATATTTGATAATATTGGAAGTGATGATGATATAGCTGCGATACATTTTAAGAATCCAAACATTAATGCGCCTAAAACAATTCCTAGAGGATTCCAGTTACCAAATATCATAATCGCTAAAGCTAAGAAGCCCATGCCACCTATAGTTGCTTCTGCAGAGCCATTCGCTACAGTTGCGATATATGCATATCCACCAAGGCCTGCTAAAGCGCCTGATATAGTAGTTCCTAAATAACGCATTTTATGAACGTTTATACCAACTGAATCCGCAGCTTGTGGATGTTCGCCACACGCTCTTAAATGAGTTCCTGTTTTTGATTTATATAACCATATAGATAATAAAGTAAATACTAAAATAATTATGAATGTAGATAAATATGCCTTATCAAAGAATATTCTTAAAAATCCGGGTAAATTCGAATTTATTATTGCATATCCTTTAAATGTATATGGCATGTTTACTTTTTCTTGTAAGAAAAATACTAGGCCAAAAGTGTTTACAATTGCAGGAGCAAGCATGTTGAGCGCTGTACCTCCGATTGTTTGATCCGCTCTTAGTTTAATAGCAGAAAATGATAAGAGAAGAGAATATATAGCGCCGCTAGATGCGGCAACAAACATTGCGAAAATAAATGTTAATTGAGAATGATCTAGCCAGATATTATTCTTTTGAAGGATATATACAAAGATAGCACCCATAAAAGCACCAAATATCATTTGTCCTTCTAATGCTAAATTGATTACTCCACTTCTTTCAGCGAATACTCCGCCCAACGCAACAATAAGTAGTGGCATTGCGTAAATTAAAGTTTTTTGGAGAACAAGAATAAAGTTTTCCATTATTCAGAATCCTCCTTATTTATTGTTTCATTTGTTTCTTCTTCCATTTTAGAGACATTATCTAAATCGTTATTTATAATTATTTTCTTTTCTTCTATCTTTTTCTTTTTGGCTGATAACAACATTAAAAATAATCTAGAAAAACCTGCAAAATAAATAATAACTGATGAAATGATTGATGCTATATATGCGTTAAATCCAGCTAGCTGCAATCTTGAACCAGATGCGGATATATATCGCAAGAATGTTGAACTGAATATCACTCCAATAGGATCGCAGTTCGCAAGCAATGCTGCAGGGATTCCATTAAAACCATAATCAGGTAATTTAGCGTATATGCTGCTATATTGTAATTCAATTCCTGAATTTAAATAATATAGACATCCACCGAGCGCCGCAAGTCCGCCTGATATAACCATCGATAGAATAATATTCTTTTTCTCATTCATACCTGCATATTTTGCTGCATTTTTATTAGCGCCACACGCTTTTAATTCAAAACCAAATTTAGTTTTAGACATTACTATAAATAAAATTATAGAAACGATAACAACTATAATAATGCTCATATCAATATATGAATTTGGAAGTATTTTCTCTAAGCCTAATGTAGGAGTGAATGTTCCAAATTTAGATGTTTTCATAAGATATGCGCTTTTACCTTCAGGAATATTTATTATAGATGTTTGTTTAGAGAATACCCAAGTAACAATATTGGCCGCTATCCAGTTAGTCATGATGCATACAACAACTTCATTTATATTAAATATAGACTTAAATATTCCAGGTATAGCGCCCCATAATGAGCCTAAAACAACGCCAACTAAAATAGCTAACATCCATACAAATATACCAGCTGTTCTATTTTCTGAACAATCAATATGCAGCGCAACCATTAATGAACCTAATGTTCCCATCAAGAATTGTCCAGGTGCTCCAATATTAAATAAGCCAGTCTTATACGCTATCGCAACAGATAAACCTGTCATTATTAATGGAACAGTATAAAAAATCATATTTCCTAGATTTCTTTTAACTGTTATTTGTGAATTAGATGAAAAAGGTCCCATAAATAGGTATTTTATTCCATCTGTAAAATTTGAAAATGATAATTTATCATTTATTAATGTAATAAATAACATTACAATTAATCCAACGATAAATCCAGCAATTATACATAGGATAGACGCAAGAATTTGTTTAAGAATTGGATTCTTCATTTGCATAACCTCCTATGTTTCTTTTTGCTCCTGCCATGTACAAGCCTAATTCTTGAATAGTTGTTTCTTTTGGATTAACTTCTGCAACTATTTCTCCTTCGTACATAACATATATTCTATCTGAAAGATTCATTACTTCATCGAGTTCTAGAGATACTAATAAAATAGCGTCTTTATTATCTCTTTTTTCAACCATTTGTTTATGAATAAACTCAATAGCGCCAACGTCAAGACCTCTTGTAGGTTGAACCGCAATTAAAAGCTCGTGTTTTCTTTCTATTTCTCTACCTACAATTGCTTTTTGTTGGTTTCCACCTGACATACTTCTAACGATGGTAGCGCTTCCTTGTCCGCTTCTTACATCATACTTTTCTATCAGTTTATCAGAATAATTTTTAATCTCTTTAAATTTCATGAATCCATGATTTACAAATTCAGGTTCGAAGTAAGTTTGAAGTACTTCGTTATAATCTAACCTGAAGTCTAGAATTAATCCATGTTTGTGTCTATCTTCAGGGATATGAGCAAAACCGTTAGAATTACGGTATCTGATTGATTTATGTGTAACATCTTCTCCTTTGAATATTATTTTTCCAGAAGAAGGTGTAATTAATCCTGTTAAAGCTTGTACAAATTCTGTTTGACCATTTCCATCAATTCCAGCTATACAAACAATCTCACCAGCTCTAACAGTAATATTAACATCTTTTACTAGTTCTTTAGTGTGTCTTCTATCTTTATTTTTAACTGTAAGATGTTTTATTTCAAGTATAGTATCAGTAGGTTTAGCATCTTCTTTTTCTATTTTTAATTGAACTGGTCTACCAACCATCATAGTAGATAATTCTTCAATAGTAGTTTCATTTTTATTAACTGTACCAACTAATCTACCTTTTCTTAAAACTGTAACTCTATCAGCTACAGACATTATTTCATTTAACTTATGGGAAATGAATAGAATTGATTTACCTTCTTTAGATAAATTCTTCATTACTATCATAAGCTCATCGATTTCTTGTGGAGTTAAAACAGCGGTTGGCTCATCAAAGATAAGAATATCATTGTTTCTATAAAGCATTTTTAAGATTTCTGTTCTCTGTTGCATACCAACAGTGATATCTTCAACATTTTTATCTAAATCAACATGAAGTCCATATCGATCCATTAAAGTTTGTACCTTAACTCTCGCTTTCCTCTTTTGTACAAATCCTATTTTAGTATCTTCAGCACCTAAAATAATATTATCGAGCACAGTAAAACACTCAACTAATCTAAAGTGTTGATGTACCATACCTATACCTAAAGCTGTAGCGTCATTAGGATCTTTAATTATAACCTCATTTCCATCTTTAAAAATGTGGCCAGAATCTGGCTGATATAAACCGAAAAGAACACTCATTAAGGTAGATTTACCTGCCCCATTTTCACCAAGAAGGGCGAGAATCTCGCCCTTCTTAAGTTGTAATGTAATGTTATCATTCGCTTTTATGCCAGGAAATTCTTTAGTGATGTTTCGCATTTCAATAATATAATTATCTGTAGCCATAACCACTTTTGCCTATAAGGCATCTCCTTTTTTAAAAGTAATTGATTTTATAATAATTATTCTACTAATTGGAAATTGATATTAGTTAATAATAATCCGGCAGCAGTCCATTCAGCTGAATTTGCTGGAGTAGTATTATTAATAGTTAAATTACCATTTTTAATTTGATTGAATAATGTTGTATATTGTTCTTTTGTGAAAGTGTTGAATCTCCAAGAATGATCAGCAGTAGGTAGTCCTGTTGCATCTTCTGCTGCACCTAAATTTGAAGTTTTATCAGCGAGTTTAGAATCCCATTCACCTGCATAGTATTCACTTAATACTAGTTCTACTGATGCAGCTAAACCTTTAACAGCTGATGTGATAACTCTTTCAGATAAGCTATATTGGTCAGTATCAACACCGATAATTCTTCCTGTTTGAGCTTCATTAGCAGCGGAAATTACTGAGTTAACCATAGATCCACCACATGAGAATACTACTTCAGTATCTGATGCATACCATTGAGCTACCATTGCTTGTAATTCTGGTGAAGCTGTAAAGTTTTCACCATATAAGAATGAAACTTTCATATCAACAGTAGTTCCTTTTGATAATGCAGCAGCATTTGCACCTTGCATATAACCGAAACAGAATCTATTGCATGCAGGGTTTGCTCCACCACCACCAAATACACCAGCTAATTTAGAATATCCATCCATTACTGCAGCATAACCAGCTAAGAAGCCAGATTCTTCTTCTTTATAAGAAATTGCAGTAACATTTGATAAACCAAGACTCCAACCATCAACAAATACGAACTTAACATCAGGATGAGCTGTAGCTACTGTAGTCATCGCAGCGGCTTGTAAGAATCCAGGAGCGACTATAACTTTCGCACCATTTTCGATAGCTAATTCCATAGCGGCAATACGGTCGTTATCATTTGCGTCACTACCATTTTCAGGTTGATAATAACCATAAGTTTTACCATTGGCTTCAGCGTAAGTTTTAACGCCTTCATAAGTACCTTGGTTAAAACCACCATCCATCAATTGACCTACGTCAGTAACAACGGCGAGTTCAGTTGTTTTTTTGCTAGTTTCAGTCTTTTCCTTACAACCAGCTAAAAATGCAAAGCTTAAAACGCACAACAATACAGATGCGATTAATGCAAATTTTTTCATAAAATAAAAACATCCTCCAATTAATTAATTTTTATGAAATATTTTTGGATTTCTCCGTCTCTTAAATTTTATATTTTTAATACTATTTTTTCAAGATATAGAAATGACTATTTCTTTATTTTATTGATAATACTTATAAAGTTCATAAAATCTTAATAAATAAAACCCATAGAATATAAAATCCTACAGGTAATTATTTATTATTTATGAGCTTTTATCATTAATTTGCACATCTTCTCGCTGAATTCAACTGGGTTATCAATGCTGAATCCTTCGATTAAAAGTGCTTGGTTATATAATAGATCAGCTATATCAGAAATTGTATCAGGTTCTTTAGAATATACATCTTCTAAAAGCTTAAAGATTTCGTGATTTGAATTTATTTCAAGAATACGATTAGCTTTTACATCTTTAGTATCTCCATCTGGCATAGATTTAATTACTTTTTCCATTTCAAAAGATAATCCATCACCAGATACTAAACATACTGCAGAATCAGTTAATCTCTTTGATACTATTACATCATCAACCTTTCCATTTAACGATGATTTTATCGCATCAAGTAAAGACTTATTGTCCTTTTGAATCTTATCTATTCTCTTTTCTTCATCTTTATCAAGAAGATCTAAATCACCTTGATTTATAGATTTGAATTTATGCTTATCATATTCATCTAATACTTTCAAAACGAATTCATCAACATTATCAGATAGAATCAATACATCATAACCTTTCTTTTTAACAAGATCCATTTGAGGCATAGCGAGAACTTCTTCTTTATTCTTAGCTGATGCATAATAAATGTTTTCTTGTCCTTCCTTCATATTCTTTACATACTCAGCAAGAGATACCATCTTTTCTTCGTTTACAGTATTATAGATAATTAAATCTTGAAGTAAATCTTTCTTCATTCCATAGTCATCATAAATACCGAATTTTAAATTGATTCCAAAGTTCTTAAAGAATTCGACATATTTATCAAATTCATTAGTCATCATATTCTTTAAGTTCTGAACAATCTTCTTTTCAACGTTAGTTGCGATATCTTGTAGTTCTTTACTCTTTTGGAGTATTTCACGAGATATATTTAAAGATAGATCGCTAGAATCAACTAATCCTTTGACGAATCTTAAATAATCTGGAAGAAGTTCTTTGCACTTATCCATAATGAATACACCTTTAGAATAAAGTTGTAATCCCTTTTCATATTTTTCAGAATATAGATTATATGGTGGATTCTTTGGTAAGAATAATAATGCAGTATAATTAATCTTTCCTTCAACATTTAATACAATATGAGTCAAAGGATCTTCAAAGTCATAATATTTTTCTTTATAGAATTTATTATATTCTTCATCAGTAACTTCATTTTTATTCTTTCTCCAAAGTGGAGTCATAGCGTTTAAAGTTTCAACAACTTCTTTTTCTTCATATTCATCTTTAGAACCTTCTTTAAGTTCAGATTTATGACATAACATCTTTATAGGATATCTTACATAATCTGAATATTTCTTAACTAAGTCCTTTAAAGTCCATTCAGATAAGAAATGATCGTATTGATATTCTTCTGTATTTTCTCTTAAATAAAGAGTAATTTCAGTACCACTATCATCTTTATCGCATTCATCTATTGAATATGTATCTTCACCTTTAGATACAAATAAATATCCTTTATCATCATATAATGATCTAGTTCTAACTTCAACCTTAGACGCAACCATAAATGCGCTATAGAATCCTACACCAAATTGACCAATGATTTCAGGGTTATCAATCTTATTTTCGCCATCTTTTGATAGTTCTTTAATCTTTTCCATAAATTCTAAAGAACCAGATTTTGCGATAGTTCCAAGTGATGATATTAATTCATCATGAGTCATACCAATACCATTATCTTTAATAGTGATAGTCTTTTTATCTTTATCAAATGATAAATTGATTTCATAATCATTCTTAGCTGGAAGTTTATCATCAGTTAAAGATAGATAGTGATATTTATCAATCGCATCTGATGCGTTTGATATCAATTCACGAATAAATATTTCCTTATTCGTATAAATAGAATTGATCATTAAATCTAATAATCTTTTAGATTCGGTTTTAAATTTCTTTACTTCGCTCATATTTACCTCAAAATTATATTATCCATTTCAACATCTAGTTGATATTTTTTATTTGTATTAATTATTCCTTTAATCATAGCTTTCGCTATATATGTTTCTATCTCTTTTTGAATAAATCTCTTAACTGGTCTAGCACCATATTCTTTAGTATATGATTTATCTAGAATCCAATCTTTTAATCTATCAGTAAAGTCTAGTGATACATATTCTTCTTTTAATCTTTGATTCAAGTTAGATAATAATTTATCTACAATCTTTCTTTGTGTCATCTTATCAAGTGGATTAAAATAGATAATTTCATCGATTCTGTTTAAGAATTCAGGTCTAAATGTAGATTTTAAAATAGAATCTACTTTAGCTTCTTTATCTTTTCCACCTTCAAGTAATAATTCTCCACCTAAATTAGATGTCATAATTATTATTGTATTCTTAAAGTCTATTAATCTACCTTGTGAATCGGTCAATCTTCCATCATCAAGTATTTGAAGAAGAATATTGAATACATCTGTATGTGCTTTTTCTATTTCATCAAATAACACTATAGAATAAGGATTCTTTCTAACCTTTTCAGTTAATTGTCCACCTTCTTCATATCCAACATATCCTGGAGGAGCTCCTATCAATCTAGAGACACTGAACTTCTCCATATATTCACTCATATCTAATCTAATTATATGGGATTCAGAATCAAACAAAGCTTCCGCTAACGATTTAGCGACTTCAGTTTTACCAACGCCAGTTGGGCCTAAGAATAAGAATGAACCAATTGGTCTATTATTATCCTGGATACCAGCTCTTTGTCTGATTATCGCATCGCTAACAAGTTCAATAGCTTGATCTTGGCCTATTACTCTTTTCTTTAATGTATCGAATAAACCAAGTATCTTTTCCTTTTCGCCTTTCATTATTTTAGAGATAGGGATATTCGTTGATTTAGATATAATTTTCGCAATCATATCTTCTGTCACAACTTCATTTAATAAGTTGTTGTTCTTGGTTTGATTTTCTAAATCTCTTAATTCAGCTTCATATTTAGGAATATCTTGGTATTTAATTTTGGATGCGAGTTTATAATCATTATTATTAAAAGCGTTATCAAGATCATATTTTAATTTTTCAATAGTCTTCTTGATAGAATTGCCTTTTTCAATTAGATTCTTTTCTTCATTCCATTCTTTTTGATATTCTTTTTCTTTATTAGATAATTCTAATAACTCTTCTTTGATTTTATTTAATCTTTCTTTACTGTTTATATCAGATTCTTTCTCTAAAGCGATTCTTTCTATTTCAAGTTGAGTTTTCTTTCTTATAACTTCATCTAATTCAGTAGGCATAGATGCGAGTTCAACTCTAATAGAAGCGCAAGCTTCATCAATTAAATCAATCGCTTTATCAGGTAAGAATCTTTCAGTTAAATATCTATTAGATAAAGTTGCGGCCGCAACGATTGCGCTATCAGTTATCTTAACACCATGATGAGATTCAAATCTATCCTTTAATCCTCTTAAAATAGATATTGTATCTTCTACTGTTGGTTCTTTAACTAAAACCTGTTGGAAACGACGTTCTAACGCTCTATCTTTTTCTATATATAATCTATACTCATTTAAAGTAGTTGCGCCAATACAGTCTATTTCACCACGCGCAAGCATTGGTTTAAGCATGTTTCCAGCATCTAGCGCTCCATCAGTCTTACCAGCACCAACAATCAAATGTATTTCATCTATAAATAGAATAATTTTTCCATCTGAATCTTTAATCTTTTTTAAAACAGCTTTTAATCTTTCTTCAAATTCGCCTCTATACTTAGCACCCGCAACAAGTGCACCCATATCGAGTTCATAAATAGTTTTATTTTTTAAAGTAGATGGTACATCTTCTCTTACAATTCTTTGAGCTAAGCCTTCTATAATAGCGGTTTTACCAACACCTGGTTCACCAATTAAAATGACGTTATTTTTAGTTTTTCTCGCTAAGATTTCAATGATTCTTCTTATTTCATCATCTCTACCTATAACAGGATCAATCTTTCCATCTCTAGCGTCTTTTACTACATCTCTACCGAACTTTTCAAGGATTTTATCATCTTTACTATAATCAAATTCTTCATTATCCATAAAAAATATCCTCCTTTTTAAATTCTTTCAAATCTATTATACATCGTTTTTTAGCACTGTCAAGTGTTAAGTGCTAATTTCACAATTTTAACACATTAATTTAAAAGGAAGATATTAATTGTATGTTTAATTATTATCTAAATAAATCTAATGCAGTAATCTCTCTTATTACTATGCTTGAATGTTTGTTTTTACTAATTCCATTTAGAGTAATAAATGTAACAATAATAGATTTTTTAGTATTAGTTATTTCTTTAAAAACTTTTATTTTATTTAGAATATTTTCTTCATAATTAGATGTAATAGTATATGGAGAAATACTATATTTCATTTCGCATAAATTAATTATATTATCTCTTCTATCAATTAATAAATCAATCTGTGCTCCACCTTCTTTGTTTGAATAAAACGAATATACTAATGAATCAATTCCAGCTATGCTTAAAGCCTCTTTTATTTGTTTAATATGGTTTAAACACACAATCTCAAAAGCATAACCACTCCAAGAATTATAACTTGGTTGTCCAATATAATTTAACCATGATTCTACTTTTTTATTTTTTAGATGTGATAATGAAAATAAAGTGAATGGATCTATTATCTGATATAAAGACTCATTATTTTTCTTCTGATAATTATTATATTTTCTTATAAAGCCACACTCTTCTAACTCCATTAATACTTTCGAAAAAGAACTTCCGCTTGATAGATTAGTTTTATCTAAAAGCTCTTTTCTAGTTAGACCAATTCTCTTTTTTGATAGTTCTTCAACTATTTTTGCGTGATTTTCATATTTATTAAACAAAGATGAAAATAAATTATTGAATTCATTTTCTAATTCTCCGCCTTCTTTAAAGAATAGATTATCAACATTTTGAGCAAGTGAGTAATTATAATTAATAAAATTCAAATAATAAGGAATTCCACCAAAAATCATATATGTTTCAATAATTTCTTTATCGCTTAGATTATTACCATTAAAATTATTTACTAGTTCTTTTGTTTCTTTTAAATTAAATGGTTTTAGATAAATTTTAGATGTGATTCTATTATGGAAGCCTCCTCTATCATTTAATAGATTGCTTAATATCCAAGATGTCGCTGAACCACATACAATTAAAACCAAGTTATTTAATCTAGAAGCATATGTATTCCAAAAATAATCAAAAGCCCCCTTAAAATCACTTTTTTGTGTATCAAACCAAGGAAGTTCATCAAAAAATATTATCCTTTTATTATATCTTTTATCTATTTTGATGATATTATTCTCAATCATCATTTTGAGTCTGTTAAACGCATCAAACCAACTAGTTAAAGTTGTTTTATCATTAGACCCATAATCTAGTAAAGATTGATTAAATGAGTTTAATTCATCTTTCATTTTATTAGATAATACTCCAGAAGCATAGAAAGAAAATGAATCGTTAAAAAACTCTTTAATTAAGTATGTTTTTCCAACTCTTCTTCTACCATATACTACAACAAATTCTGGTTTGTTGCTGTTTAATATATACTTAAGTTTTTCTTGTTCTTCTAGTCTGCCTATTATTCTCATAAAGCCTCCTTTTATTACATAATTATTATAATATTAAAAACGGCCATTTTCAACATATTTTTATATGTTTTGGCCGTTTATAAAGCAAAATCGATGGATAAACGGCCAAAACTCATGTTTTTAATATACTTTTGGCCGTTTATTCAATTATAGAATATACTAATTATATGTAAATTTTGACAAAATATATTAAGCTAAACCTTTTTTGATTGGCTTATTATTCTTTTTTAAATAATCGTAATATAGTTCTTCTGTTGCGAGAGCTATTTTAGTTACGGAAAAGTCTCTTCCTTCTGGATAGATATACCAAGTATCAGTTAAAGTATTTAAATCTATCGCATCTCCTTTTTTAAATAGATATTGATATTCTATGTGAACAGAATACATAGATGGTACATCTTTTACCATTTCATGAGTATCGCCATCTTTATCTATTGTTTTAACTCTAAAACCATTCATATCATGTATGAAAGTTCCTTTTCCTATATCATAATATCTATCTTTAGGAAGTGAATCTACTTGAACATTAAGTGTACCAGTTGAATATGTTCCATTTTCGATTTCTTTTCTTACGTTTGATCTTTCCCATTCATACCAATCAGGAATATGTGAGAATTCAGTTTCACCAGATAAAGCTTTTAATTCTCCATATATTGTCATTTCCCATTCTTTAGAACATTCTTCACACTTAATTATATTGTTCATAGAAGTCATTCTATATTCTTTCATACAGTGAGGACATTGATACAATACTTTATGCAATCCAACCGCTCTATTTTTATCATCAACTACAATTTTATTATCTTTCTGCCACTTAAAATCATCATATTGAAATTCATCTACTATTCTTGAATTAATTTCATCAACTGTTAATGATTCTAATTCTTCTTTAGTAAATAATAATTTATATGTGCATTCTTCTCCCTTAATTCCTCTTTCGTGTGATGTATCCCAGAAAGGTGAATTAATATGGTGGCCATGACAAATTAAAGTTGCGACTGGAACTTTATTAAGCTTACATAATTTGCCTATTGATTCAGGAAGCACTGCGGTAGTACCGCATAGCGAATATCTGGCTTCTGGGTAAATAACCATTACATTACCCATATCTAATACTTTTTTAATCTGTCTAACTAAAGTTATATCATTTGTAAATTTTCTCTTGCAGATACAACCTACATTTCTAAGCAAATTTTCTCTTTTTAAAAATCCATCTATAGCGACTATATAATTAGATCTATTATCTTTAAGTAAATAGTTCGCTATCTTAAAATCTAGGAATGCATTATGGTTACACAATAATATAAATGGTCCTTTTAGATTTTCAGTATTTACATAAGTAACTTTTGGCTTATATTTCTTTATAGCAGGCATAACTAGTAATTTCGCAATAGGTTTAAGATACCATTTAATATTTCTTGGTGGTTCTTTCATATCGAACCTTTTAAAATCACTATCTTTCATATATATTTCTCCATTTTTTTAATTTACTTCGCATGGTTTGAAGAAAAACTTCGCATCACTTCGCATGGTTTTATTTCACAAAAACTTTTCTATGATTAGTACTATAAGAATTAATTCCGTCATTTATTCCTTCTATTAAGTAGTTTTCATTAACTAAGTTCATAATTATTTCTTTTCTTAAATATGTGGAAGCTTTTATATTCAACATATTAGCTATTTCTGTTATAGTTTTAGGTGAATTATAACAGTAAGATAAAATCTTTAAATCATGTTTTCCGAGCGTAATCTTATCAGTATAAATATCAGGGAATTCATTTTCTTCAATTAAACCTGTATATGTTAAATTTGGAAGTGTTAAAGTAAATGAATCACTTCTACATGAAATAAATGGAGTATATTTATCACCATATCCTAAATATTCATTTGATATTAAATCAAAACCTGTACCTCTTTTTTCCATCATCTTTAATAATCTCAAGATAGATGCGATAACTTCGTTTCTGGCTTTAGGTAGTATTGATGCGATATTCTTTTCTTTTACGATAGTTCCATACCCAATTAAACTACCAGGAGATGTAATCTCAAGCCTGTCTAAATACATATTTATTTCTATTGATGTATAACTTAATAAGTAATTCTTGTGTACATAAGCGTTTACTACACCCTCAAATACAGAACGTTCAGGATAGGATACATAATCTATTCTTCCAGTAGTAGTCTTTTCATAACCATTGCTAGAATGTGATTTAATATAATTTATCGCAAAAAATATAGAATCTATTATGTTTCCTTTAAATTCTTCAGTATTAATTATTCTATTTGTCGCTTTATCGTTATTAGGCCATAAATTGCATATAGTTAATAATTCATTAGATTTAAATGAATCAGAAAATAATAATAATCCTTTTGTCACATAATCATTTTCATCGATTGCTTGACAAGATATTAAATCTTTCTTTGTTAGATTTTTACTTGTTCTATCAAAATATAATGATGATAGTTTTTTATAATCATCAAAATTAAATTTAATATCAGTTAAATCTATATCATAACTTCTTTCTTTTGAAGATAAAACTAAATTAGCTATTTCTTGAGGAGTCGCTTCCCTAGTTAAGCCAAAGTCTCTAATATAAATACCTAGTAACCCTCCAACTTTAACAAACACTGGTAATTCAGCGTTTTTAAGAACTGATACTTTAATTATATATCTTGTTAAAATATCATCTTTTTCTTTTATTGGAATCGCATCAACATTATAACTAATTCTTGGATATATTCTTTCTTTTATTAACCTATGTATCATAAGAATCGTTTTATCAGCGAGAGTATGATCAAGAGATAATATTTTATGAGTAGTATTATCTACACCAATATACATATCTCCATTTATAGTATTTGAAAAAGAAGCAAGAACACTTAACCATGATAATTCTTTTTGATTACCATTTTTATCCTTTCCTTCTTCTATTAATCCTTTAAATTCTATTGTATTTGTTTCAATATTGATATTTGGAATTAATTCTTCAAAAAACATAGTGAAGCCTCCTATACCTGTATTATATACGTTACTTCGCATAAAGTAAAGAAAAACTTCGCATCACTTCGCATAAAACTTCGCACTACTTCGCACGGTTTGAAGAAAAACTTCGCATCACTTCGCATGGTATCAATAGTTATAATTCATTATATATTTTATATGTTTAGATAATGAGTAACTATAGTCCATATCGATAATAATATTAGTATTGTTCCACCTACATAACTAGTTAAATCATATCTACCTTTTAATAATTTATGTATTTTAATAGATAATAAAGTTCCAAGTAAACATATAATGAAAGTTATAATCATTATTATTGATACATGTAAAAATATTGTTGATGATGTAGATATCGAATATCCTAGTTCATTTTTATTATGAAATACTATTCCAATTGATAAAGCATCTATCGCAGTAACAACTCCCATCAACAATACTTCTTTTATTGAGAATAATTTATTATTAGATTGTTTATCTAAATTATTCTTTCTTGTTTTTATTCCATCAATAATCATTTTTATTCCTATATATATAAGTAATATAAATGAAGTCCAAGCGATAACTTTATTAAATATCGATATTGCTTTAGCGCTTTCGCTTGCTTCTACGCTTCTTTCAATTATCTCTATAGTGAAGAATGATATAAGCGGAAAAAGAGCTTGTAAGAAGCCATAAGTAAACGCTATAAATAGAGATTTTTTCTTATCGATATCCTTGAATGTTATTCCTTGCGCTATAGATACTGCGAACGCATCCATAGATAACGCTATAGCGAATAACATTACTTGTATAATTATATCAATTGTCATACTAATAAATAATTATTTATCCTCTTTTATTTTTCTTATCACTTTCGCAGGCGTTCCATAAGCTAGAACGTTTTCTGGAATATCTTTAGTTACTAAGCTACCTGCTCCAATTATAGAATTATCTCCAATTGTTACACCAGGGAAAATGGTTACGTTTGATGCGATCCAAACATTTTTACCAATATTAACTGGTAAATTATATTGTAGTCCTTTTTCTCTAGCGCTAGGTGATTCAGGATGAATTGGAGTAATGATAGTTACATTAGGTCCAATTAGTGTATTATCCCCAATTGTAATTTCACCATCATCAACTAAAGTTAAATTAAAGTTAGCGTATGCATTGTTTCCGAAGTCTACATTTAATCCACCAAAATTAGCGTGAAATGGAGGTTCTATATAACCATCATTAAAAGTTCTAAACATCTTTTTAAGTTGTTTCTTTCTTAATTCTAAGCCTTCTAATGATGATTCTATTTTATTATATTCATTTACCATTTCAATTCTTGATAATTGAAATTCTAATAATTCCTTAATCATTGGATCATATACTTCTTTACTTAATAATAACTTATTTACATCTTCTAGTTTCATATTCTATTTCTCTTTCTATCCATTCCATTATAATGGATACTATATATTCTATTTCTTTATTATTTAATTCTTTATTCTTAGGTATTTTATGCCACTTATATAAACAGCTTCTACAGCACGTTGCGGTAGCGTGCTGAGCGATAAAGACTGGATGACCTTTAAATGGCGTTTGTTTACCATCATTAACTATCAATTCTTTAGATAATCTATTAATTATAAAATCATACGCATGTTCTTTGATTTTATCTAATCCAATTCTATTTATATATTTAAAATCATTTTTCTTTAAATGAAATGAAGATCTAAATTTAGATTTATCTAGATAATCAAATATTCTATTCATATTCTCTTTTAAATATCTCTATTTCTTCTTTTGTAAGT
>CALCVH010000140.1 GCA_937907585.1 uncultured Bacillota bacterium | reverse complement strand
GGTACTTGGTCAGCATTTAAATAATAATATCTGTATTCACCTTTAGAATTAGTATCTAATACACCATTTTGATATATCTTATAATACATTCCTTTTGATGTATTACTTCCGGTTAATACTGCAGGTACATCATCTTTAGAAACATTTAATTCGATATGATATCCAGCTATACTTTTTGACTTTTCACTGACAACTACGCCATCTTTTGTTCCTACAACTGATCCAAGGTATATTCTTTTATTATTTAAAGTTAATTCGACTGGTATAGCGATTACATCGCCATATATATCTAGGTATTCATCAACTCCATTAGATGTTATTTTTATTAGATTGTTTATTACCACATAATCATAATATTTATCTTCTTCTTTTTTAGATAAATCAATTATCTTTAACTTACCATCACTACCAAATATATAATCTAAAGAATAATATGTTATATTCTCTTCATATGACATATTTCCGTTAACGTGGTATGTTGTATCCTTTTTAAAATGTCCATTACTATCAAAACCTTCAAGCTCAACAATTAAACTATTAACTGTGCTGTTAACATCAGATAATATACTTGAAAGTGAACATGAAGTGAGTGTAAATATTAATCCAAATATTAATAGTATAGAAAACAAATGTGCTATCTTTCTCATAGGCTGCCTCCTATGATAATTTTAGCACATGCATTTTTTATATAATTGTTCTATAAAAACGTTATGTCAAAAATTTGAATTTTATAAATATTTATTTTTATATTCTTTAGGCAAAATACCTATTATTCTTTTGAAAGATTCTGTGAATGATGATGCGTTTTTAAATCCACATCT
Organism: uncultured Bacillota bacterium; assembly: GCA_937907585.1. GTDB lineage: Bacteria > Bacillota_I > Bacilli_A > Izemoplasmatales > UBA1188 > UBA1188. The sequence continues at coordinate 2,737 of CALCVH010000140.1, read as the reverse complement.
AATTGCGATCTCTTTAAATGATAAATTTTTATCTTTCATTAGTTCTTTTGCTTTAGAAAGCCTTAATTTATTTAAATGATCTACAGGAGTATCATGCATATACTTAGTGAATGCTTTAGTGAAATATGTATATGAATATTCACTCATCTCAGCTATTTCTTTAATAGTTAAATTAGGATTAGCGTAATTATTAGACATATAAAGAATGCTTGACTTAATCTTTTTAAAATAGTTTTTCGTTGGTCTTCTATTGTCTATTCCATCTTTAAGTCCATCATTAACTAGTATATCTATCGCTTTTATCATCAAGTTATTGTTTAAACTAGTTTTAAATTCGTTTAATGTTTGAGTAAGCTCCCTAGATACTAAAAATCTAGTATAGAAATACTTATTATGATATCCTAATCTATCTTTTGTTTTTTCCATAAAATCTTTATCTACAACAATAGATAAAAGATGCGAATTTAATTCATATTCAATACCATGTTCTACATCTGGATTAACAGGATAACAATAGCCAACTTCGCCAATATAATTAGCTTTATTATAGATTAATAATGGAATAGTATTAAATGGAATAATGAATTCATATGCTTCATGATTATGATAAAACGAATGCATTTTTTTACTAGTTGGTACATATTCCGCAATACTATAAATATCTGTAGTAATAATAGACTTATATGTTTTTAGTTCTTCTTCATCCAATCCATGAGCATTCTTTAAATTCATTATAAACTACCTCTACAATATAATTATATTATATAATTCATATTTTTGACATTTTATCTCAAGAAACAATATGCTTATATTGTTAATGTGATAAAATTTTGAATGAACAAAGAGGAATTAACATATGAAAAAAGATATTAATAAAAAAGATACTATAAAAATTAAATGCCCACATTGCGGTAGCGCTTTATTATTCAATAAATTTCCTAAAAGAAGAGTACACACCCTATGTAGAAATTGTAATAAAGAAATTGAAGTGGAAATAAAATAGAAAAAGGCCAGTGGCCTTAACTATGGTTATTATTCTTCACTTATCCTTGATAATCTTTTAACTAAATTAGTTAGAATTTCTACATTTTTTACCATTGAATTAATTGAAACAAACTCATATTTAGAATGGGCGTTTTCATATCCAGCGCTAATGTTAGGACAAGGAAGGCCTCTACTTGATATTGAACTTCCATCAGTCCCACCTCTAAAGGCTAGATGAACTGGATTGACATTCGCATCTTTAATGGATTCGACTAATTCATTAATCATATATGGATATTTATCTACGACTCTTTTCATGGATGAATATCCATTTTTATATTCTAGTTCTATGGTACCATCACCATATTTTTTATTTAGCTTATTAACAATAGATCTTATATATTCTTTTCTATCTTCGAATTTTTGATAGTCATGGTCTCTTAAAAGAATATATAGTTTTGTAGATTCAACGTTACCGCTAATATAATGAGGATGATAAAATCCTTCTCTTCCGCTAGTAGTTTCTGGTTTCTCATTTTCTGGAAGCATATTTATTATTTCATTAGATATCATAATAGAGTTTTTCATAATACCTTTAGCGGTACCTGGATGAACATTTTTACCAGTAATAGTCAGTTGTGCTTCTATCGCATTAAATGTTTCATCTGAGTATACACCCAGTGAATCTCCATCGACAGTGTAAGCAATTTGTGCGCCAAATCTATTAAAATCTAAATCTTTAGCAAGACCTCCCACTTCTTCATCAGGAGTGAATGCGATATCTATTTCACCATGTTTTATTTCTTTATGTTCATTAAGATATTCTATGAAGGTCATAATTGAGCTTATCGCAGCTTTATCGTCTCCACCTAAAAGCGTTGTACCATCAGAAAAAATCAGATCTTGATTATGGTATTTTTTAAGTACTGGAAAATCTTCTTCTCTCATTACAACATCAGGATTTCTACCTATTATAATGTCTCCACCTCTATAGTTTTCTAAAACCCATGGTTTAACATTTTCTCCACTCACATCTGGTGATGTATCTAAATGAGCGATAAATCCCACTTTGATCACATCTTTATCAATATTAGAGTGTATTTTTGCGTATACTAGACAATTAGTTTCATCTAAATATACATCTCTTGCGCCTATTTTAATTAGTTCATCCTTTAAGATTCTCGCTAAATGAAATTGACATTCTGTAGATGGAGTTTTACCGCTATTAGGCATAGAGGTTGTATTAATCATAGCGTATCTAATCATACGCTCTTTAGTTTTATTATAAAAATCAAACATACTGCCTCCTAAAAAGCTACTGTTGGATCAGGCCCTTCTATTAATGAGAACTGTTTCTTTTCCATTGGAGGAATGATTATTAAATACACTATATTTACTAGTATCCAACTCATAGGCATCACTGCGTATAACCAGAAAATATTGTGGAAGTATTCTACTTGGAATAATGTAGATAAGAATAATATTCTAAGTCCTGTACAACCGATGATTGTTACTATTGCTGGAGGAGTAGATCTCTTTAAACCTCTTAAATATGAACCATTAATATCCATTAGTCCATCTATAAAATAAGTGCTTCCCATTATTAATAATCGTTCTTTTCCTGCGAGTATTGCGGCTTCTAAATTAATCTCTTCAGATTCTTTAATAAATATCTTTAAGAAGAATGAAGGGAACACTATAGAGCCAAATAGTGAAATACCATAGAATACCATCATCCATATGATAGAAAACC
>CALCVH010000139.1 GCA_937907585.1 uncultured Bacillota bacterium | reverse complement strand
CTTGCTTCGCCTTTCTTTTCGTTGCCTTCTTCATCTTCTCGACTTTCGATACCTACATTTTGCTTTTCTATCCACTCGTGTTTTTCTTCATCGTAGATAGAGATAGTGCAAAAGAGATTTCCTTTAATTTCTTTGTAGTCGCATTTCCAATTATAAAGACCAAAGAGTTTATTCAAGATACGATAATCAGTTCTTGCTGTCTTATAGAGAAGAAGCACACAACCTTTCTCGCTTACTTGTTTTACTTTAACTTCAATATCACTACACTCTAATAGTGGTATTTGTTCAAATTTAATATTCATAATAACTTCCTTCTTTCTTATCGATTTTATTTGTTGTTGTTAGAGATAATATCATAGATACTACACTCGAGTATGTCGCATAATTTCAACGCTGTGTCGAGATAAGTGCGATGAGTGTTATTAACTATCGTATAAAATGTAATTGTTGTGATATTTAATAACTTGCATAATTGAGTAACTTTTAAGTCTTTCTCGACTAATAGTTTTTTTACTGCTCTTTTGTTGATTTGATACACTTTATCACTTCCTTTCAAGTAGCGTATTTATTTATCGTTGCTACGCTAGACAACTGCTTTGCAAAAAAATATAGACAACATAATAGATGATGATTGAAAAAGTACGAATTTTTTGTCACTTCATCACTTATGCAAAGACCTGAAGATAGTTAGTGCCTAGAGTTTTATCAAGTGCTTCAGCAACTCTTTGTGTAAGAGCGAACTTACCTGCGAGCAAGTCATAGAACGCTGTGCGACTTAACTTGTTCATCTTGCAAAACTCAAACTTTGTTAACTTCTTTTCTTTGAGTAGCAAGTCGATGATTTTAATGTCACTATCATCGAGATAATATTTGACAATTCTAACTTTTTTCATACTCTAATTATAAAGATTTATTTGAACGCTTGCAAGATACTTTTTTATTGTGTTCGACAATATCAAACGATTTATATTTAACATTGTTCTTTGTTCTAAACGCTTTAATTAGTTTTTCGTTCTCATCGATGATTTTAATAGTGTAAGTATTCTCATCGTAGAAATAGACTTTTACAAATGCACAATTAGTGTCTTGCTTGAAATTATTAAGCGCATTGATTAAATCTTCTAATTTCGTTGTTTTTTTCTTAAATAAAGACATTGTAGTTTCCTTCCTTTCTTCTTTAGATTATTTCTTCGTATTGTTTTACGAGAAAATCAGTAGTTTTTAAGTGTTTGTATCTTTGACAAATATCGACAACATAATTGAACGCTATATCGATTGATGAGAATATTGAAGCGCACATAATGTTATTTGTAGTAGTTAGTTCATCTTCTTTCGAGAATACATAACTAACATTGATATACTGCTTGTCATCGCTGTTAACAGGGTGATATTCGATGATAAATATAAACTTATTTGTTTCGCTCATAATAATGTCTCCACATAACACCAACTTTGTGGCGCTTTGGTCAATCTTGCTTTCTCACAACCAACCCATTTCCCTGTAAATTCACTTTTACCATAATTGCATCTACCTTGTTCTTTTTTCTTGCATTTGATAGTAGAGTTGTTATAACTTCCTACTTTTTCAAATTCACTCAACTTTTTTGGTTTATCAAAGATTACAAGATTTGAGATATGCCAAGCATAACCTAACTTAAATTGCCAACCAAGATTATCTCCGTAATAACCTTTTATTTTTAAGTAATCTTTTAGTTCTCTCATAGATAAACAAGATTTATCTAATAATTTTTCGTTTTCAAGTTGTTCTTCAATTCTATAATAATCAAGATTTGTCACACTTTCTCTATGCCACTTAATTTCTTCCACATTATTAAGCGTGAATTTTGCGACTACTTTGCCACAGCCATCTCCAATAGTAGAGTAGTGTTCACAATTATTCACTAAATCGTTAAATGCACCATATTCTTTGCTATAATGCAAGCCACTTTTCTTATCTTTTGTGCAGTAGATATACACATCAATAGGTAAGTCGCATTTAGGCATAGTCTTTCTAATTTCTATGGTCTTTTCGCCATTTAAGATTTTGGCTACATATTTTGGCTTGATACTAATTAAAATTGATTTCATAATAACTCCTTTCTTAATAAATCATATTCTTCTTGGGTTAATCTTGCTCTACCATCTTCTTTACAATTATATTGTTTAAGACTTGAACAATATTTAATCGCCCAAATATCGACTTCTTTCTCTTTAATAATCTTTAATACTTCTACTTTTGGCTTCAATAATTCTTCAAATCTCTTATTCCACCAATCTTCAAAGTATTTAGTTCCTTTTCGCTCATTCTCTAAACAAGTTCTTAACTCGTTTATATCGTTGATATTAAATTCTTCGAGTATATCTTCTATTTGACCGAGTTTAGTTCTTATTTTTTGAAAAGCATTATCAATAAGTTCAAATCTAGTGTATCTACTAATGTAAGGGTCAGGTGGTAGGTTTTTTAATTCAATAGAACCATAGTCATTACTATTTTCATATTTATAAGTTAATCTCATAACAATACCTCTTTTAATAAATCGTAATTTTCTTTCGATATAGCACTTAAATAATTTCCAATTTTTAAAAAACATTGTCCTAGTCTATTTCTATAAACACAAATATCACAAAAATCGAGAATAATATTTAATGCTTTAAGTTCTTTTTCAATAATGGCTCTTTCGCTATCTTTATTATTATATCTTTGATATTGGTCATCATTGCACCCTGTGTCTAAACACATTTCATAATAGTTAGCCATTAATCTTTCTAACGCTTCTAAACCTTTATTAGCGTTGACTTCATCTTCGTTGACTTCGTATATATTACCTTTTGTTATAATATGCTTCATAATCGTTTGCTTCACTCTCTCTTTCTTCATCTTCTTGGTAGAACTCACAATAGAGTTCATCATCATCTCTCTTGATAATGCAATTAACTTTGTAAATGCACTTTCTACAATAGTCATAAGTATATACGCTTCTCATAGTGTTCTCGCTTTCTATTCGATGAAGTAATCTTTGAAATCTTTTTCTTTGATTACTTCGTTAACGAACTTATCGCAATTAAAGTATAACGCTTTGCAATTAATCTCGTTTCTATCGAAGCCGAGATACTCACATAAATCGCCAACGCTAATATCACGCTCTTTATATCTATCTTCATCATCTTGATAGTGAATAGTTGTGACAATATTTTCTTCGGTATTGCAAAGAGCAGTAACTCTCTCAAAGTAAGCGTGTGCTTTTTGTAAATCTTTTTGAAGTTTAATCATCATATCTTTCTTTCGTTCAGCGTTGCTTTGAACACTCTCTAAACGAAGCATAATAAGTTCACTCATCGCACTAGCGAGAAAATTTTGTAGTTTATCTAATTGATGACTTTGTAAATCAGTAAATTGTCTCATAATAACCTTCTTTCTTTTGAAGTGCTTTTTGATGAACGAGAAGCACTAAACTCGTTATCTTCTAGTCTTTATAGAAGTAGCCATAGACACAGCGAGTTTCATCTCTACTGCAATCGTAAGTATCGTATAGCACACCATTTTTAACACAAGTAAGATGAGATGATAGTGATACGATGATGACACCATTAGGTAGTTCATCTTTACATAAATGCACTCGACAGCCTGTTCCTATGTTCATTGTTGCTTGCCACTTGTAACCGATACTTTCGAGATACTTGTGAAATGTTCTCTTATACACACCTGTTCGACTATTTGACTTCTTGTGTTTGCGCTTGCCTGTTCTTTCAGTTTTAGCAAGAGCGTTCAAGTCATCATATACTTTCTTATAGTCAAGACCTGTAGCGTTGCATATCGCACGAGTGACACAATCGCCTGTTCTACCTTTGAAGTATTTAGAGCGACCACCATCAGCGAACACAAATAGCATTTAATCACTTCCTTTCTATAGAGCATATCTCTACATTAATAATTATATAAAACTTTCTTAACACTTGCAACAAGAAACTTTTTAGTCGCTTTCAATCTCGAACTCGACTTTATGCTTCTTTAATGCTTTGTCAAACTTCGTTTTAATATCAAGTGAAGCAGGACTACCGAAGATAAATTTATTATCATCTTTAAGTTCTCTCTTGATGATTGTAGTGCGCTCAACTCTATCGTAAACTCGTTTGTCTTTCATTAAGTTAAACAACTTCGTTTCGCACGCTTCTTTTGTTTCGCTTTGCCATAAATGAATAGTATTGTCTTTGCAATAAATCACAGCGTAATACATAGTCATAATAATTCTCTCTTTCTAGTTCTTATTGTTAGAACTTCCAAATACCTGAATTTCGCTCGTTCATACGCTTCTTCATATCAAGAATATTCAATAGATATGATACGAACTCTTTAGTAGATGATTTCCAATTCTTACTATACTCGAAATAGTAGTCATCTACATTAAATTTGAACTTTTCATAGCACTCGACAATGTTTGTAACTTTATGACCTTTGTCAATGAGCAAATCACAAACTGAAGCGAACTTGCGATGACCAATATCTTTAGAGTGTAAATCTTCTAATGTTCTTTTCTTCATAACAAATCTTTCTTTCTTAATAAATATAAGTTTCAACGATTTCGCCATACTCGTTACGCTTTGTTACAAGCCAACCATACTTGTTTTCATCGTTCTTGTGTTGATGATAATAACTGATTGCTTTTTGATATGTAGTAAATTCTTCATAGACATAATCAGTTGATAATGCGCTATCAATATCCTTTCCTTCATACCATAAGACTTCGTAATAATACTTTTTGTTTGTCATAATGCAAACTTCCTTTCCGTAGAACTTATCTCTACGCTACTAATTATAATACATTGAAATCATAGTGCAAGAACTTTTTTAATAGTAATGAAAATAAGTTGCATATAAAATCTTCTATGTCATCTAATTTGTAATACTTGATTAAGAAGAAAATCGTGATATATTAAGAGCGTAATAAGATAATGAATTTTCATTATTAGAAACTTTTATTATTAATTTTGAAGTTAATTATACTTACTACACTACGATATTACTTTATAAGTTAAATCTAGTTTCGTGAATATAGTTAATAATATTCTCGTATAACATAAATACTTACGATTTATCTTATAACTCTAATAGTATTAAAAATATCCACAAGAAAATATAAAAAAATAAACTCAAAAAAGAAAGTTGTTTATGAAAAAAGAAGATAAAGAATTGAATAAAAATGATGACTTATTAACAAGAGAAGGTCTTATTAATGAGATGATTTCAGTCTATCTTTCAAACAATGATGATGATAAAAATTCTTTTGCTTGCGAAAGTAAAATCAAACAACTCTCTACTATCTTCAAAGTTATTACTGATAACGAAACTTATGAGCGTGAACATAATAAAGAAGCACCTATTGAGAAAGTCGAAATTGAATTTGTTAATAGTGAAACTGATGATATTAAAAACGATATACAAGCACTAGAAAATCAACTTGCTAATGAATTACACTTAACAAGTAAAGAAGTGTCTTAAAACTTGATTATGAAGCGTAGAACACTAACTATACAAATGCCTAAAGTATATAGACCTATTCTTGAAAAAAAGAATAAGAATTTTTTAGTTGATGGTGGTAGAATATCAGGCAAATCAAAGAACTCTTATATACTCTCTTTAATACTATGCTTCAATCTTCCTTATAGCGATATTCTAGTTGCTAGAGCGAACTATAGCGATATTGAAACTTCATCTTATAACGAACTTAAATCGCTCATCTCTAATTATGAACTAGAAAGCGAATTTACTATCTTAAAATCGCCTTTACGAATAATTAGAAAGAATAATCTAGGCACTATCTATTTTACAGGAATAAGTGGCGATGAAGATAGAACTAAAGGTTTTATGCCTGACCATCTTTTCAGCGTGATTATCATCGAAGAAACTCAACAACTTAAAAATGAAAACGAATTGACACAAGCCGAAGCAAGTTTAAGAAGAAGATTAAATATGAAGAACTGGCGATTTATTCGTATCTATAACCCCCCTGCTCAAACTTTTCATTGGATAAATCAATACGCTCTACGAAAGAAGAACGATAGTGACTTTATATGTATTCACACTACTTACAAAGATATATGGACTTTCTTAAATGAAGTAGATAAACGAGAAATCTTAAAAGACAAATTAATCGATTATAATCACTATCTTTGGTTCTATGAAGGAATACCTAACAATAGTGGCTTTGGTGCAGTCTATAGCACTTTTAAACCTGAAATACACTATGTTAAATACGGACAATGGAATACTGATAGTCGCTACGCTTTCTTAAAAGCAAAGATAAAAGGTGTCATCATCGGTTGCGATGGTTCATCATCGGTTGATAAAACTACTTGTGTGCCTATTGCTATACTTGAAAATGGTGTTTGTGTAGTCTTAAATGTATTCACTTATGACCCTATCGAGAACGGACAATTTGGTAGTCACTTCGTTACAAAGAACTTTATTAGTCAATGGTTCTATAGAGATATTTGTGAGCGTTACAATCTCAACGATAGATTGAACTTCATACCTATTCTATTCGTGTGTGACCCTGCAGGTAGTGAATTAGCAAAACACTTGCGATATTTCTTTGAAGCAAGACCAATGACACAAGTTATTACTTACTCTAAAGAAACACAACTAGCGATGGCTGATAAAGTCATAGGCGCATTTTCTCGTAATCAATGCTTCATCGTTGATTATGGTGGTTATTACAACTACGCTAAACAAGTATTCGTAGCGAATAAATATCCACTCGTTGAAGAACTTACAAGCGTTCTATGGGATAAGACAGGCACTAAATACGATAACACGATACCTAATGACCATACCGACAGCCTTACTTATGGTTTAGGTTATTGGTTTAGAAATGTCTTAAATGTAAATTGGTTATCGATTTTATCTAAACAAAGAAAAGACTATTATGTTATACTAGATAATGCGAAATAAAATCGTTAAAATTTAATAAAGAAAGTGAGATTAAATTAATGAACAAAGAAAACATTAATGTCAGCAACAAAGAGTATGTTGATGGCAATAACAAGAAAGAAGTAATGAAAGAACTTAACAAGTCTTACAAAGCAACTTCTATCGAAATCGGTAATAACGAAGTCGATATTAGAGATTTAAAAAAGCGTGATAAAGACCAATTACAATTTAGACACGATAACAATAAGTTAGCGTATTTAAAGTTCATCGCTCAAAGTCTTAATCATCTCGAATTATTAGCGACTGCTATCGTAGAAAAACTCTATGGTGAAAACGCTGATAAAGTTGTAGATGATATTGTTGAAGCAAGAACTAAAGGTTTACAAGCAGTTATTCAAGAAGAAGAAAAGAACTAATTACTTTTGAAAGGTTAACAATCTATGGCTGATAATATTCAAGTTGAAAGCGAAATTACTGAAAATGGCGAACTTGCGCCTATTTTAAATCAAAGTAGTATTAGCGTTAATAACACTTACTCATACGCTAACAACACTTTATTTTATGCTTTTGTTAACCCTACATATATGCAATATTACTATCGTATCGTGAGAAGAACTTGTGAGTGGTTAGATGGCTTTGTCATCGACTTTCACAATGCAACTAATGGTGTTTTCTCAACTCGTATGGCAAGTGCTATTATGGGTGGTTTAGCAAAACAAATCGTAGGCAAACAAATTACATTTAAGAACGATAATGTTGATGATAAGAAAGACACTATTAAATTCGCTGATAAGTGGGCGAGAAAAACTAAACTTCGTGATACGATTAAAACTATCGTTACTTGGTGTTTATCAAATGGCACTGCTCTAGCGAAGATTAATAAAACTCTTGGTGGCGAGTATTGGCTCGAAGCAATTAGACTTGACTATTGTCTATTTGAAACTGATTTTAGAAACAATGTTACACACGCTACTACGATGATTAAGCGTTATTCTAATCTCTCGAATAATCATAACACTAACAACTTCTTTTTAGTTGAAGAACGCTACTTTAAGACTGAAACTTATGAAGAAGAAGAAAAAGTAGGCGATGATATTGTTACTTTTACTAAAGAGAAGCGCATACCTGTTGCTTGTTACAAAGTTCATCGATACACAGGTCAAATGTTAACAGCCGAACTAATGGCAAGCGACTTAAATGTTCAAAAAGGTATCTCTTGGGAAGAACTACCACAAGATATTAAAGACAAGATTAAAAAAGACTATAGCGCAGTTAGAGTAAATGAAGAAATCACTTTACCATTTACTGATACTTTAGGTGTCTATCTTTTCACAAATGAAGGTCAAGATATTACAATGCCTAGTGCTATGTTTGGTAACTCTTTAATCGCTCTTATTTTAAGCGAATTGATGGCTTTCGATTTAGCGTGGTCTTGGTATATTCGTGATATGTATAACGGCAAAGGTCAAGTTGTCACACCTAAACATTGGAACGCTGGTAACATAGGCGATAATGCAAGTTCATTTACAGGACTAGACCAAAATGGTGTTATTCAATCAATACCTGGTCTTGACCCTGAAAAAGATAGACCTTTCAACTTTCAATTTGATATTAGAACAGCCGAGTGGCAAACAACACAAGATAACATACTTCGTAAGATTGCTACTAAAATCGGTATCTCGCCTAGAGTGTTATCATCTTATTTAGACAATAGTGCTAATCAAAGAACTGCGACTGAAATCAACGAAGAAAGTGATACAGCGAGCGAGTGGATAGAAACTCATCGTAGCGACTATGAAGATACATTAAACGATATTATTAATCTTGTGCTTCGCTTAAATGGTTATACTGATGAAGTTCAAATCAAATTTGCTACACCTTCACTTGTTAATAAAGATAGAATTATTCAGCGTATGATTTCATTAAGAGATAATGGCTTCGTAGATGATAAGACAGCACTAAAAGAAATCTATCCTGATTTAGATAACAAGACTATCGAAACATATCTCGAAAACGCTGAAACTCAACGAAAACAGCGTGAAAAAGAGCAACTCGCTAGTATGTCACTTGCTGATTTAGGATAGTTTATGAATATTCGTTATCCTTTTATTGATAAAGATACAAGCAACAAATTTCTTCCTATCGTTACGAAATATCAACGAAAAGCGAAAACAATGTTGCTTGTTTTTGCTATGAATAAGACAAGCATAGCAGTTGTTTCAGTTGCAGTCGCTAGTTTATCTAAAGCATTTAAAAACGAGTGCGAGAAAGCGAATATCGAGCATTTAGATATTGATAAATACGCTCGTGAACTATTTAGCGATACAATAGCGTGGTATCTATTCTTATCATCATCTTTTAATGAAGCGAAGAACTCTACTTCTTCTATGATGACTATTAAGAAAGCACTCAAACTTGATACTGAAAAAGAAGAAAAGAAAATCGATAGCAAGATGAAACTTATCGAAGAAGATAAGATTACTAACATAGATGAGATTGTGAACTTCTACACAGGCGAATACGGACAACTCGATGGTGTTCAATACGCTAAAGAGTTACAAGAGCGAGTAGAAGAACTCGCTAATAATGAGTTCAAATCAAGTGAAGGTCGCTCTTTCTTTGCGCAAGCCGAACTAGATTTAAGACACGAAATTCAACTCGATAGACTAGATGATATTTATGATGAACTAGGTCTTGATAATCCTGTTCGTAATGAAAACGCTGTTGTCGATACTTCTAAAGCATTTAATGAAGATGGCTCGCTCAATGTCGATACACTTCGTTGGCTATCATCTCACAAAGATTGTAGTGAGCGTTGTAGTAAGTGGCAGGGTAAATTAGTATCTTTAGTGCTTCCTGCAATCAATGACAAACTAGAAACAGGTTATAAGATTAATCATCATAAGATTTATTCGTTCATCGCTATCGAAAATCAAGTCGATAAGTATGGCTACAAGAATAATATCATTAATGGTTTTAACTGCCGACACCACTTGCTTAAATTTCAAGATGAAGCACTTGTGCCTGAAAAGTTTACGAAGAAAGAAATCGAATTATCTCGTAAATTGAACGCTAAACAGCGTGAATTAGAGCGAGAAATAAGACACTTGAAAGATTTACTCGATTTAGAAATTAAAGCGAATAATACGAGAAAAATTGCTTTATTGAAGAAAAAGATTAAAATTAAAATTAGTCAATATAAAGAGTTTTGTAAAAAGAACAATTTAGTAATTGAATTGAAACGAATTTGAAAGGTAAATATATGTCTTACAATAATTTAAGCGATAAACAACTTCGTGAAATGCTTTTTGCTAATGGTAGCGTTGGCTCTAAAAAAGAAGCAAAAGAGCGTGTTGCTCGTATGAGCAAAGAAGATAAAGAGAAATTATCTAACTCTATTCATAAACAAGCAAAACAAGAATTAAAGGACAACTAATTATGAAGCCTGTTGAAAATGTAAGCGAAAAAGAAATTTACGATTTAGGTGCTGATTTAAGAAAAATGCCTTATCGTGATGTAAAAAAAGAATTTGGCTACGATAAGATAAAAGATATTGATGAAGCCGAAAAACAATGGAAAGGTCTTTTTGATGAGTGGAAAAGCAAAGGATATGATAAATTGCCTACGAAACAAGCAAACCAAAAGTGGAATAGCGAATATCAAGATAGATTTAATGCACTTCAAGAAATCTATATGAACTTTGCTAAAGAACAATATGAAAACAAGACAGGACCTTACTCTTATTTGAAAAAATAATCAAAGATTATATTCAAGTAGTGATTAAAAACTTCTTGTAACATAATAAACAAAACGCTACTATTATATTGTCGAAAGACTGCTGTAGCGTGAAGAACACGATGAAAGGTAAATTAAATATGGCACAAAAATTTGACAATGTAAGCGATAAAGAGTTATTTGCTGATTTCAAAACAAAAGATAGCGATAGTAAAGAATTAGCACAAGCAAAGCAAGATTTTAATAAAGGCAAAAAGTCTTTAGGCGAAGTCGATGATATTGCTATTAAAGAATTTGAGAATAAGCAAAAAACACCTAAAGAAGATAAGTTTAAAGGTGTTTTTGATGATTTAGATACTAAAGAAGCCGAAATGCGAAAAACTGAACTTTCTAATAAATTCAAAGGAAAAGATTTAGATACTGCTATTAGTGAATTAAAACAAGGGCGACCTTATGGCGAAGTTTTGAGTGGAACTATCACTTACGAAAAAGAAGCACCTAAAAACTCTCTCTATCTTTATGCACAAGATGATATTACTGATGAAGATATTGAAGAAGCAAAAGAGTATGGCTTAACTTTCAAAGGATATAACAAATTTGGCGATGAAAGAAACGCTGTGTTTAGTGGCTCTAAAGAAGCATTTGATAAGTTCAATGAAGAATATCTAGGCGATTACGAAATTAACCCTGACTATTTCTACGAAGATGAAGAAAGTTTTGCAGGCGATATTAGTGACAAGAGATACGCTGATTTAAGCGAACTCGATGAAGATTTACACGATGACTATTACGCTTTAAGAGAAGCGACAGGTCTTGATTTAGATGGTGCAAGAACAGGTTATCGAGATGATGTTATCGAAACTGATGATGGCGATTATATTATCTTAACTGAAGAAGAAGCGTATGAAACTGCTAGAGATAATATTGAAAATGATATTGATGATATGGGACTTGAAGCATTTACCGAGAACTTTCAAGATTGGATAATCGACAATGCGCTCGACCAAGATTGGTTTAGAGAAGCATACGAAGAAAGCAATGACTACTATATCGATGATATTGAAAACGAAGCAGGAAATGGCTTTGAAAGTAGATTAATCGAAGAAGCATACGATGAAGGTATTGTTAGCGATGATGAACTCGAAGAAAACGAGTATGGCGATAAAGTCTTAAAAGATAATTCAAGTGCTAACTTTGAAAGAATTAAAGAAGATTATCTCGAATACTTAAATGGTAGAGAAGATGATTATGTTGGTTGGTATCGTGATAACTTTGGTGATGATGACTTAACAAGACTTATTCGTGATGGCTATGTTTCTCTTGATATTGATAAGATTGTTGATGAGTGTATTAAATGGGACGGTGTTGCTCACTTCTTAAACACTTATGATGGCGAAGAAATCGAACTACCTAATGGTAAATTCGCATATAGAATTAATTAATCTCACAACTTATAATTAGCACTCTCAACGAGTGCTTTTTATTTACAAAAAAATTATTTCTTTGTAATATATTTGTAAGAGATTTACTTTATGAAAACCTACGAAAACATTAATGATAAAGAAATGAAAGACAATATCTTAAAGCCATCTCATCGCTTTAGTGTTTATGGCACTTTCGATAAAGGCAATAACGCTTTTCATAAGTCTTTTAGAACATATCAACAAGCACTAGATTTCTATACTAAAGTAAGAGATGAAGGTGCTGAAGATTTAATGCTCGATGACAATGTTAAGAAAGAAAATTTAGCGAATAACGAACTATAAATATTAATCGCACTTGTTATCATCATCATCTTTGTTATAATAATATCGCATAGTAATTATGCGCTGTTCTTACCTATAGCACGCTTACTCACCTTCTTATTAATTGGCAATTTGCTGTTGTTCTCATAATTTTCCCCTATACAAGCGAGCGAGCGTGCTTTTCTTTCGCTCAAAAACGCTATTTAAAGCGATTTTTTTATTTTTAACGAATAAAATATTAACAAGACAATAAACTTCGCTTAAAATAAACTTGAAATAACGAAAGTGAATTTTAACTTTGATATTCAGTTTAGCGAGAAATCGCTTAAAGAATATTAGATTGTCTAGCGTGTAGTGTTGTTAAGCAATTAACTATTCGCTCTCTCACGATAGAGAACAATAGATAATCTACTTGTCATAAAGGTAAAACTAATGGATAAAGAATTATTAAAAAGACTTGAAGCGTTAGTTGAAGAAGGCAAGTTATCTCAAAGTGCTTTCGATGAAGTTCAAGAAGCAGTAGAAGAAAAGACTGAACCTGTGACTAAACCTGTGATTGAAGAAAAACAAGATGAAGTCAAAGAAGAAGTCAAAGAACCTGCTGTTAAAAAACCTATCATCGAAGAAAAACAAGAAGAAGCAAAGGTTGAAGAACCTATCGCACCTGTTATTGAAGAAAAACAAGAAGAAGCGAAAGTTGAAGAACCTAATGCTGATGAAAAGAAAGAAGAAGAAAAAAAGAGCGCACTCGAAGATGAAGTCGAAAGAATTAAAAAGTCTTTAGATGAGTTCTCTAGTAAAGTATCTCATCTCGAAGATTTAATTAAATCTCTTGGCGAAGTCAAACCGAAAGAAGAAATCGGTCTTAAACGAGAAGGTTCTAGCGATAAAGGTATCGAAGAAACAACTGCAGGTATCTTAAATCGCAAAGGTATGGGTGGTGTAATGTTCTAAAATATGAAAGGATAAAATATTATGGCTGAACAATTATTAACAAATTGGAACGCACCTAAAATTAATGGTATTGCTGCCCGTAGAGTTCTCACACCTACATTACTTGAAAACATTTATCAAGGACAAATCGAAGGTGATGAGCGTGGTATTACTCAACGCTTTACAATCAATGATGATTTAAAGAGCGCACAAATTAGAGTTATCCGTGTCAAACCTACAAAACAAAGCGCAAGAGAATTAGGTGCTGATATTAACGGACAAAACAAACCTGCAGGTTCTAAAGAAGTTGAAACTGCTGAAGTTGGTATCGACATTTTAACCGTTCTCGATACACCTATCGATTTAGTAAATGTCAATATGGATATGATACCTGTTGACTTACTCAAAGCAAAAGTTAAAGACTATGGTGACCAAGTTAACTTAAACATTAACGCTATGACTATTGCTGGTAAAGTTGCAAAAACTTGGCAAGAAGAAATGGCAGGTAACGAAGTTAATCAAGTTATTATTGACACTAGCGAAGGTTCTACTGATATTCAATTTGAATTACTCAACGCTAACTCTTTATTAGATGATGGCGATGAAGAACACGATATTGCTATGTTCCCTAGAAAAGGTCGCTGTTTCGTTTTCCAAGCAAAATATAGACCATATCTCTTTAAAAAAGGTGTTCTCGTATTAGGTGGTGCAAACACAGCCTACGAATTACTCGCTAAAGGTGTCTTATCACAGGGTGCTACACCATCTATCGAAGAAAATGGTTATGTTGGTGATTTCGATGGTGTGCCTGTTCATCTCGCTTCAAAACAAGTATGGAATTTAGCCTGTGAATATCTTGGTTTACCACACGGGGCATTAAACAACTTAATGGGTTATGTTTCATCTTATTATGCAAACGCTCGTGGTGTCTATATGCCTCAATCTACCGAAGTTGTTAAAGCAACAACATTTAGAGGTGTTACTATCTTACCATTAACTCGTATGGGTTTTGAAACTTGGTACGCTAAAGGTAATGTCTTAATCTTCGATACTATTAACAATGGCTTCACAAACGCTTTTGCTGAAATCAAAGGTCTTACAGGTGTTGTCGAAGCAAGTTTAAGAAATAAAGCACCTGCTTCAAGAAGTTATCCAAGCGTTTCTATTACTGCTTTATCTACTTCTTCTATTACTGCTACTGCTTCAGGACAAGTCGCTTTAGGATATTATAACACTACTCTCAAAGAAGAAGCCGACAGCGTTGCTTATAATGGCGATTTCACTTCTTTAACAAGTGGAAGTGCTACAAGTGGCACATTTACTGCAGGCAATTATGTTGTAGTTATCGCTGTTGCAAGTGATGGCACACAAGTCAAAGTAATTCAAAAAGTTACTGCTTAATTACATAATAATTAATGCTATTGGCATATAATGGTCTCCTTTGGTAAAAACTCTCACACTACAAGTTTATCCTTTAGAGTAGTGTAATTTTATTAGAAAGAGATAAATTATGTTTAAAATTCAAATTGTCAAACCTGTTGAAACTGATGAGATGACTTATGATAAAAAATCTCATAAATTTGTCTTGAAGTTAGCAGTAGTAAACGCTCTCGATGGTAGATATAAAACTGAAACTATAGCGAAGCGTAGATTGATTTCAATTTCAAATGCAATTTATCGTTATATCTACGAACACTCAAACTCTCATAACAAAGCGTTTTTAGAGTTTTATCTTAACTGCACAAAAGAAGGTCAAGAGATTATTCGTAACGCTATGTATTTTCAACTTCTCGCTGATTTAGATAGTGGCTACGAAAGTATCGCTACACAAGTCAATATTGATTATAGTAATGGTGGCATCGTATCTCGTGAACAACAAAAACTTAATCGTATTTGTATCGATAGCGAAAGCGAAATCAATAGTGCTACTACACCTATCAATGTTCTATATGCAGGTGTATTTCCACAAGCAAGTAAATACGCTACGATGACTGATAGATATGAAAGGTATGATTACTAATATGTCACAACCTATGTTCGCTCACAATGACAAAGCAGTCTTGATTAAGCGTGTTAAGAACTCATCTACTTATGAAGATAAGCCATACGAATTTAAGTGTCGAATAGCGACAAAAAAAGAAGTGCGCTCATATCAAATCTTAAATGGCTTATACGATGAAAATGTATCTATTTCATTATTCACACAAGATACGCTACCTGTAGAGATTGCACCTAACGATAAAGTCATCTTTAAAGGTCAAGTTAAAATCGTTGCTTCAACAGGTGTCTATTTAGATAAAACTCGTAATCTCGCACAAGATTTATTTGATGATGATTACATTATCGAAAATGCACCTAAAGGTATTATGCTCTTATGAGTAACGAAATTAATGTCTTACAATTAACTAGAACAATTAGAAATAGTCTTGTCAAACAGGGTTTTTTTCCTTATGCGACAGGACTTTTAAAGCGTAATACAACTGCTCAAAACATAGGTCACACTCAACACGATGGCAAGATTTACAATACTGCTCGAATTAACTTTAATGCAAGCACTACACCTTATGTTGTTTATCTTGAAGAAGGCACACGAGCGCATAATATCCCTAAAGCGTTTGGTAGAACTAACTTTTGGCAACCTTTCGCTTTTGAAGGCGATTTAACACCTTATCCTTTCGGTATCGGTGGTCGCTTCGATGGTTTCTTTCACCCTGGTTCTATTAAACATAAAGGTTTTATTTCAGTTAAATCAATAAACTTTATTATTAACGAGATTAACAAACGCTACGAAATTGATAAAATAGAATAGAAAGATAAAATCTTATGTTGAATATTAATGATATTGCTCACTACATAGAAGAAAAAGCAAACGAACTATCTTCGAGCAAAAAATATAATCTCTTATTTAGAGCGAAAACATACGCTTCTTTTCTTGATAGCGTAGTCGATGATGAGATTATTAATAAAGAATTTATCCCTATCTATATTGATAATGCTAGTGGCAGTTTTCAACCTATTCCTGCTTTAGGCGAGATTACACAATCTTGTGATATTTCGTTCTTCTTTAATATCGAACATAAGATTAAGTTTATGCAATTCTTAAATGACTTTGCTTCTAGTTTTGCAGGCGCTTCTATTACAATCGCAAATACTAATTGCATAAGTAACGCTAGTGCGCCTATTTACTCACAAGTCGAACAACTCAACTTTGAGAAGTTCAATGAGTTTATGTCTTACTACTTTGATAAACAAGTCGATAGACACACCGAATTTTATGTCATCGCTAGAATATCAATGTATTTCACAAATGTCGCTCAAAACAACTTCTTTTTCTCAAATGGAATAAAATTCAAGTTAGCGTTTGATTACGATAATAAACACTACGAAGATTATCTAGTCTATTATCAAAGCAGTAATGGTTTATCTAATAACCCTTTATCACAACAACTAATAGGCGATGATTACGCTGTTTCAATCAATAATATTTCTAACTATGCAAAGTCTATCTCTTGCTATGTTAAGAATAACGAGTTTTGGAAGAAGTTTATCGCTCTCTATAATTCACGAGCAATTAACGATATTGAAAATGTTAAACTCATTAAAGAATACGAATTTTTAGATGATGAACTAGAAGTTGAGCAAGTCTTATTATCAATAAATGAGAATATCAACATAGGCGATTTATTAACATATACATTTTCTTTCATCGATAAAGGTAGTATCTAATTATGCAAGACTATAATATTTACTTACACGCTACGAGCGAAGTCGATGATAGCAATAAAACAAGACCTATTATCAATCAACCTGTGCAAAACACTAATATCGATGAAACTACAAGAGATACAAGCGCACTCGATACTTTTACTAAAGTTAAGAGTAGTATCTCATCTTTCGCAAGTAGTGGATATTCAGGTTTAGTAAATCAGGGTATAGCGTTTCTTGGTAAAGTAATGCCTGCAGTTGCTCTTGTTTATGCGATTGGTAAAACTATGGATAGCATAGTCGATAAGACAACTAATGCGATTGAAACATATACAGGTCACTATCAATACGCTATGGCTTTTAATAACTATTCAGCAGGTATTCGTAATATTATGAACCCTGTATCTTATGCGATTAATCAAATGCGCCACTCTTGGTTTATTCAAAACGAAAACTTAAAAATCGAACAAAATAGAACTCTAGTAGGTAGTGCTACAATGAGAAATATTAAGATAGGTATTTAATTATGAAACTACATTTTTATCTTAACGAACAAGAAGTAAGAGTAGCGACTAATAGCGCAATTACTGAAGTGCAAGATAGCACGCTCGACAATGGCAGTATTACTCTTGCTTTTAACAATAGAGAAAAACCTTATGCGCCTTTTACAAAGTTTAGAATTTACGATGAAAATACTGATGAAAGTCTTAACTTTGTAATCATTGATGACAATGTTGAAAGAGTATCGAAGAAAGAAGATATTTTCTTACACACTTTTCTTCTTGCTCAAAACACTAGCGAACTTAACTCTCGACAAATTAGAAACTCATCTTTTGTTCAACCTACATATAGAAGAAAGACTATCGTTACAAATTCTAGTGGTGTATGTCGAGTTGAAAATAATACTTACGATGATAGATTTATACCTTTTTCTCGTGGTTACGAAACTAACTATCTCAATAATCAAATTGATAAAGCGATTGTTTACGCTCAAAGTTTTCTTCCTACAAAAAGAGAAAAGATTGCAGGTATCACAAATGTTAATATTCAAGTTAAAGCGTGTCCTTGCACTCAATTAGAAAGTAGAAGATACAATACTAATAGTCCGTTTGTTAACGCTTCTCATAACGCTTTTGATTTAGTTATCGAAGCAGTCGATTATCTTGGCACTATTCAATCATATCTTATAGCGAAAGTAGATGAAAACAATAATGTTAGTTTTAATTATTCAAAAGATACGATTAAAGAGTTCTTTTCTAACGCTGTGAGAAATAATCTCGCAATTAGAACAACTATCGATTACTATACTGAAAATCGTTTAAGAATTAATAAACTAGATAGTGTCGATACAAGTAGAACAGGATATACAACTCTTGTTAATGTAAGTATCGAACTTGAACTTGAAGTTTACTACTATTCACTTCTCGATATTATTCTCGATTTAAGAGAACAAGACAAACAAGATACAAGACTTATCAATGATAAAAAAGACTATGCTTTCAACATTAAAGAAGATAGCGATTTATATCGTGATTTAAAAGACTTTATTGCGCCTAATATGTATTTCAATAATCAAAACATTTTTGAGTGTGTTAGCGAAGTTTTAAAAGTAGTCGATGGCTTGCCTACACTTGATAAAGATAACAATCTCGATATTGAGTATGTCAATGATATTTCTAAAGAAGCGAGCGAAATGCGATTTGATAACAAGATTGCTTCTTTATCATCTAAAGACTATGAAAATCGTTTGATGACTTATTATCAAAACGCTAGAGAAGATAAAGCAATTAGTTATCCATCTAATAACGATTATGCAAAGATTACAGCAAAGAATTATGGTGTAGTTGGAAAAGATGATTATCAATTTGTTACACCTTTTAATATTGATTATATTGATAGCATTAAGATACTTGCTAAAAGAGAAAATGCGATAGGTCAAATTGTCGATTTTCCTGTGTGTAATATTCAAGCGAATATCAATAATGTTGGCTTATTCATTTACTACAATGTTTATGCAATCAATAGCGTTGTTGATTATCGCTATGTTATCTACGAAAAATCGTTATCTTCGCTATTTACTGCTTCACGAACAAACGCTGTGTTTCCTACAACATTTAACACTATTCAATATACAAGAAATAGCAATATTGTAGAACTTTGCAGTTTTCAAGATATTAATGAAGATGGCGAACTCGAAGATACTTTCTATATGACAACCGAGTGGACTTTGACTTTTCAATTTGGCTTTAATGAAACTCAATATACAAGTAATGACCATATTATCGTTGATGACCAATATCTAGGCAATCAATTAAGAGATAGAGTAAATGTCTTATTAAATATTAAGTATCACGCTATAACTGATGGTGTTACTTCAGTCGAAACTCGTGATTTTAAACATAATGGCGATATGTTAATTACTTCTAATAGTGCAAGCGTTGATTTATATCGTATGGGTGTAAATATGCTCTCTAATCTCTCTATGTTAGGTAATGAGAAATATACTTGCACTTTAAAGTTATCATCTTTTGATACTCGACTTCGCAAAGGCAGTATATGGCTCGATGATAACAATGAACGCTATATCGCTAATGTTGTTAAGACTACTTTCTCGACAAAAGAAGATTGTGTTATTGTTAATGTCGAATTTGTTAAGAACTTCAATATGATTAATCAAAATACACAACTCTTTAACGAAAAGCGTTTCTATCAAATCGATAACAATCTTGTGACTAAAGGTTATCAACTTTATACTGATTATCTTTACTTATCTTTAGAAGATAAAAGCGATTTAAGAAGTCTTGTTTGTTACAACTCTTATGTTGCTCGTTTTATGCTATTCTCTAAACAAAGAGATAGAGCGATTAATCGAGTGTATTTCTCTAGTCGCTATTACGATATAAATGAAAACGAAGTAAATCTATCTAATGAAAATAATATCTATACTTATGATTACAAATATATTCAAATACCTTTACACGCTTATTCGACAGGCACAACACTAAACTTTGAAGTTCAGTATCAAGATAGTTTAAATGCTAGAGATAGAATTGTAAGTGCATTTAAAGTATTGAGTAAATCAACTATCTATTGTAAAGATGATGGCTTCGCTGATTATATCTCATTAAAGTATTGTTTCGACTTAACCGAAGAAATAGATTTAAACAAAGATTTTCCGTTAATTAGAGATAGTAAAGCAACTACAAGAGAAGCAATCAATGTAAGAGATTTACACTATCTTAAAAGAGATAATGAAATCTTCGCTCTTAACTATCAAATTTGTGTATTAGCGTATGATAAAGAAATCATCGTTAACGATACTTTATTAAATAAATCTTGCTTGATTGATAATTCTACAAAAATCAAAGCGTTAAAAGTTCATACAAGCGATTATGATTATTCTATCATCGAAAGAAAACAAGATAATTATATCGCTGATTGTGTGTTATCAAGTCACAATGCAAGTTCAGTCTATGGTATCTATGGCTCATACACTTTTAAGTTTTCAAGAGTTATCAATGTTGAACGCTTTGCAATAACTGATGAGAACGATAATATCTTGATTGCATTTAACAAAGCGATTAATAGTGATGAGTTAACATTATACTTTTTCTCATCGAATAAACGCTTAAATCTTAACGAATAGAAAAATTATATTACAATAGTATTTGAAAGTTATAATTATGAATACAACTTACATTATATATAAACAAGATGGCACAATCTTGACAAAGTATGCTAATGCTAACGCTATTCAAAACAGCGTGGCAGTTTTTGATATTAAATTCGCTTTTGAAAATGATGAAGCGTTTGATAGTGCTACTCTCACTTTTAGAAGAAGTAATGATACTCTTGTAGAACTCGAAGCAGTCGCTACAAGTTTTGAATTTGAAGGTAAGACTTATAATAATGGCTTTTCAGTAATTACTAATAGCGCATTAAATGTAAGTGGACTTTCATATTTTAGTGTTACTTGCTTCAAAAATAACACTCTTGTCTTAACAAGCGTTGAAACAACTTATCGTGTTGAAAAGAGCAACTTCTTTGAAATTAAGACAGGTTCAACTACAATCGTTATTTTAGGTGTTACTTCAATGTCTTTTGAAGATTTAGCAAACACTTACGCTTCTAATGATAATCAATACTTCTATTTCACAAAAGATAGTGTTAATTATCTCTTAAATCAAGCATTTACAAGCGTTACAACTAAAGAGCAAGAGATTATCAACTTATCTACTTACGAAGTCTTAAAACGCTCATATAATTTAGAAACAAGTGTAGCAAGTGAATTTGTTTCTACAACTTACTATTCTACAACTGAAGTCGATGAAGCAATCGCTAGACTTACAAGCGTTGTTATTAAGAGAATTTTTGTATCTCACACTACTACTTTAAGAGAAATCTATAATCAAGTAGATAAAAACACATTTTTCTTACTTGTGCCGACTGATTTAGCAGTTCAAATCTTTGGTGGTAACAATCTCTATCTTGGTTATTTATATAACACTACAGGTAACATTTACTCTTTACGAGTAAGCACAATCGATGATTATCTATATAGACAAACTGCTTCATCGAATACTCTTGATATTACTATTCAATCTCTTACTTTCACAAAAACTTACTATACAATTAATAGAACTCAATTTACTAGCAATAACGATATTGTGAATAAGAAATATGTTGATGATACAAAGTTAACGATGAAAGATACTTACGAACACTTTAAATATCTTGAACTTAATATCAATGATGATTACGCAGGAAAATTTAATGCAATCTCAAACGCTATCAATAATAAAGTTGGAACATACTTTGTCAAAGATACAGGTAGCGATACTACAAAGTTATTACTTGTTAGTTATGTAGATACAAGTGTTATCATCGCATACACAATCGATTTCGATAGTGGCGATACATATTGGCTTGAATTTCAAGATAACGATACTACTACTTGGAACGATTGGAAGTTTAGTCCTATTACTGCTACTAATAATAAAGTTGGTGGTATTCGTTTAGGTTACACAAATGTTTCTACCGATTATCGACCTGTTCAACTTGATAGCAATAATAGAGCGTTTGTTTATGTCCCTGCAGGCGCAATCAATGTCGCTTCATCTTTAACTCTTGGTGGTATTCAAGCATACGCTGTCAACGATGATACTAGAAATGTTGATTACGATGAAGAAGTTAGAATTAATACTAACAATATGCTCTATGCGAAATCTCTCTACGAGCATACACTTACTATTCGCTTCACAGGTAACGAACAAAATCGTTTCTCATTTAGCGTATTGAACTATAAGAACTCTAGCACTTTCTCTACAAATGAAAGCGTGCTTACTGCTTATGATTTAATTAACTACATTTATAATTATGGTTGTCAATATCAATCAGGTGGTAATACTCTATCAAGAGTGAACGCTACAGGAACATATAATGGCAAACAAATCTTTGAAATCTTTGTTCAAGGTGGCAATACAACAAATGTCTTTATTCGTTGTGTCGATGGCACTCAATATACTGCACTCGCAAACTATACTCATTATGTAAGCGAGTATGTCAAAAAGATTAATTATCAAAACTGATAATAAATAAACACGAAAGGAATTTAAAAATTATGCTTAATAAAAAAGAATTAGAACTCTTAAAGCAAACAGGTGTTAACGATAAAGAAGTTACTGAAAAACTTGTTAACTTTTTAAGACACGAATTTGACAATGTTGTAAGAGTTAAGAAAGAAGATTATAGAAAAGAAGTTCTCAAACTCGTTGATAACAAGACAGGTTCATATACTTTTATCGATGATGAAAGTGGCGAATTTCTTGTTAAAATGTCTATCTTTAACTATGAAAAAGATGGTGAAAGTTTTGGACTTAATTGTATTGCTTTAAGTAAAGAAGGTTGGCTAGTCACTCTTACTGGTGGCGAATTTAGAAACACTTTATTTTCAAGTTTCCTTCGCACAAATGAAGAAACATACGGCATTGATTTAGTTGACCAATTAGTTAATATTCTCGATGGCGAAACTATCGCTACTCAAAAGTGGGTTAACGAACATAGTAGTCAAAAATGTCTTTTAAAATTTAATGAAGATGACACTTTAGGCGAAGCATTAGATAGTCTAGGTGGCGATGGTGCTTTCGTTGTTGTAGATGTGAGAAATAATTATGATACATTTTTATGTTTATACGACAGCGATGATGATATATTAACAGCGTATCGTTTCCGTAACGATGGTTTTATTGTGTTTTTTGAATTAGTAGATGCGAGCGAATATCGTAGTAAAACTCTATATTATATCTTTGAAAGCGAAGCGATATTAAAACCACTTTTAACTGATTACGGAAATTTTACACCTGAAGAACGCTCGCCACACGATATTGTTAATAAACAATATGTAGATGAAAATACTATTACGAAATATGTAATAGATAGCGATACGGATATGGACACGCTAGTCGAAAATATGAAATTTCCGTGTGCAATTTTCGATGAAGATAATTATATATCTTATATTGCTCTATCTTCACCTGTTCAAGAAACATTGATTGTTATTTCAAACGATAATAATGGAACTAATATTGTTAATTATGGACAAATAATTTGGGGGGAAGGCGATACTTGGGGCGATACAATATACAACTCACTAAAAATCGCAAATTTGTATAAACACGAAGTCGAAACATCTAATAATGACACTATCGTAGTTATTAATAATTCACCTCGAAGTATTAGAACTTCTAGTGATTTATTTGATGCGTTAAAAACAAGAATTAATGCTTATGTTATCGATAGTAATAACGGCTATGAAACTATCGTTGCTTTCGACCCTTCTTATGTTTATTATTGGCAATATACAGGTGTTTTAACCGAAGCAAGCGTTGAATACGGAAACCCAGTAGTAATAACAAGAGATACAATAACATATCTATAATTCTCATCTTAAATATTAAGCACTCGACTTTGAGTGCTTTTTATTAACAAATTTTAATCTTACTATATAATGTAAGCGAAGAAGAAAACTATGAGTAATCTTGAAATCGTATTAACTATATTAAGCGCAATCTCAATGTTGTGTTCTATCTACTTTGGCTATTGTGCTTTTGCTCGCAACAAAAAACAAGATACAAAGCAAGAAGCAACTGATTTTACTTCGATGAAAGTTGACTTGCTCTATATCAAAGATGGTGTTCAAGATTTAAAGAAAGATATGACTTCTCTTACTAACGCTAATAACGAGTTAGATAAAAGACTATCGCTATTAGAAGAAAAACTAGACAATCATATCTCTAATAAATCTATACATACAGCATTTAAGAAAGGAAATTAAATCTATGTCTATCGATATTGCTACTATCAAAGAAATCATCTTATTAGCAGTTGCAATCATCTCGCTATTAGGTGCAATCTTCTCAATCATCTCATCTATCGTTAAAGGCGATTTAAGAAAATTCGTTGAAGAACAAATGAAGATTGCTGAAGAAAGTGGTTTAAAAGGCGAACAAAAACTCAACTTCGTTCTTGAAGCAGTTAAAGAGAAGTTCAAATTAGTGTCTTTAGTATCTTCAGCGAGAAAAATCGTTGAAGAAATCATCGACTTATCAAAGAAGATTAATGCAAAGTAGTCTATTTCTCTCAAAAACGCTCAAATTAGCGACTTTTATTCAAGAGTTATGCAATTTATTAGCACAAAAAGAAAACGCTCGTAATTGAGCGTTCTTTTTCTTGTTAGTAGAGAAAGCAACAAGAATATCAATAAGAAAGAAAGAAAGTTCAGTTAAGACAAGATGGGTGTATTAATCTTAACTACTTATTATAATATCGTATTTCTCGATATTGTTAAGTGTATTTAATAAACTTGTGCGAATAGTTTAATCGCTTCATCGTATAACTTATAGACTTTTGTTTTGTCATAGCGTAGATATGAAGCGCACTCGCTCTTTGTCTTTCGTTGAAAGTAGATGAGATAGAGTATCGTAGCGCAATCGTTATCTTTCTTCGATATTAAGTCGATTGCTTTAGTCACTCTATTTATTTCATTTTCGAGTATTTTAACGCTGAACTCGTGATACTTGATATAATCTTCAAGTGACTTGTCTTTCTCATCTTGTAGCACTTCTTTTATCATCTCTTGCTTGCTAATAGCGTTTAGAGATGGTGCGACTTTTTCATATAACTTCAAAGCATTTATGCGCTCGTTAATCGCTTGATATTTAATCATACGATATTGAACGCTCTTTAAGACTTTAATAGCGTAATCTTTATCTATCATCGTTCACACACAAATAGATAGCGATGAAGCGTAATAACTTCTTGCTATTGATAATTTGTAGTAGTGTGTCATCTTTCATCATCATAATCGCTTGTTGATTGTTGAGAACGATAGATTTAATTTTCTTTAGTTCTCGCTTCTCAAAACCTTTGCTTTCAATGATGAGATAATCAATCTCGCTCTTATTGAACTCATTTTTAGAGTTACATATTTTATCTAATAGTTTCGCAATCTTCATAATAAATTCTCTTATTCTTCTTATACGAGTTAATTCTTCTAATGATAAAATCACTACTAGGTCTTTGAAGTTTAAAATACGCTATTTGAAGTAAATCGACACAATCAACTTTCTTCGTAGATTGAAAATAAACTAGGTTGTCACTCTTGCAAACAACTTGATAGAGTGGTGGTTTTCTTTTTTGGCTCATTATATAAATACCTGCTTTCTTTTAAGATACTTAAATTATAAGCGCATAGAAGCGCAAAAAAAAGTAGATAATACATTTTACTATCTACTTCTTAAATCACGCTTTATTGTGCTTCTTTTTTCGCTTTGTCGATATTATCGTTATCGCTCTCGAATACGCTGATGAACTTTGTGACTGCTTCTTCAAGTGGTTCAAGCGTTTCGTTATCTACTAATTGCATAAGACTATCACGCTTCATCTTCGCTACGAGTTTACTTGCTTTTTTAAGTTTAGTGAACGCTACTCGATAATAGATACGCTTTAGCATTTCTTTAACTTCTTCTCTAGTAGTCGCAATCTTGTAAGTGTAATCGCCTTTGATATAGATGATATGTTCTTTCGAGAAAGTGAGATTGAGAATATCAATATCGTTTCTCACAGCGATACATTTATCGTGCGCTTTATCGTTGAATATATAAGGTTCGAAATCATCTCTCATATTGTTATAGAAATTGTAATCGTTAATGATTTCTTCAATAGTCACAATCTTCTTATCTACAAATGTTTTATCAACAAGATATTTGTAGAGCCACTCTTGTCTTGCTGTTAACTTAATTTCTTCTTCGATATACATACTTTCTAACCTACCTTTCTTGTTTCTACTATATTAAGTATTTTGTATGTCTTTACGAATTTGTGTTTTTGGTAATCACTATATAGATTATTAGCGAGTTCAAGTGCTTTCTTTTCGCTTTTCGCATAAACTCTTAAATGCTCTAGTTGTTTTTCAGTTCTTACATTAACTTGATATTCTTTCATAATCTTTCTTCTTTCTTTAAATTTTCAATTTAAGTAGTGTTTTAAGTGTTATCGCTTCACTTTAAGATATATTATCTTACTTGCCAAGTTTCTACTACATAGCAATTAAATGCTAAATCTTCGGTAAGTTCTACTTGAACTTGTGAGCCATTGATTTCTTTGACTTGTTTTAGATAAGCAAGTGCTTTATCTAAATCTTCAAAGATTTCAGTCCATAGTCTTTTTCTTCTCATATTGACTGCCTTTCTATCGAAGTTCATCGACACTATTAATATAAGCGATAGTCAATATTTATACAAGAACTTTTTTAACAAGTAGTATTTTTACTTCGTAATTTCTTAATCGCTTGCTCGACAATTTTACACGCTTCAAGATATTTATTCATATCTTCAATATGTATCGAGCCATCTTCTTTGACAACATAAGTTGTTATGTATTCAAATGCTTCTTCGTATGTCATTTTATTTTGTTCTTTCTAATTGATTTAACATTGTATTTGATATTGAGTTTATTCATCTTCTCAACAAGTTCTTCTTTCTTGCGATAAGTGAAGTAGATGATAACTGAATTATAAATAATTTTGCCTTTAGCGATATTACGAACATACTTATCATCTATCGTAATAATGTAGCGATATTGCCTATAGTTCTTGCATTTTTCATTAAACAATTTGCGCTTTGCTTCTTCGCTTTGTTTCTTTTGAGATAAATCGTAAATATTGCCATAGTGTTCTTCGCACTTTGCTTTTAACTTTTCGATAAGCGAAATAGGGTCTTGTTCATATCCTGTTATAATCGCTGTAAATTCGCTTACAATGAACTTTTCTAGTCGCTTGACTTCGATAATATCGCCTAGTTGCCACGCTCGACAAAAGTCACTTCCTGCTTCTTTGATGATAGCGTAGCCTAATTTCTTCGCTCGCTCATAATACCAATCAGGTTTATTGTTAATTTGTCTATTCGCTAATTCAATCATTTTAAATACCTGTCTTTCGTAAAATCGTGTTTTGCGCTGAAGAAGTCATTAATCTTAATCTCAATACTTCTCATCTCAATCATATCTTTGCCTTTAACAATTTCGCAAAACAAGTCACACAATATAGCGAGTATAAGACCTGCTACGAAATCGCCTAGCATATATTCTAATTGCTTATAAATTTTCTTTGCTTTTCTATTCATAATTTCTCGCTTTCTATCTCAATTAAGTAACTTGCTGAACAGCCATTAAACAACTTATCAATATCAAGTTTTTTCTTGCTATCATCTTTCGTTTGTTCTTCAGTTCTATAATAGTTTCCGCCTTTGTCTTTATGAAGCGTATTGTGTCCGTAATTCATCGCTATATCGTTTGTATAGCCACTATCGAATTGTTCAGTATATATAATTCCTCTAGGCATATTAATTCTCACTTTCTAAAAATCAAAAACGGTTCGCCTTTATTTTCATCATCGGTTCTTGCACCAATGCCATAGCCACCAATTCTAAAGTCTAGCACTTGCTCGCACTTAATATTTTTTGATTTCAAATAATCTATAATATCAGTATCGATAGGATATTTAACTTTGCCTACATTAAGCAAGCAATAAGCGTTAGGTTTAAGAGCGTAAAGTATCTTGTCTAGCATAACATATAAGAAGTTAACTTTCCACTCGTTATATGACTTATTTGAGATATAACTTTGTTCTTCATCATCGCTGTATCTTTCAGTATCGTAATATGGTGGACTTGTGAAGCAAAAATCAAAGTAGTTTTCTTCAACTTCTAAATTCTCAAAGCCACAGCAGTTATATTTGAAATTGTCACCTAGTTTTAAGAACTCTTTTAACTTTAATAAACCTTCATAAGTTTTCTTACTAGGGTCGCTAGTTACATACTCAATATTTTTAAACATACAAGAAGCGAGACCTAATGTTCCCCCCCCCAGCCACTACAAGGGTCAAGAATTTTAAAGTTATCTTTGCAATATGCTTTATAAATATCTCTAGCAAGATATGGCTGAAATTCATTTACATATTGAATACCACCACTACCAATTCCAATATACTTGTAGAAATTACGCTCTAAATCGACTTTATTAGCGACTTTGACACAATATCTAGCAAATTGTCTTTTATAGACTTCGCTAGTGTTTAATGCTTCAAAAAACGATATGCTTGTCTTTGTGCTAGTGTCTAGTCGATGAGGGTTAAATAATAGCGATATATTATAGCCATCGTTGTAACCTTGACATAAACGATTAAACTGATACTTCGCTACAGGTATTGTCATAATGTTTTTAACATAATCTTCTACGCTGTTATAAGTTCTAAACTCTTTCACTAAATCATCGATAATCTCATCTTGATTAAAGTAAAAGAAATCATCGTTTTTCTCGTTAGGTTTTTTAATCTCTTGAACATTGAGCAGTTCATCTTCAAAACCTAATGCTTCAAATAAGTTTAATTGTTCTTCCATAATCATCATCTCTCTTTCTTATTTTTAGTGTTTACTTTCTAGCGTGATACAATAATTATGATTATCATCACATATATACGATTTAATTACATAATATCTATTTAATATCCAAATAAGATTTGGTATATCGTTATACTCGATATTAAATATAGTTCTAATAGTCTTTTTTAAATCATAATAGTCGCTATTATGTTCGTATTCGATATATTGCAATCTCTTAATTCCCCAAGCGAAAATGTCATCATCTTTTGCTTCAATCTTGTCTTTTGAGATAAATGTATATTTAGTAAAACCATTGTGGTTAAACAAAGAATAAAATCTTTTAATATTTTTAATCATAATCTTTTCTCTCTTTCTTATTGAATTTTACACGCTTCGGCAATTTCATCATCGAAATTGTCTTTAGTAAAATTAACATTTATTTTATCAACATAAGCGTTAAAGTTTTTGCCACGATTTTCGAGTATTCCAAGTTCATACCAATAATTGTGTTCTTTTTTGCTCTCAAACTTTTTTGTGAGTTTTTTGATTTCTTTTTTAAGTTCATCGTTGTTCTTAACTTCGATATATTCTAAAAGTCTTTCTTGTGTTGCATATTGCCACTCAAAACAACTTGCATTGTAGTAGTGGTCAATATTACATTTTACAACTCGAATAGTGTAACTTGTGATAGGTCTTAAAACGAGTTGCATAATTCTTATAATAGAAATATCAGCAAACTCTTTAATTGCGCAATCGTTAATATAAAGAACCCAATCTTTAAAATAAATGCTATCAAGATTAAAGTGATAAAACTTATCGCTATAATCAAACTTAACATTTAATGCTTTCTCAAACAATTCGTTACTTTCGGCATTTTTACCCTGCATAACGAAGTGTCCGTTAAGTGATACTAAAATTTTCTTATATCCGTAAGTATCGGTTAAACTTCTAATGTCTAATGTAGCGTTTTTGTAAACTTTTGTTGTTGCTTTCATAAATTTTCTCTCTTTCCGTAGAAGTTATCTACGCTTATTATTATAAAGCATAGAAAAGCGAGCGCAAGAAGTTTTTTAAATAAAATAAAAAGCAGTATGTTAATACTGCTGTCTATTCTTTAGTTCTAACAACTTCTTATAGATATTTATCGTATTCTTTTTTTCAGCGTTGTTGCGAGCGACTAACTCATCTAATTCGTTGAGCGATGATAAGTCGCTTGTTTCAATAGCGTTAGATAGTGCGATACACTCATCATAGCGAATACATTTATCACAAAACTTTATTTTACGAGTTTTAATGCAAGTCGCTACTTTGTAATACTCGTGCTTGTTCGTTAAGCACTCTATCGGTTTCTTTTTCATAAATGTCTTTCGCAATCTCTAGTTTATTCAATACGATTTCTTCATCGATAACAGGTATCTCTTTAATATTATACTTTGTTTCTTTCAGTTGTATAACTAGCAATTTTATCTTCTTTAAATCTATCTTGATGAACTCATCTTCTAGTAATTGTTTAAGACCTATAGCGTAAGAGTTAAGTTGTAAGATAACTTCTTGTAAGTGAATAGTGCTTGTTGTCTTGAAATCGATGAGCGTTAAGCAATCATCATATAGACAAAGTAAATCGAACTTACCACACGCTATATATTTGTTATTGCGACTGATAGCGATTGCTTCTTCACTAGCGATATACTTAATGTTATGCTTCTTCGCTATTTGTTCAAAGAATATTCTTGCTTCAGTTGTTTCAAAAACGCTGTTTTGAGCGTTGTTTTTAAAGTGAGTGTCTATTTCATCGTGAACTTTACTTCCGTATGCGCTTGCGCTTTGTAGAATAGTGCTAGATACACTAGCGTAGATATTTCCAAAGATACAAGAGATAAGTCTAGTGACACTCGGCAACTCTACGCTATTTATAAAGTATCTATGTTCTATTTCATTAAAGTCGATAAAATCATTATTCAACTTCATCGTAAGTTGTAATTCTAATTGATTGCTTCTTTGATGAAGTCTTTAGATATTTTTCGTAAAGTTCAGGATAATCTTCTTTGAACGCTTTTTCATCGAATTTCGTTGTAGTAGTCGCAGGCACATAAGCAACATTAACAAACTTACTTTCAATCTTTGTTTGACCTGTTTCGAGATAGATTTTAGTCATCGCTTTCTCAATAGTGTCTTTGACTTCTTTTTCGACTTTTTTAGCGTTTTCAACATACTTTAATAAGTCTTTGATTTCTTGTGACTTTTCTTTCGTAAATGTCATTAAATCTTTTTCGTTTGTAATTAATTCTAATTCATACATAATTTATAATCTCTCTTTCTTATTTCTTCGCAAAAGATTTCTCTAAAGCGTTAATACTTAATATTGCTTCAAATTCGCTTAATTCTCTAATAGCGAACTTGTTGAACTTGTTTTGTATCCAAGCGATGAACTTTTGTTTTTGTTCTTCGGTTAAGCCATTGTATAAACTATTTAATCTATCGCTAGTTAACTTTGAAAGAACATTTGGTGCTGTATCGCTCTTAACTTCAGGATAAGGCACTTCATCTTCTTTTTGTTCTTCGATTTCTTTAGCGAATATCTTTTGCTTCATTACTTCGCTTAATACAACTTCGCCATCGCTTGTCACTTCTTTTGGTGCTTTAGTGTCAAGAGTAGATTTCTTGCGACCATTAGTGTAAACAACTACTTTCTTTGAGTTAACGATTGATAAATAACTAATCTTTCTATCATCATCGTATTCAATATCGTTAACATAGAACTTCTCGTATCTATCTTTGAGTTCATAGCGTTTGTCATCTTTCTTGACTACTTCTACTTTGTCGCTCTTAACGAAGATAAATGGTGCGCTGTAGAGTTCAAGACCTATGCCAAGAGTAAAGCCTGCTCTTTTAAGACTATCACTTGCTTCGCCTTTCTTTTCGTTGCCTTCTTCATCTTCTCGACTTTCGATACCTACATTTTGCTTTTCTATCCACTCGTGTTTTTCTTCATCGTAGATAGAGATAGTGCAAAAGAGATTTCCTTTAATTTCTTTGTAGTCGCATTTCCAATTATAAAGACCAAAGAGTTTATTCAAGATACGATAATCAGTTCTTGCTGTCTTATAGAGAAGAAGCACACAACCTTTCTCGCTTACTTGTTTTACTTTAACTTCAATATCACTACACTCTAATAGTGGTATTTGTTCAAATTTAATATTCATAATAACTTCCTTCTTTCTTATCGATTTTATTTGTTGTTGTTAGAGATAATATCATAGATACTACACTCGAGTATGTCGCATAATTTCAACGCTGT
>CALCVH010000138.1 GCA_937907585.1 uncultured Bacillota bacterium | reverse complement strand
TATGAAGAAGTTTTTTATATTGTTCCAATTGCGGATTTACCATTTCAGTAGAGATATCTACAGTATCTTTCCAATTACGCTGTTCCCAAGCTTCAGTAAATCCTTTGAATCTTATTAGGGGTTTTAATGTTTTTTCAGACATTTTATTCACCTCTTAGTAATTTTTGAAGCTCAATCAAGCCTTTTTTGTCAAATTCATCGGCTTCTAAATCGTCAATCATATCTGCTAAAGATTCTTCTGTTTTTCTTATTTCGTTATCTAAATCTAAATATGTTGTTTCATATTTTTTTGATAACTTTTGGAGTCTAGATGAAAAATCACTGATAACTATTTGTGGAAGATTTGAAAGAGAAGATAATAATGGGTTTATCCATTTCTTTTTTAATAAAGTTAAAACTTCTTCGTCGGATAAGTTTTCTATAGTTTCTTTGCTTTCTATTTCAATTTCACTTTGTTGAATTTTTAAAGATTTTTTAAGGTCTTTTTCTTCATCTATAACTTTTGACAACTCAATTAATTTGTATTCAACAGAATCATCAGATAACTTTTGACCTTTTAGTTTTTTTGCGAATTTAGTTATTTCTGCGTTAACAAACGAATCCTTATCATCATTTAAAGCAAAACTAAGTTCATCTTTTTCTTCTTCAGTTAATTCTTCTAATGTTTCAGTATACATAGAATTTATTTCTTCTAATCTGCGTTCGCATTTTAATATAGAATCAAGTTTATCTGATAATTTTTCTTTTTGAATCAATTCGAAAGGAATAATACGGCCAATATATCCTTCTTGAACCTCAACATCTTTTCCATCCTTTTTCTTGGTGACCATATTAGGTTCAACAATCTTTGTAACTTCAAATCCCTCAGTTTTAATAATTTCTAAATCTACAGAAATTTGTTTCCAGTCATCATCTAAAAGTTGATATGCACTGTATTTGTCTATTAAAGAAATATTTTCAATTCTATTAAAAATATCCTGTGCTATAACACTTTCTTCTTTTGATATATTTATACTTTCATAATTTGTAATTAACTCATTTTCTAGATACTTATCAAAAGAATCAAAAACTAAATTATATTTTTCAACAAATTCTTTTACGCCATTATTATTTAAAATATACGATTTTATATCTTCAACTTTTACTGAAGAATAATTATTATTTATTTTTTCAAATAATTGTTCTTTTAAAGATGGGAAAGTATCCCAATATTTTTTATATTCATTTATTTCGCTATTTGGAATTCCTCCAAACATTGAAGCATATAAATCAAATGATTCTGCTTTTTCGCTTGAATCAACATATCTTGGAATGTTTAAATTATAATTGTTATTTCTAATTTCATCTTTTGATACTAGTTTTGAATATTTATCAATAGTTTCTCTCTTAACAACTGTATCAACTATTCTCTTGATATCAGAGCTTCTTAGCTTATTGTTTTTTCCTATCTTTTCAAAACCTTTTGATGCATCAACAATTAGCACATCATTATTTGTTCTATTTTTTCTTAATACCATAATTATGGTAGGAATGCCTGTCCCAAAGAAAATATTAGCAGGCAAGCCAATAACAGCATCTATATTATCGTTTTCAATTAAGTTTCTTCTTATTCTTTCTTCTTCTCCGCCTCTAAATAAAACTCCATGAGGCAATACAATTGTCATAATTCCATCTTGTTTTAAATGATATAAATCATGAAGCAAAAACGCATAATCAGCTTTACTTTTAGGTGCTAAACCATAATCAGCAAATCTAGCATCTTCATGTGGCTCCCATTTTTGAGAATATGGAGGATTTGAAACCACAGCATCAACATATAAAGCTTCATAGGTTTCAGAAAACTTTCCTTCTTCGAAATAAGGCCAATCGTCCGCTAAAGTGTCACCACATCTTGCTACTATATTTTCTGGCTTTATTCCTCGCATAACCAAGTTCATTCTTGTTAAAGAATATGTATTTTCTTTTAATTCTTGAGCAAAATATTTTATTTTATTCTTATCTTTTAAATATTTAGAAACACTTTGTCCAATATTAATCAGTAAAGAACCAGAACCTGATGTAGGATCATATATTTGAATTGAATCTCTATCTTTTAAATGATTAGCTACAATTTCAGACATAACCAAAGAAACTTCATGTGGAGTATAAAATTCACCAGCTTTTTTTCCTGCATTTGCAGCAAAGTTTGAAATTAAATACTCATATATAAAGCCTAAAACATCATAACCTTGTTTATCATCCATTGGAATAGGATCAATTAACTGTATCAAACTTCTAATAGCTTTTGTTTGTGCACCTGAGTTATCGCCTAGTTTTGTTAGACCTGTTTCCAAAGTATCAAAAATTTTATCAAATACTTTTTTATGGTTTTCATTTATGTGTCGTGTAAAAGAAGATAACGCAACGCTAACATTAGAAACATCGAAGTTTAAATCTTCTTTTAACCAAGTTGAAAAAAGATTATTATAAGAAATGAAATATCCATAGTTCTTTTTACAATATTTTACTAAATCTTGATGGTCTTTAATGTCATCTTCTACTAAGTATTCTTTTAAAGAATCTTCATCCCATCCTTCTTTTTTTAGAGAATTTTCTTCTTTATCAGACAAAAATTTATAAAAAATAAATCCTAAAATATAATCTTTATACTCATTTGCTTCAATTTTAGAACGCATATTATTTGCTGATTCCCAAATTCGAGCAGCTAATTCTTGTTTATTCATATCAGTTCTCCTTTATCCCTGCTTCATCAAAAAGTTTCTTTAATTTCCTTTTAGTTTCCATAGTTGGTTCATAATGACCTTGTTCCCATCTAGATACATTTGATATTCCAACTTCTAATAATCTTGCTAATTCTTGTTGTGTAATGAGAACTTTTTCTCTATACTCTTTAATCTTTTTAGCGTAATTCATAAAATACCTCAACTTTATCACTATTTTATCACAATTTTTCTTAAAACTCTATATAACAGTAATCTTAAAATATATATTGTGTGTTTTTTTCTCAAACTCTTGGGAACAGCGTAAAGTTGCCGATGTATTTAAAGTAACGAGAGGATATGTCCTTGCTGCTCCACTTACCAGACCAGCGCCTGACTCAACTTATTTATATCCTGTCTACTCATCTCAAACGCTAAATGAGGGGTTAATGGGATATTACGATAAATACCTTTTTGATTCGGCGATTACATGGACCACTGATGGTGCAAATGCAGGAACAGTTAGATACAGAAAAGAACGCTTTTACTGCACAAATGTCTGCGGTGTATTGCTTTCTGAAGAAGGCTTGGCTAATAAGGCCAATGCGGAAGCTCTAAATAATATCGCATGGAAATATGTTTCTAAAGTTGGTAATCCCAAGTTAATGAACAATGTGATGTCTGATATTGAGTTTTACATGAGCCCTTCTCTTGTAGAACAACAAAAGATATCGTCTCTGTTGGAACGACTCGATTCAGTTATCACCCTTCATCAGCGTGAGCAAAAAACAATAAAAGTCTAAAAATTTAATTCAATATATATAAAAACTAATTCTTGGGAACAGCGTAAACTTGGAGAAATTGGCAAAACTTTTACTGGATTATCAGGAAAGACATCAGATGACTTTGGTCATGGTGATGGAAAATTCCTTCCATATTTGAATATATTTAATAATCCAATTGCTGATACTAATTTCTTAGAATTGATTGAAATTGATAACTCTCAAAATCAAATTCAATATGGAGATGTATTTTTTACAACATCATCAGAGACACCTGAAGAAGTTGGTATGTCTTCAATTTGGTTAGGAAATGGGCAAAATATCTATCTAAATAGCTTTTGTTTTGGATTTAGACCAAATATAGATTTTGATCCTTATTATTTTGGATATTTGCTAAGATCTAATTCATTTAGAAAGCCAGTAACAATTTTGGCTCAAGGCATTTCTAGATTTAACATTTCAAAAAATAAAGTTATGGAAATAGAAATTCTGTTACCAAAAAAAGATGAACAATCTAAGGTTGGTAAGATGTTATATAATCTTGATAACCTTATCACCCTTCATCAGCGTAAATCTTTAACTATATTGCACTTTGAAATAACGAACAAATTATTAGCAACATAATGATAATAAAAAAGCCCAAAGCAAACGCTATTATTGCATATACTTTAGACTAGGTTTTAAAGTAAGGATTCTTTTAATTAAAATCATGAGTTAAGCATTAACAACAGATAATTTTAACCCAAGTGGAGTCATAATTTTAATTAGTGTCATCACTTTAGGCTTTACTGTACATGCTTCTATTCTAGAGATTGAAGAGTGTGGTAAACCACAAAGTTCAGATAGATCTTTTTGAGAATATCCAAGTTCAATTCTTCTTTCAATGATTAAACTAACAATATCCGCTAAAGCTTCCATTTCCTCAATATCTTCTTTTACGCTAGAGTTAATTGCCTTAGCGTCTTTTTTAAAATCTTCCCAAGTCCTCATAATTTTTTGCTCCCATTTCTTACAATGTAGTAGTTTTTTTATTTTTGAGCTTTATTAATATCTTATTAATAAGTTATTGTCTTCTATTTTTCAGCATTTTTTCATTTATATTTAGAACTTTTGCTAACTTTATAAAATCAACTTTTAATTATAGAAGAATAAATAGGCTAAGAAGTGTTAATCCTTAAGGCATCCAATTGGAACGACGTAAACACCATCATCTCGCTTGTATCCATATTCTGTTCCAGTAATTACGATTTTTAAATCAGGCAAGCGAAGAGGGACCTGTTTTTCATTTTCATTATGTTCTTTTATTAGTTTTTCTATCTCGCATAAATGTTCTGCGCCTTTATCAACTTCAGATTGCCCTAATTTAATTTCGATTAATGCGTATTTACCATTTTCTAAATGAAGAACTGCGTCAGCTTCTAGTCCATATCTATCATGGTAATATGATACTGTGCCATTATGTTCTGAAGAATATATTTTTAAATCACGTATTACTAGTGATTCAAAAAAGAATCCCAGTGTTTTATAATCACCATCAAAATAATCTGGAGATATTTCTAATGCAGCGCATGCGATAGATGGATCTACTAGATTTTTCTTTTTTGACGCCCTAATCGCTGATTTTGATCTAATAGCTGGGCACCATGCGTCAACATCTTCAATAATATATAAATCTTCTAAAGCTTTTGTGTAATTATAAAATGTTTGGTTTGAAATATCATAGTTTGAAGCTACATCATCATAAATTGTTTTGGTATCAGCCATTGTACAAATATTTCTCGCATATGATTTTAGAATAGCTTTCGCTAATAAAGGATTCTTTTTTGCACCATCAATATTTGAAATATCAATGTTACAAGTTTGATTATATACTTCTTTCGCTATTTGATATTTAGCTTGTTCATTTTTAACTTTTAAAACTCTTGGCCAGCCACCTTTACATATTACATTTTTTATATCATCTATAGTTAAATCTGATTTACATGATTCAAATTGTTGACCTTTAAATAATGCATTTAAAGATACGCTTCCATTTGAATCACCACTTTCATACAAACTCATAGGATACATCTTTAATGTTGAAATTCTTAGTGTACCAGTATGAGGTGTTTCAACTTTTTGAGATGATGAACCTGTTAGAATGTACGCACCAAAAAGATCATTGTCATCAATGTCTTTTCTTATTACTCCCCAAATTTTTGGAGCGTCTTGCCATTCATCAAATAAAATTGGTTTTGTTCCTTTTAATAATTCAGATGGATGTGTATTTGCGATTAGAAGTAAATTTTCTCTTTTATCTTCATCTTGAAATTCAATAACTGTCTTTGCTTTTTGTTTTCCTGTTGTTGTTTTTCCACAACCTTTAGGTCCAACAATTAATACTCCACCTAAAGCTTCCATTCTTATATTAAATTGATTATCAATAATTCGCTTTCTATATTCCATATAGTTCACCTCTATTTTATACTTATATTATATTTTAATTGTGAGTAATCGTCAAGTTTTATTAGACAGATTTGTGGTATTTTGTTAGACAGATTTGTGGCAATTCATTAGACAGATTTGTGGTATTTTGTTAGACAGATTTGTGGTAAAAATGAGTGATAAAATAAAAACGTGATAGTTCATTATCACGCTTTTATCGATATTTATTAATTGTTTTCTTCCGTTTGTTTCTTAACGTAGTTCTTGTTGATACCCGCAGTTTCATCAACAGGTACAGTAAAGATTATTCCTTGGCTTTCTGGGTTTATTCCTACTGCTTTATATAATGCATGAAGGACATTATCTTTAATCTCTTCTGTTACTACAAGTAAAACAATTTCTTTTTCTGGAGTGATTGTGAAATTTAATCTAGAGACAATTTCTTCATTTGCGGTACCTCTAGCGTTTATTACAGTTCCGCCTTTAGCTCCATATTCTCTAGCGGCGTTCATAACCACTTCATTGAATCCACTATTTACTATACATATAATTAATTCATATTTTAATTCTTCCATACATTATTCCCTCTCGATTCCAGCTAAGAATTGATAAACCATTACTCCAATCATAGATTTAATTGGGATGGTAAAGGCTATGCCTTTTCCATTTTTAGTTAAGAAATATTTATCTTCATATGCGGCTAATATTTCTTTAATCTTTTGTTCTTGTACTATTGATAAGATGATTGCTTTATCGGTTGTTTGAATACCTAATAAATCTATTATGTTTCTTGGAGTTGTACCATTAGCGTATATTACTTCCTGCATATTTATTCCATATCCTTCAAGAGTAGACAAATAGAAATCTGTTTTTCTTCTATCTACGATAGATACTAGGATTTTTAATTTAATTGGAGCCATCAAGTTATTATCGTTTTTATTATCTTTTTTTGTTAGTTTTTCAGCCATATTTTCACCTACATAAAATTGATAATTTGTTCATCATCAGATGAAACAATAAGTTTCATTCTCTTCTTGATGATCATCCTATTTTGTATTACAGATTTAAAACCTAATAATTGGATTGTGATTAGTGGAGTTAATGCGACCATCGCAACTATTCCAAATCCATTATTTAGTAAGCTTTCAGGATTCAAATTATAACAGGCACCTATTGCGAATGGAAGCACGAATGATGAAGTTAATGGTCCTGATGCAACACCACCTGAGTCAAACGCAATACCAGTATAAATTGATGGGATTAAGAAAGCTAAACCAAGTGAAATTAGATATCCAGGAATAAGGTAATATAATATAGAGAAATTAAATATTATCCTTATCATCGATAAAAGAATAGATAGCGCAACACCAATCGCTAAAGCGATTAATAATGTGCGCTTTTTAACACCACCAGTAGTAACTTCTTCTACTTGTTTAGTTAATATATGAACCGCAGGTTCAGCGAACACTACTACAAGTCCTAAAGCGAATCCAAAAGTAATTAGTGCGGCTTTATTAGATGATACTAATGTTCCTAGTTTAAATCCTATTGGTAGGAAACCTGCTTTAGCAGCTGTTAAGAATAATACTAATCCTATAAATGTATATAGTAATCCTAAACCTATTTTAACTAGTTTTACTTTAGGTAGTTTTATGAATATAAAGTCTATTATTAAGAATAATACTATAATTAATCCAAGTGCGATTAATACGCCTT
This sequence comes from uncultured Bacillota bacterium, assembly GCA_937907585.1. GTDB lineage: Bacteria > Bacillota_I > Bacilli_A > Izemoplasmatales > UBA1188 > UBA1188. The sequence continues at coordinate 6,482 of CALCVH010000138.1, read as the reverse complement.
TAGATTCTTCTAATAATGATCTTAAAAAGTGAATGAAGAAATTACCACTTATTTGATAAGAATCTATTCTATCAGTAATAATTGATGAATTTAATTTAGATGAATTGATTGATAAACCTAAAAGTAAAACTACTAGGATTGGTCCAACGCTTGATAGCGCAATTAATCCGAATGAATTCTCTTTTTGTCCTCTACCACCAATAGTTGCGGCGATACCTACACCAAGAGCCATTATAAAAGGCACAGTTATTGGTCCAGTAGTGACACCTCCACTATCAAAGGCTACGCATAAAAATGCTTCATTCCCTTTTAATATAAGTAATGCGGTAAACGCAAATAACATAGCGTAGAAAAACATTAACAACATTGATAAATTGGTTTTAGTTAACATCTTTATTACACCAAGCATTAAGAATATTCCAACACCTAATCCAACTGATACAATTAGTATTAATGTATTTCCATTAAACGCTTCTTTTATTTGATCAGCTAAAACAGATAAGTCAGGTTCCGCAATAGTTATTAATAAGCCCATTAGGAATACTACTAATAGTATTACCCATAGTTTTTTAGTTTTAATAAGTGATGAACCTATCTTTTCACCCATTGTGGACATAGAAAAATCTACACCAAAGCTAAATAACGCCATTCCAATAATTAGTAAAAACGCACAAATTAAGAATGTGAATTGTTCATTAGTTTCTAATCTAGCGATAGGTGTAAATGAAAGTATAAAGACTATTATAGTAACTGGTAATATGCTTAAAGCTGATTCTTTAAACTTATTTAAAAATATTTTCGCCATAATTAAACCTTCTAATATGGCTAGTTATTATAAGATTTTAATTCTTCTAATTTAGTTAAATAGTTTTCAATTAAAGGCATATAATCCATAGCTTTTCTATTTCTTAAATTTTCAGTTAATTCAACCATGATCTCTGTTAATGGAGATAAAGCTAAGTTGGATAAAACTCCTTTTAAAGCGTGAGCTTTTTCAAAAGCTTGATCTAGATCATTATTCAATACAGCATCTTTTAATCCATAGATGTTTGTATCTTCTAAAAACTTACCTACTAGTCTTAGATATAACATTTCATTATTTAAACATCTTCCTAATCCTTCAGTAGTATTTGCGCCAAATTTCTTTAAATTATCTATAGTCATCATGAATATTGCCTCTACTTTTTTATTATTTTTATTTCAAATTCTTCTGGTGGAAGTGGTTTAGAGAAATAGAATCCTTGAACTATATCACAACCAAGCTTCTTTAATACTTCCACTTGTTCTTTAGTTTCTACACCTTCAGCGATTACTGGTACTTTTAAATAAGATGCGATATCTATTATTATTTCAACCATCTTAGTATCTACTCTTTCTAAGAATGCATTTCTAATAAATATCATATCTAATTTAATACAGTCTATTGGAAGTCTAGATATCATGCTTAATGATGAATATCCTGTACCAAAGTCATCCATTTCAACTTTATAACCAAGTTTTCTTAAGTTATTAACTGTCATAATGATGTTATCTGAATCTTCAGTATATGCAGATTCAGTCATTTCAAGAATAAATTCATTATGACTAATATTATTTTCCTTAATAATATTTTCAAATATGTTTGCTAAGTTATGGTCATACATATCTATTCTAGATACGTTTACAGATACAGGAATAGTAACGTTTAGTTCATCTTTCCATTTTCTTATTTGTCTACCTACTTCCTTCCATACATATTTATCTAATTCTTCTATTAAACCTTTATTTTCTAATAAAGGAATAAATACACCAGGTGATACCATACCTAATGTTGGATGAATCCATCTAACTAGCGCTTCAGCGCTTGATAGAACTGGTGATTCACCTTGGATATTATATTTAGGTTGATAATATACTTTAAATTCTTTATTTTTTAAAGCTCTTGGAAATTCATCTATTAAACCTTCTTCATATAATTCTTTTTCTCTTAATTTATCATCATACAAAGAGATATTGATTGATTCATTTCTTCTATTAGAATCCGCAGCCATCTTAGCTCTATCGAATCTAACTTCAATATCTAAGTCTTTTGGTGCATTAGGATATACACCCATTCTGAATTTGATTTTACTATCTTTAGACCATTCAAATTCACTCATATTAGATATTTCATTATAGAATGAATCAATATCGTCAATATGAGGAACATATAGTAAGAATGTATCAGATTCTTTTCTACATACCATTCCTCCCATATTGATCATCTTATTTTTTAGGTATTCTGCGATATTAATTAATATCTGATTTCCATAATCTCTACCAAATCTTTCCATAATTATATGGAAATGTCTAATATCTAAAATAATCGCATCTGTTGATTGTTCTTTATTGTGCTTATCTAAGCTAAGAGCGTATTTAAAGAAATATTCTTTATTATATAGTTTAGTTAATTGATCTCTTTCAGTATAATCGATGATGTTCTTATCTTCGAATAATTCAATAGTCCTTTTAACTCTAGCATAGATTACACCTGCTTCAGGATAAGGCTTAGGAATGAAGTCAACAGCTCCAAGGTTAAGGCTTTCTATTTCACTTTTTTTATCAACTGTCGCAACAATGACAGGGATATTAGATAATTCAGAATCATCTTTAAGTATTTTTAATACTTCTAGACCGCTTATTTCAGGCATCATTAAATCTAATAAAACTAATGATAACATATCTTTATTTTGATGCATTTGTTCTAATGCTTCTTTACCATCAGATGCGTATATAACATCATAATCGATAGATAATATGTTTCCTAAAATCAGCCTATTTATTTCTTCATCATCAACGACTAAAATTTGTCTTCTTATATTTTCAAATATTTTTCTTTCCTTCATCTTGCCTTACACCTCCTTCTTTAGATTTTTTCTAATTACGTTAGCAAGTTCATCTAGGTTAATTGGTTTAGCTAAGTGGTCATTCATACCACTATCGATAGCTCTTTTTATATCTTCTTCAAATACGTTAGCGGTTACTGCGATTATTGGAACGCTTTTAGCGTAAGGTGAATCTATATTCCTTATCGCTTTAGTCGCATCATAACCATTCATATTAGGCATTTGAACATCCATTAATATGATATCGTACTTATTATTGGTACTTTCTTTTATTTTGTTTAATGCGTCTAATCCATCTACCGCTACTTCAACATTAACGTTTAATGTTTCAAGTAGAAGTGTCGCTATAGCTCTATTTATTTCAACATCCTCGACAAGTAAAACATTTATTCCTTCAATACTTATGTTTTCATCTACATAGTTGTTATGTTGAACGCTATCTTTATTAGATAATTCTAGATTTAATGTGAATGATATTTCAGTTCCTTTTCCTAGTTCAGTTTTAACATTTATTTCACCTTTCATTAAATCTATTAGATTCTTAGTAATAGCCATTCCAAGTCCGGTACCTTCTCTTTTTGATTCAGTTGAACTTGTTTCTCTTTCGAATGGTTCAAAGATCTTAGATACAAATTCTTCTTTCATGCCTATACCATTATCTTTAACGGTAAACATGTATTTAGCGCTTGTATCATAACTTTCAAGTTCTTTAATAATTAGAGTTACTTTTCCTTGAAGATTAGAGAATTTATAGGCGTTACTTATAAGGTTATAAAGGATTCTATTTAACGCTTTTATATCGACCATTACGAATCTATCTTTTATATCTAACGCATCTACTTTAAATTCGATATCTTTTTTAGCCATCTGAAGAGAGAATACTTTTGTTACACCATCAACGATTGAATCGATACTAGCTGCTTCATAGTTGAGTTCTATTTTCCCATTTTCAATTCGACTCATCTCTAGAATATCATCAAGTAGAGACAACATGTATTTACTTGATTTATCTATGATTCCTAGATATTCTTTTATTTTTTCAATTGGTACATTATCTTTTTGTGCCATTTCAAGATAACCAATAATAGAATTCATAGGTGTTCTAATATCGTGGCTCATATTGAATAAGAATGCGCTTTTAGCCATACTCTTTTCTTCAGCCTTAATCTTTTCTATCTGCGCAGTCTTTTCATTCTTAGATATTAAAGTATATATACTAAACATCAGGATGATTGATATGAATGTTAATACTAGTTGAGTAATGGTATTTGTGACCACAACTCTATTTATATCACTATTCCTATCACTAATAAATGAACTTTCATACTTAAACCATTCATCATCAGTCATAGTCATTCTTAATTCATCTTCATTTAAATATAGTTCTTGTATTCTTTCTGCGCTAGATTCAGTAATTTTATGTACTGAATGGTAATTCCATAAAGTTAATGTTAAGAATATTAGTAACATAAATGTAACCCATACAACTGATGTGTTACCAAATCTATCTGCTTCATCTTTATTTTTAGAAAGTAATATTCTAAAGAATAATAATCCTAATATTCCCCAAGCACTTATGATGAAATATGACTCAGATGCGATACCTGATTCACTAGAAATATTAGGAATCATTAAGAATAATAAAAGGCTTATAGATAGAATTAAACCGATTAGGCCTGTTGCCATATATGGTTTATTCTTATCTTTTTTAGCATTAATAAATGTTGAAAAAGAAATATAGAAATACGCTATTGATGCGCCTAAAGTAGATATATCAACTATCCAACTTATAGCGGTTCTACCAAAGAAAGGGATCGCTAAACTTACTACAAGAATAAATAATATTGCGTTTTTAGGAATTCCTTCTTTATTAGTAACTTTAAACCATTTAGGAATAAAATCATCTTTAGCCATTGAATAGATTAATCTTGATGAACATATTAAGTTACCGATGATACCTGTGATGATTCCAGAAATAATCGCTATACCAAGTATTACTAAGCCAATTTTTCCAGCGCTTGTTTCAACCGCATAAAATACTGGTAATGCTTCATTACCTGATAAAGTGCTTAATGCGAATATATATTCATGCCAGCTATTAAAAGCGGTAGGATAAACTAAGACAGAAAGTATAGTTAATAATATATATGAAATGATAATGACTATTACCGCAACAATAATAATTGAGAATGTCTTCTTCTTATCAAATTTAAATTCATCTGTTGAATGAGATATTGATTCATATCCTACAAATGCCCATGGCATGAGCGCAACTATTCTAAAGATTTGGAAGAAATAATTCTTATCAGTAGAAAATAGTGGAGTAATATTAGTTTCAACTGGTCTACCAAATAACACTAAAAAGAATAGTGTAAGAATACCAATAAATAGGAGGGATGAAAATATTAATTGTATGATTGATGCGATTTTCTTTTTAAATAGACAACTTAAAAAAGATAGGATAGTTATTAAACTACTTAAAAGTAATTCACCAAAATATATATCGTATCCAGCGATTGCGTAATGGAATCCAAACTGGAATATTGGTCCAAATAAATATCTCGCAAATAATATAACCGCAGTTGCGTTAGCCCATATGATAGATATATATGTGATAATTAAGAACCAAGCGCATAAAAAACCATGATCTTCACCAAGTGTTTTTCTTGTATAAGTAAATGCGCCGCCTGATGAATCGTATCTTGAAATCATGTAGTGATAGTTTCTACCAATGATAATCATTATGATAGCGCCAATTACCATTCCAAGTAGAGATCCAAGTGGTCCAGATAGTTTTAGAAAAGTGTTTCCAGGCATAAAGAAAGCACCCCATCCAACACTGGCGCCAAATGATAAAGCCCACACTTCAAGTATAGATAAGTATTTCTTTTCTTTTACACTAACTTCTTTTGTATCCATTTATTTTAGGCCTCTTTAGATGATCACATAAAAAACCATTTATTCTATTTTACTATTTTTTTAGTTTTTTTCATATATTTATATATTGAAAAAATCCTATTTTTTTAGATATTTATAAATTTCAAAAGTAAAAAAATGTAAATAATTGAAATTGAAAACGTTTTCTCTTGAAATATATATTTTATTATTGTAAAATACAATAATACATCATTTAGATAAAAGAGGTGGAAGTTTTGCCTGTTTCTTTAATTGAAAAGATTCTTGAAAATCTTAATATTGAATCTAGCGTTGCGCTTGTCATAATTTCTATAGCCATCATATTATTTGGTGGATTTTTAATGACGAGATTAACGAAACTATTAAGGCTTCCAAATGTTACAGCTTATATTCTAACTGGTGTCTTATTAGTTCCTATCTGGACTCTATTTCCAAATTCTAATATTAGCGGAATTATACCAAATAGAGTAATTGATGGGATGAGCTTTTTAACCGATATCGCACTAGCTTTTATCGCATTTGGAGCTGGAGAATATTTTAAACTAAAAGAATTAAAACAATCAGGCGTAAGCGTCATTATAATTACTTTATTTGAAGCGTTAGCCGCATCGATAATAGTATTTATATTATGTAGATTCGCTCTAGGTATCGATTTAGCGTTCTCACTAGTATTAGCGGCTTTATCAAGCGCTACCGCTCCCG
>CALCVH010000137.1 GCA_937907585.1 uncultured Bacillota bacterium | reverse complement strand
TTCATTATTCGTTCATAAAAATTAGACGCATAAGTATTATGAATCATACCATTTATATCAATAGATTTTAAATGTTTAATCTCATATGTAGCCATACTCTATTATACAATAAGAAAAAGAATCGATTAAAGATTTATCGATTCTAATTATTGCGAAATATTTATATGAGCTTTTTTATTTTCCAAATGTTGATTAAAAATATCTATTTATATACGCAAAATAAAAACTATGTGATATTTATTGATTTTTAAAATCAAAATATTTAAAATATATTTGAAATATGTAAAAGGATTTTACATATAAGGAGGAATAAATGAAGAATATAGATTTAACTAAGTATGGAATTAATGATTGTAAGGAAATGGTATATAATCCATCTTACGAACAACTATTCAAAGATGAAATGGATCCATCTTTAACAGGTTTTGATAAGGGACAACTTACAGAACTTGATGCGGTAAACGTAATGACTGGTATATATACTGGTAGATCTCCAAAAGATAAATTTATTGTAGTAGATGAAAATTCAGAAGACACTGTTTGGTGGACTACTGATGAATATAAAAATGATAACCACAGAGCGTCTATTGAAGCTTGGAATGCTTGTATGGATATCGCTAGAAAACAATTATCAAACAAGAAATTATATGTAGTTGATGGATATTGTGGCGCTAATGAAGATACTAGAATGGCAGTTAGATTCATAATGGAAGTTGCCTGGCAAGCTCATTTCGTTAGAAATATGTTCATTAAACCAACAGAAAAAGAACTTGAAAACTTTGAACCTAATTTCGTAGTATATTGCGCATCTAAAGCTAAAGTTGAAAACTATAAAGAATTAGGATTAAATAGTGAAACTGCAGTATTATTCAACATTACTTCACATGAACAAATTATATTAAATACTTGGTATGGTGGAGAAATGAAGAAAGGTATGTTCTCTATGATGAACTACTATTTGCCACTTAAAGGTATCGCATCAATGCACTGTAGCGCTAACACTGATATGAATGGTGAAAATACCGCTATATTCTTTGGATTATCTGGAACTGGTAAAACTACATTATCTACCGATCCAAAACGTTTACTAATTGGTGATGATGAACATGGATGGGATGATAATGGCGTATTCAACCTAGAAGGTGGATGTTACGCTAAAGTTATCAACCTTGATAAAGATTCTGAACCAGATATCTATAACGCAATTAGAAGAAACGCTCTACTTGAAAACGTTACTGTAGATAAAGATGGAAAGATTGATTTTACTGATAAGAGCGTTACAGAAAACACAAGAGTATCTTATCCAATCGACCATATTAAGAATATTGTAAAACCTATCTCTCACGCTCCTGCGGCTAAATCAGTTATATTCTTATCTGCTGATGCGTTTGGAGTTCTTCCTCCAGTATCAATTTTAACTCCTGGACAAACTCAATATTATTTCTTAAGTGGTTTTACTGCTAAACTCGCAGGAACTGAAAGAGGAATCACTGAACCTACTCCAACATTTAGCGCTTGTTTCGGTCAAGCATTCCTTGAATTACATCCAACTAAATACGCTCATGAACTAGTTAGAAAGATGGAAATGAGCGGAGCGAAAGCATACCTAGTTAATACTGGATGGAACGGAACTGGAAAGAGAATTTCTATTAAAGATACTAGAGGTATCATCGACGCAATTCTAAATGGAAACATCAATAACGTTCCTACAAAGAAGATTCCATATTTCAATTTAGAAGTTCCTACAGTACTTGATGGTGTTGATACTAATATATTAGATCCAAGAGATACTTATAAAGATAGATCTGAATGGGAAACAAAAGCTAAAGACTTATCTATGAGATTCATTAAGAACTTCACTAAATATGAAGGAAACCCTGCAGGTAAAGCTTTAGTTAAAGATGGACCTACACTAGAATAAAAATTACTAAATAAAAGTACCTGAAACGCAGGTACTTTTATTAAAAAAGACAACTATGATCGATTTAAATAACTTATATGGATATAGATTAATTAATCAAAAATATATTGAAGAAATAGATTGTACTTTATATCAATTATCACATGATAAATCAGGCGCAACTATCGTTTATCTAGATTCAACTGATAATAATAAAACATTCACTATCGCATTTAAAACTCTTCCTCATGATTCAACAGGTGTATGTCATATAATTGAACATTCAACTCTTTGTGGATCTAAAAAATATCCTTTAAAAGAACCATTTGTTAATCTTCTTAAGGGATCGATGGCGACATTCTTAAATGCGATGACATCAACTGATAAAACTTTATATCCTATCGCATCATTAAACGATAAAGATTTTGATAATCTAATGAGCGTATATTTAGATGCGGTATTTAGTCCATTATCTATTAGTGACCCAAAACCATTCTTACAGGAAGGTTGGCATTTAGAATTAAATAATAAGGATGATTATCCTATATATAAGGGTGTTGTATATAATGAGATGAAAGGTGCGATGAGCTCACCTACTAGAATTCTTTATCAAGCAACTTTAGAATCTTTATATAAAGGGACTGGATATGAATATAATTCAGGAGGCGATCCTGATATTATTCCTAATTTAACATATGAAGATTATAAAGAATTCTATGAAACACATTATATTCCTGAAAATTCTATAATTGTTTTATATGGAAATATGAACGTTAATGAAAAATTAAAGTTCATAGAAGATGAATATCTATCTAAATATGAAAAGAAGGGACTATCCACTAAATTAGATATACCAACTCCACATAAAGATTTAGATTTTATAAAAGAGTATGGAATCTCTAAAGAAGAAAGCACCAAAGATAATTATTATGTATCAATAGCGTTTGGTCTTGAACATGTATCAAATGTTAGAGATAATAGCGCTATTAATCTTTTATTACAATCTTTAATGGATTCTAATGATAGCTTGCTTAAAAAAGAACTAATGGATCTAAATTTAGGTAGCGATATATCTTTTGAATATAATGATAGTTCAACTGTTCCTGCATTATTCTTTGTTTTAGAAAAAACAAACGCTGGAACTAAAGAGATTTTATATAAAGAGATTCTAAAACATATTAAGAAAATAATGGATGAAGGAAGCTATAAGAAGAGCTTACTCGCATCGATTAACCATTCAGAATTTTCAGTAAAAGAAAAGGATTTTGGTAGACTTCCTAAAGGATTAATATACACATTCCAAGCTGTAGATAGCTACGCATATGATTTAGATATTATTAAATCTTTTGAATCGATAAAAGATTTTGAATTCTATAAAAACAATATAGATAGTGGCTATTTTGAAAAACTAGTAGATAAATACATATTAAATAATGAATATGTAAGTAGAGTTGAATTAGTTCCATCTACTTTGTTTAATTCAGTAAAGAAAACGGAAATGGATGATTTAATGAAAGACATTAAATCTAAAATGAGCGATAAAGAAGTAGATGATTTAATTAACTTAAATAAAGAATTATTTGAATATCAATCTAAAGAAGATACGATAGAAGAACTTAAAACTTTACCTACTTTAAAAAAAGAAGATATTACAGTAGATTTAGATACTATAGATACTAAAGAATTAAATACTAAGAAATATAAAGTTATTACTCATGATGTTAACACTAATGGAATATCTTATTTAAAGATGTATTTTGATTTATCTATACTTAATAAAGAAGAACTACAAACTGTAACATTCTATTCTGATTTATTAGGTAATTTGGATACTAAAGATTTTAAAGTATTAGATTTACAAAATTATGTATTAACTTATCTAGGACTCGCAAGCACTAGTGTAATAGTGTATACAGACTTTAATAAGAATTCTATTCCAATGTTAGTAGTGAGTGTGTCGGCTCTTGATGAAAACATATATTATATTAAGAAACTACTTGATAATATGTTATTCACATCTATCTTAGATAAAGATAAAATCAAAGTAATTTTATCTCAATCTATAATAGGTTTAAAACAATCTATTATGAGAAATGGAAATACTTATGCGGTAGCGTGCGCTAAAGCTAAAGTATCAAAAGCTAGTGTTTTAAATACTATGATAGATGGACCAGATCTATATGAATTCTATTCTAAAAGCAGTGAGAATATAGATGATCTAATAGAAACATTAGAAAATGTACGCTATAAAATATTTGGATATAATAATTTATTAGTTTCTGTATCAGGTAAAACTAAAGAATTATTAGATATTGTAGATTCAATAGAACTTAATGATACTAAATATGAAAATAAATTAAAATATGATTTAAGAAGAAAAGAGGATGAAGCTATATTAATTGAAAGTGGTGTATCATATAACGCTATCGCATTCAACTATTCTCAATTAGGATATAAATTCAATGGTTCATTCTTCGTATTAAATCATATTATTAGAAACGATTATCTATGGAATAAAGTTAGAGTTAAAGGTGGAGCTTATGGAACATCTATCTCATCATCATACAGTGATGATTGTGTGAGTGTAAGCTCATATAGAGATCCTAACGTATTAAATACCTATAATGCATTCTATGGCATAAAAGAATATTTAGAAAAATTTAATCCTAGTGATGAAGAATTTATCACATATATTATAGGTAGCGCATCAGGATTAAATAAACCTGGTTCAATCAATTCTGAAATTAAGAGAGCTGATGATCTCTATATATCTAAGACGCCTATGGAATTTAGAATAAAAACAGTAGAAGAATTAATAAATACTACAGTTGATGATATTAGGAAATTCTCTAAATTATTTGAAAAATTAGAAGAAGTTGGTAGAAGATTCTCTATTGGTAATGAGGATAAGATCAACGAATATATGCCTAATGCATTAAAGTCAAGACTTTAATAAAGGCAAAAAAATACTTGTTTTTAAATAAAGTGTGTTATAATTGTATAGCAACATAATAATTAAGTATTAATTATGTAGTTAATAATATAAAATAAAATAAAATAAAATAAAAAAAAGGAGAAAAACAAAATGAAAAAATTATTAGCTTTAATTTTTGCTTTAAGTTTAGTTTTCGCCTTAGCAGCATGTGCAAATAGCACAACTACTACTACAGAAGCCGCTAATTCAACTAATTCAACAGATAACGGCTCTAAAGCAGGCGAAAATACTACTGAACAAGTAAAAACTGAAACATTTGATGAATTCTTAGCTTCTTTATCTGAAAAGAGCCCTGAAGGCGCTAGAAATTATGCAGTTGATAAAGTTAAAACTATTGATTTATCTAGTTTTAATTTACAAGAATTCTTAACTAAAAATGTATTCCAAGCTTCTGTTGATGTAGAAGCACGTGATGAAGATGGCGAACTCAAAACTGATGGTGAAGTATACTACTTCATCAACACTAATGGACCAGTTGTATACGCTGACGTTAAACAATATGAAGATGTTTTCAATGAAGATACAGAAGAATATGAAACTCAAGAAAACGCAACTAATATGGCTGTAACAGTTACTTGGGATAGAGTTGCTAGCGTATTAAATGATGTTAAAGAAATCTTAACATTAGCTCAATTATTAGATTATGATGATTTAATGGCATTAGTTCAATTAGCTGGCGCTTCTAATGAGCCTAAACCTGCTGATGGTGAATTAGTACCTGCAGAAGAACCTACTCCATCTGAAGGCGAAACTGAAACTGGAGAACCTACTCCTGAACAAATTGATGCATTCGTAGCTTGGGCTGAAAACTTAACTTTAGAAGAATTAGGCTTTACATTAACAACTGAAGCAAACTTCACTAAGACTGCTGATGGTGTATATCAATTCAACTTTGTAAGCTTAACTGATATGGTTTACAATGCATTAAGCGTTGTTGAAGCTAAAGCTGTAGAACTTGAAATGGTTCCTGCTGAAGATGTAGTTGAAGGATCTCATATGGGTATTACTAAAGAACAAATCAGTGCTGTATTAACAACTGTTGAAGAAGCATTAGATTTCTCAGTATTATTCGATGGTCAATTCAAAGGTTTATTATTTGCTGTAACTGAATTCAATGCTGGTGGCGAAAAAGTATCTGGAACTGTTAAATTAGAATTAGGTTATAACGGTAACGATTTAGCTTCTTGTTCATTAAGAGCTGATTTCACTGCTGATGAAGTTACTGAAGATACTGAAGATGAAGAAGGCGAATTAGCTGGACACTTTGCTGGTCATGCATATTTAGATCTTTCTAAAGATGGCTTAACTGCTGATGTTAATGTTACTATGACTCAAGGCGAAACTAAAGTTGGTGAAGTAGATTTAGACTTAACAATCGACGCTAAAGGCGTTAATGGTAAATTCATGTTAAATACTGGATTTAGTGTAATTAATGCTGAAGTTAAAACTTCTACAACTGAAATCGCTGGATTCAAGAGCACTGAATTTAGTGTTAATGTAAGCACAACTTATACTAAAGGTGAAGCTGAAACTTCTACTACAGTTGATCTATTTAAATTAACTGTTAAGACAAATGGTAAGGTTGTATTACCTGAAGCAGCTACAACTGCTGCAGCTGAAGCTATGGATATGTCAGAAATGGTTAAATCATTACAAGATACATATCTAGTTCCAGTTAAAGAAATGTTAAAATCTTTAACTACTGAACAACCAGCTGAATAATTAAAAAAATATATTGGGAACCATTAGGTTCCCTTTATAATTAAAACTATAAAATCGGACTCAATGAGTTCGATTTTTTATTTATGTAGTTTTATTATAATTAATTCGAAAACTACTTCTATAGAAGTATAATTAATTAAAAGTACTTCTCTAGAAGTATAGAAAGGAGAAATAAATAATGATTTTATACCATGGTTCTCCATCTATTATAAAAAACCTCTACTTGGAATAGGAAAAATGTATAACGATTATGGCCAAGGGTTTTATTGTACTAGAGATATAGAACTCTCTCAAGAATGGTCTTGTACTGATGGAGTAGATGAATATTCAAACGAATATGAATTAGATTATCAAGTCATTGATGAAGAATAAAAAATATGGCGTTAGACATCCTAACGCCATATATTATGCTTTTTTCTTATTTACTATACTTACTAATTTTCTTATTCCAAAGACTATAAACCATAATGCAGTTATTCCAATAGCGAAAGCTGCTAAATAGGCTAAGAAGAATACGATAAATGGTTGAGTTTCTTTGATCTGTCCCAGAATAGGGAATGGATTAGAATAATAAGGTGATATATACATAAAGAATAATGTTTCATTATGAATATTTAAATCTGTTCCAAAATATAGATGATATCCTACAATATTCACAATCATTGAGAATACTACAATTATAGTGAATATTATTAAACCTGGTATTATTTCTTTAACGAAATTTTTAATATCTTTACAGTATCCTTTAGATACTACTAGATAGACACCGATTATTACCATACTTGAATGCCACATCATAGTATGAAGCAGTATTGTTACATAATTAGTATAGAAACATGAATCAGGATAAATCATAACCGCTAATCCTGCTAGAAGACCGAATGTTGCGATAAATTTATACATTGAATCTTGAATCTTTTTATTTTTAACTAAAGGCGCAATAAATGCTAAATACATAGGAACAGAACAGAATTGGAATGGGAATGCATACCACCTATAATATCCAGCTTCAACTGTATAGAATATCTGTTTATATAGTTCTATTAATACTAAAAATAACCCAAAACCAAATATTACTCTATTATCTATTTTATCATCGTGTTTTCTTGCGAATCTTAATGAGAAAAAAACACATAATATAACCATTATTATTAACCAAGTAATGTGATACCAACCAAAGTTTGTAGGTCTATCCCATGGCCATAACCATCCAGTAACGACATTCATAGTTTTTTACCTCCGCAGGCAAAATTATAACAATCAAAAAATCTATATTCAAGCATTAACTATAAATAGATAATTAATTTTTGTTAAATGTGAAAAACTTATAAAAATACTGTTATTTATGGTTTATTTATAGGATTATTATTGGTAAAATAATAATTAGACAAATAGTAGAGAGTTTATATATGGTTATTACATTCGATAATGTTGAATTTGAATATACAAATAAAATGATACTTAATAAAGCGTCTTTTTCGTTCACTGACAAAGACAAAATAGGTATAGTTGGCGTAAATGGTAGTGGTAAAACAACCATACTTAAATTAATCATGGGTTTAGAACAACCTCAAAATGGAGAGATTATCAAATCAGGAGGAATGATAATTAATTATCTTCCTCAAGAACCAGTATTTGATAATTCTAAGAATCTATTAGAAATAATAATGGAATCATCAACTAAGGAACATCCAGTGAGTGATTATGAAGCTAAATCTATGTTATCAAAAATGGGATTTAGTGATTATTCTATTAAACCTACTAATTTTAGTGGTGGAGAAAGAAAAAGACTCGCTTTAGCGAAAGTGCTAGTTCCATATTCTGATATCTTACTTCTAGATGAACCAACAAACCACCTCGATAGTGATCTAATAGTGTGGTTAGAAAAATATCTAATAAAATATAAAAAAGGTATTTTGATGGTTACTCATGATAGATATTTTTTAGAAAGAGTAACTGAAAAAATGTTGGAGCTAGATTTTGCGAAGACATATATGTATGACGCAAATTATGAAAAATTCCTTGAATTAAAAGCGGAAAGAATATCTTTAGAAGAAGCGTCTAAAAGAAAGATTAAAGCTATTTTAAAAAGAGAAACTGAGTGGATTCATAGAGGCGCAGAAGCTAGAAGCACTAAACAAAAGGGAAGAATTAATAGATATGAAGAACTATCAAAAATAGAATTTAATGATAGAAGTGAAACTATTAAGCTTGATAGTGTTTCTACTAGACTAGGAAAAAAGACAATAGAAATGATAGATGGATCTAAAAGATTTGGCGACAATATATTATTTAAAGATTTCTCTTTCAGCTTAATTAAAACAGACAGAATAGGTGTTGTTGGACCTAATGGCTGTGGTAAAACAACATTCTTTAAAATATTATTAGGAATAGAAAACTTATCTAGTGGTGAACTGATTAAAGGTGAAACACTTAGGATTGGTTATTTTTCTCAACACTTAGAATTAATAGATGAAAACATAAGAATCATAGATTATATAGAAGAAAATAGAAAAATAGTTGAGACTAATGATGGTGTAATTACATCAGCTCAGCTTTTAGAACAATTCTTATTCCCAAGAGAAATACATTATACTCAAGTTAAAACATTATCTGGTGGAGAAAAAAGAAGATTACAGCTAATAAAAGTATTATCATCTAATCCTAATATTTTAATATTTGATGAACCTACAAACGATTTAGATTTATATACTTTAGAAATATTAGAAGACTATTTATTATCTTTTAAAGGTCCAATACTAACTGTATCTCATGATAGATATTTTCTAGATAAGGTTTGTAATAAACTATTCATATTTGAAAATAATAATATTCATGAATCAAATGAAATGTTTTCTGAATATTTAGAAAACAAAACATTTGTTAATAATATAGAGATTAAAGAGAATATAAAAGATAATAGAAAAGCTAATAAATTACCTACATCAATAAGAAATGAATATAATAAATTAGAATTAGAAATACCTAAATTAGAAGATGATATATCTAAACTAAAAGATGATTTAAATAAAGAGACAACTGACTATATAAAGATAATGGAATTAAATAATAAAATAGAAGAACTAAATAATGAACTAAATGTCAAAATGGAAAGGTTCATTGAACTAGAAGAAATAAAAGAACAATACAAGAACTAATGAAGAAATATATAATAAATAAATCTCAAAATGGATTGAGGCTTGAAAACTTTATAAGATCTAAAATAGATGCGAATCAGGCATTTCTTTCAATAATGTTAAGAAAGAAAATAGTTAAAGTTAATGGAGTTCATCCTAAAGATTATAAAATAATACTTAATGAACATGATGAAGTATATTTTTATTTAGATGATAAATATTTTAAGAATGAATTTAAATTACCATTTGATTGTATATATGAAGATGAAAATATAATAATTATTGATAAACCTAAGAATATGCCTGTACATTCTACTCAATCATCAAACCACAACAATGTATTAGATTTAGTTATTAAGTATTTTATATCTAAAGGAGAATACAATCCATCTATTAGTACTTCCTTTAAACCAGCATTAAATTTTAGAATAGATACAAATACATCAGGTTTAGTATTAATATCTAAAAATAAAGAAACATTAGAGTTAATAAATAGTCTAATAATGAATAAGAAAATATCTAAACATTATTTGACTATTGTTAAAGGAAAGATGGAAAATAAAGAAGGTATCTATAAGGACTATTATATCCTAAATCAAGATAAATCAATCGCTGCTATAACAAAAGAAAAAGTGTCAAATTCTAAAGAGGTTATAACAGGATATAAAGTTATAGAACAAAATAGTGATTACAGCATATTAGATGTGGATTTAATTACTGGTAGAACTCACCAAATAAGATCCCATATGGCATTTCATAACCACCCTATCTTAGGTGATACTAAATATGGAGATAAAGAATTTAATAAGAAATATAATAAATCATCTCAAGAACTAATATCTTATAGATTATCTTTCCCTGATAATGATTTAAAACATTTAGAATATTTAAGAAATAAATCATTTACCAGTAACTTTACTATAAAAATATAAACATAATTGTGAGATTTAAACTCACATTTTTATTTACAAATTAAAAACAATCATATATAATTAAAACAGTTGAACAATCGCTCAACTAATGGAGATATTATGAATAATTATAAACAGCTTAATGAAAGCACATATGATGATTTATCGAACCTATTCAAGATGTTCGCAGATCCTACTAGAGTAAAGATTTTATATAATCTAGTTGGCAAAGAACTATGTGTAAATGATCTAGCTGATTTGATGGGTGTAACCAAATCAGCGATATCTCATCAATTAAAATCATTAAAACTATTAAATCTTGTGAAATATAGAAGAGATGGACAAAATCTATATTATACAATCGCAGATGAACATGTTGAAAAGATTTTATCAACAGGTTTAGAACACTTGTTTGAGGAACAATAATTCTTTTTATTAATATATTGTTGAATAATTGCTCAACTATAGAAAGGACTGCTTATGAAATATAAAATACTAATTGAAAACTTAGATTGTGCTAATTGTGCTAATGAACTAAAAGAGGAAATAGAAAAAGAATTCAAAATAGAAAATGTTAATGTAGATTTTATTTCTCAAACTGTTCTATTAGATATTGATGAGAAAAGATTAGATGAATGTATTAAATTAATATCTAATTTTGAAGAAGTTAAAGTAAAGAAAATCGAATCTTTTAATATGAATTTAACTACTTTAAAAATAGAAGGTCTTGATTGCACAAACTGCGCAAGAGAACTAGAAGAAGAATTAAATAAAATAGATGGAATAGAATCTAATGTAGATTTTATGAATATGTCTATAAGGGTTAAATATTCTAATCAGGAAGCATTGAATAAAGCAATCTATACAATAAATCATTTTGAAGAATGCAAAGTAGTTGATGAAAAAAATAATAAAAAAGAATCTATATTTAAAGAACATAAATTAGATATCATTAGATTGATTGTATCTACTATATTATTTATAATTGCGTTTACTATTTATACTTTATTTGATAGTACTATTTCATTAGTATTTACATATATTATTTATATACTTGCGTATCTAGTAATTTCATATCCAGTTTTAATAAATACTGTAAAAAATATATCTAAAGGATTGATATTCGATGAGAATTTCTTGATGAGCATCGCATCAATTGGCGCTATGGTATTAGGCGTAATTAATAAAGGCGATGGATTCCAAGAAGGTGTAATTGTAATGATTCTATATGAACTAGGAGAATTATTACAAGAAATAGCGGTAGGTAGAAGCAGAAATTCTATCACAAGTTTAATGGAACTAAAAAGCGAATCCGCAACATTATATAATAATAATGAAATGGTTATAGTTAAACCAGAAGATTTAAAAATAGATGATAGAATAATAATAAAAGTAGGCGAAAAATTCCCAGTTGATGTAGTAGTTACTGAAGGCGAAACATCTATAGATATGAAATCACTTAATGGTGAATCATTGCCTAAAGATATAGGTATTAACGATGAAGTATTATCTGGATCTATAAACCTAACTAATGCGGTAATAGGTAAAGTAATTAGAGTATACAATGATTCAGCTGTAAAGAAAATATTAGATTTAGTTGAGAATTCAACTTCAAAAAGAAGCAAAAATGAAAAATTCATTACTAAGTTTGCGAAGTATTATACTCCTATAGTATGTATACTTGCGATTGTTGTCGCAACAATCATCCCAACAATATCAGGATTAATTAATGGCTTTGAATATGATATCTACGCATCATGGATTTATAAAGCACTCAATTTCTTAGTTATTTCTTGTCCTTGTGCGCTTGTTATATCGGTTCCATTATCTTATTTCGGTGGTATAGGAAAAGCCGCTAGAAAAGGGATTCTAGTTAAAGGCTCAACAAGTCTAGATGAAATCGCTACCGCAGATATAATAGCTTTTGATAAGACTGGAACTTTAACTGTAGGCACATTTGAAATAATTAATTCTTCAAATGATGAAGCGTTAAAGTACGCTACAGCACTAGAAAAATATTCTAAACATCCTATCGCTTTATCATTCGGAAATAAAGAAACATCATATGAAGCGAAAGATGTTAAAGAATATATTGGTAAAGGCTTAATAGGTAAAGTTAACGAAGATACTATATACGTTGGAAATGAAAAACTACTTAACGAAAATGGAATTAAGTATTATAAGAATAATTCAGTATCTACTGTTATCTATGTTGCGAGAAATAAAGAATATATAGGTTATATAGAAATAGATGATGTTATTAAACATCAAGCAAAAGATCTAATCAAATCTTTAAAAGAAGATGGAATTAAGAAAACAGTATTATTATCAGGTGACAGTCAATCTAGAGCGGAACATATAAAAGATGAACTCGGTTTAGATGAAGCAAAAGGAAACTTGTTACCTCAAGAGAAGATAGATGAAGCCAATAAACTTAAAGAGTTTGGTAAATTAATTTATGTAGGTGATGGTGTAAATGACGCACCTGTAATGACTATATCAGATAGTTCAATATCGATGGGTAAGATTGGATCTGATGCGGCTATAGAAGCATCTGATATAGTGTTAATCTCTGATAATCTAGGACAGATTAGTGAAATAAGAAAAATATCTAAAAAGACAAGAAGAATCGTATTTGAAAATATTATAGGTGCACTGTTTGTAAAATTCTTAATAATGATATTAGACCTAACATGGGGATTGATGTTTGATGGAGCTAATTTCCCGATGATTGCGTCAATATTCGCTGATGTTGGTGTAATGTTATTATGTGTATTAAATTCAATGAGATTAATGAAAAAATAATTATTTATAAAGCTTGGAGTTTATAATATAAGTGTAATATTATAAAAACAAGCTTTTTAAATGGTGAAAAATGGATAAAACAAACGCATTAAGATTATTAGATGTAGCTAAAATTAAATATATTATTCATGAATATGATAAAGAAACAACCGATGGAAAATTAGTTGCGAAAGCATTAGGAGAAGATGCTGAACAAGTATTTAAAACATTGGTTACTATTTCTAATACTAAAGAACATTTTGTATTTATAGTTCCAGTAAATACTGAATTAGATTTAAAGAAAGCAGCTAAAGCTGCGAAGGTTAAATCTATTGAAATGATAAAACAAAAAGAATTATATCCATTAACTGGTTATATTCATGGAGGATGTTCACCAGTTGGAATGAAAGTTAAGTTTAAAACTTTTATAGATGAAACAGCACTGCTTTTTGATAACATATTTGTCTCTGCAGGGAAAGTTGGAATGCAGATGGAAATAAATACTAATGAATTAATTAAATATATGGAAATAGAAGCAGTAGATATTTCTATATAATATAGAAGTTATTGATTTAATAATATAAAAGTAATAAAATAGACAATAAAAATAGGTATAAGGAGAGATGCTATGCTTGATTTTATCAATCTAGTTATAATCAGTAATTTTGCTCAGGTTGTAGCAACTATCTGTATGCACATATTTTTAACTAACAGTGGTGGCTTAGATAGGAAGAAAGAAAAATTACTGATCGCATTAATGTATGTTATATTGGCTTATTCTCTATTTGATAGCGCAATAGATTATGTCGCTAAAATAGGTGGAAGTGATATCTTATGCAAGATATTAGCGATATTCGGTTATGTTATAAGACCGCTAATACCATTTTCTTTACTCTTAAGTTTATTTAAAAATAAGAAGATGATTATATACTCTATCCCAGCGATATTAAATTTTATAATATATGTATTATCATTATTTTTTGATAAACTAGTATTCTGGTATGAAGGCGGAGTATTCCATAGAGCTAGTATATTAGGCTTTTCAAGCTTAATAACGTGTATATTATATCTAGTATTATTAATACTCTTTGTATCATTTACTGATGGAAAGAAGAATATAAAAGAATTAACAATATTAGTTGTATGCGCAATCTTCTGCGTTTGGGCAGGAGTAATTGAGTTCTTTGTTGATTATGATATCTTAGGTATCGTATCATCTATATCATTCATATTCTATTATCTATTTATGCATGTTCAATATTCTAAAAAAGACCCAACAACAGGATTATTTAATAGACAAACATATTATAACTATATAGAACAAAACAATGATAAAGTAACAGCGATAATGATGCTTGATATGAATGATTTAAAAAGAATCAATGATACTCAAGGCCATGAAGCAGGCGATAAAGCACTTAAAAATTGTGGTGAAGCAATCGATAGAGCTCTAACATCTAAGATGACTCTATTCCGTCAAGGTGGAGATGAATTCACAGTCGTTTGCCTAAATACTACTAAAGGTGTAGTTGAAGAAACTAAAGAAAATATCAAAAAAGAAGTTAACGCTTCTAACTTATCAATTGCGGTAGGTTATGGATATAAAGAATATAAAGAACCTATATCTGAACTTGAAAAAATAGCGGATAGAAATATGTATGAAGATAAAGCTTTATACTATAAAACAAGTGGAATAGATAGAAGAAGTCAAAATAGTTAGATCACATAATTTTATGTGGTCTTTTTTCTCTCTAATAAAATAAGAGAATTAAATATATCTCTATATCTAGCGATATTTTTAATAATTATCCAACCATAAATAATGTATATAAAATGCCTTTATCTCATCACAAGAGAAATTGAGAATTGCATTAAAAACCATAATTTGTTATAATGAAGTCATGAACAATATGTATGAAATATTAAGCGATAATCTAGTTCGCTTAAGAAAAAGTAGAAAATTAACTCAAGTAGAGTTCGCAGAAATAATTAAGTATTCAGATAAATCAGTATCTAAGTGGGAAACAGGTATGAGCATACCTAGTTTAGAAACGCTTGTAGAGATCGCTGATTTTTATGGTATGACTATAGATGATTTAATCCGTAAACCAGTTGATAGTGAAAAAGTTATTCTAGTTGAAAAATATAAAAAGACTAATAAATTAACTATTACACTTTTATCTATGGTAGCGGTATGGCTTATTTCAACTGTAATATTTGTAGCGTTAATATTTATGCATGATAAAAACGCATGGATATCATTTATCTGGGCTTTACCGGTAACATTCTTATTAGCCATTATCTTTTCTTCGATTTGGAATAGAAAATTTCTTATAATATCATTAAGCTTATTCCTTTGGACATTTATTACTTCAATATTCTTACAGCTACAAATATTAGGTAGCGTCCAAGGGACATATCTATTTTATATTGTTGGTGTACCTCTTCAAATAGTTATCTTCCTCACAAGAAACTTTAGAAAAGATGTCGCTGATAACAACGCTGAAAAACAATCTCTTAATATAAAAAAGAGAATTGAAAAAGAAAAACTAAAAAAGAAATTAGATTCATTAGATAAAGAGAAAGCTGACTAAGTTTTCTCTTTTAATTTAATAGGTTTTTTATTATAATTTATGTGTTATGAAAAAGAAAAAAGTAATTGTTGGCTTATCAGGAGGAGTAGATTCTTCTGTATCATGTAAGCTTTTATTAGAACAAGGATATGAAGTAGAAGGTCTTTTTATGAGAAACTGGGATTCTCTACTAAATAACGACATCAGTGGTAACCCTAATGATGTTTTTGATGTTTGTCCACAAGAAAAAGATTATATGGATGCGGTTGAAGTCGCAAAAGAGCTTGGAATTAAATTACATAGAGTAGATTTCGTTAAAGAATATTGGGATAATGTCTTTAAATATTTTTTAGATGAATATAAAAAGGGAAGAACTCCTAATCCTGACGTCATGTGCAACAAATATATCAAATTTGATTATTTTAAAAAAGAAGCGATTAAACTTGGCGCAGATTATATTGCGATGGGACACTTCGCAATAAATAAAGAAATAGATGGAGTTCCTCACTTATATAAGGGAGTAGATCCTAATAAGGATCAAACATATTTTTTATGTCTTACATCTACTGATCAACTAAAAAATGCGCTTTTCCCTGTTGGAAATCTAACTAAAGCTGAAGTTAGAGAGATTGCGAAAGCTAATAATCTTATTACCGCAACTAAAAAAGATTCAACTGGAATCTGTTTTATAGGTGAAAGAAACTTTTCTAAATTCTTATCTAATTATTTACCTGCAAAAGAAGGAGATATAGTTTCAACTAACGGAAAACATCTTGGAAGACACTATGGATTAATGAATTATACTATAGGTCAAAGAAAAGGAATTGGCTTAGGTGGTATGAATGATGAAGAAAAGCTCCCTTGGTTCGTAGTAGGTAAAGACTTAACTAAAAATGAGCTTATAGTTGGTCAAGGAAAAGATAATGAATTATTATTTAGCGATGAATGTATAATCGAAAACATCAATTTAATCAATCCTTTACCATCAAATGATATCAAAGGAAAATTTAGATATAGAGCACAAGATGAATTAATTCATGTAGAATTCTTAGATAATAATGAAGCGAGAATTACCTATGATCACGTCAAGAGTGTAACACCTGGACAGATACTCGCTTTTTACGGATTTGATGATGAATGTTATGGCGGTGGAATCATTAAAGAAGTGTTCTATAAAGGCGAAAAAAGAAAATATTAAAAAATTTTTTCTACAAAACAGTGGTTTGTGAGTATGTATTATATGGAGGTCCATATGAAAAAAATACTTATAACCACTTTTTTTGTAATCGCATTAACAATCTCATCGTTTATTTTATCTAAAAAAACAAACGCTGAGAACTACACCACTTTCGAAAATATCAAATTCGAAAATGATGTTGCGCTTCTTGATTCATGGTCATATGAAAGAAAGAACGCTTACTATAATGTTTTAAATAAACAGAAAAGAAAGATGTTTGGCTGGAACAAAGTCTACGCATATGAAAAAGAACCATTCGATTATGTCGCAGAGACTTTGTATCACGTTAAAAACTTAGGAACTGAAGAGATTACACATACATTCATGTATAGTGAAACTTATGAAGAAACTATACAAAGAAATGTTACAGGATCACTAGAAGTAGATGTAGAAAATACTAGTGAAGAAAAATCTAAAACAAATCCTTCTAAATTCAAATTTGGACTAGAATCAGAATTAAAGTTTGAATATAAACAAACAAATAAGACTAAAACCACACAATCAGATAATGTAAAAATTGTGATTGCGCCTGAATCTGAACTATTTATCAAAGTAATTGGAAAAGGATTTTTATATTCAGGACTCGCTAGAAAATACTTTTTCTGGATTGTAGTGAAAGATGGTGGATTTGAATATGTAATCATCACTACAGAATACTATTCTATCGATATTGAACCAATTAAGGGTGTATAACATGAAGAAAACTAAAGAAATAATCATTATCAGTTCAATAGTTTTAGTACTATTATTTGGATTCATTATGATCTACACTCTCACAACTAAATATGATGATGTAGAACTATTATCTGTAAGAAAAGAATATAATCTAGTATTCAATAAAAAAGATGAAACAATTGGTATTCCATTATATCTTGATAAGAAAGATACATTTCTATCTAAAAAAGAAGAAGTATCTCAAGTATATCTATCTAATGAAGATTCAAAATTTATTTCATATTTAAACAGTATTGAAACAGGTTGTGAACTAGAATACAACAACAAAAGATATTATGAATATATCTATTATATTTCATTTAATTCATATGATGATTTTATAGAACCTATATTCATGCCTGATGCGAAACTCAATATCCTCTATAACAACAATGAAAAAGTATCAATTGGAATAGGAAATATGAGCTTGTATTTTAACTATAATGAAGATACTAATCAAGATATAATTGTGACTAAGTTGTCCGCAGTAACTAACATTGTAGATAACAAAGAAACTATTGTTGGATTAAATATTACATTATTCAATAATACAACCAAAAATGTAAGTGTGAATAATATTAAAATCAATAATAAATTCTATGAACTTGATTATATGAATTATGAGAATAAATCATTAGATAATTTTTCTAACTTAAAAGAAAGAAACAATTCATATTCATATACATCTATATCTATCCCATCAGGTGATATGAAAGTAAATATAGAATCTAAAAAGAGTTATGAAATGTTTATTCCAATTAAATTTGTGAAGAATATCTATATCGTAGATAGATTACCACTATATATTGACTATAAGATTGATGATGAATTGTTAAAGTATGTAGTAGATGATTTCCAGTTCATGTCTATCGCTAATTCACTTGCGTATAATGGAATAGAAAAATATGTCTATAGTTATAGATAATCTTAAAAAATCTTATGGGAAATTAGAAGTATTAAAAGGTATTAATTTTGTATTTAAAGATTCTAATAAATATATAATAAAAGCTGAAAATGGCGCAGGTAAATCTACATTAATTAAAGCTATATTAAATCAGATTCAATATACTGGTAATATAGAAACCACTGACAGAATTAGCTATTGTCCAGAATGTTCACTAATGTTATCATTTATGACTCTAGAAACATTCATTAAAACATTTTCATCTTTGACAGATTATATAGAAGATATAGATCAAAAAATAGATAGCTATTTGGAACTATTTGATATTAAAAAATACAAAAAATGTTATCTAGGATCTTTGTCTAAAGGACAGAGGCAAAAAGCCAATATTATCCAAAGTTTAATTAGTCCTTCTACAACAGTTATTATGGATGAGCCTCTGTCTGGATTAGATCAAGAATCAAGAATCAAACTAGTTAATTTGATCCGAGAGGATAGTAGAATGTATATCATAATCTCCCATGAAGTAGAACTATTTAATAAGGATAAGTTCATATATATCGGTATCGAAAATGGACATATTAAATTATTATCTAAACTACATTAAAACCCATCTGTATTATCTCATATCAAAGAAAAACTTAATTGTCTTTACTATTTTCAATATATTTTTTATAGGATATACATTCTATCTATCCAATATTTCAAAAAGTAAAATTGAGCTAGATGCATATAGGGATTCATACTATCAATCTTTTAATACAAACTTTTTCCTGTTCTTTAAAATCATATATATTTCTTTAATATTATTTTTAAATATTTCATACTTCAATAAAGAATATAAAGAATACTCTCAGTACTTTATAAGAAACAAAAGAACCAAGATAGATTTCTATATAACTAAATACTTTTCATTTATATTAGTAATGTTTTTAGAATTAGTTCTATTTTTGACAGTTTATATAATATTTAATATCTTATTACCATATGGAAAAATAGAAGGAATCTATCTAGTGCCTTTTATAAATATTTTCTTATTAGGTATATTCTATTTTCTATTGTCATCATTATTAATGTTGTTGTTTAAAACATATCTATCTAGTATATTTTCACTACTATTTTTCTGGATTAGTTTCGCCTTAAGCGAATATAATCAGGATCTTAATAGTTTTATAAGGGTTTTACTGCTTATTGTCCCATTTCCTAGTGGAACTTATAGCGTATTCTCTTATGGTTCAATTCATATAGTCTTATACATAACAATTCTTACATTTATTAACATTTTAGTCTTAATTAAAACAGATGGTGTGTAAAATTGGAAAAAATTATTTATAATTTTTAACTCTATGATATAATTTTCTTAATGAAAGTTAACAGATGCATATTCCTTTATAATCCATCTAGTGGAAAAGGAAAAATAAAGAAAAATCTAAATATCATTAAAGACACACTAACTCAAAAGTTCGGTCTTTTAGATGTTGTTGAATCTAAATCCCCTGAACATTTAAGAGAAGTTGTTGATGAAGGATGCAGAAAATATGATTATTTCTTTTTTTCTGGTGGAGATGGAACTTTCAATATGGTTTTAAACGCAATACCTGATATTCCTAATCTTCCAATATTTGGGTATTTACCAGGTGGTTCAACTTGTGATATGAGCTATAACCTTAACATAAATAAAGTTCCATATAAGGGCGTTGTAGACCTAGTTAACTCAAAACCAAAAGAATATAATGTTGGTCAAATTGGGAATAAAAAATTTATATATGTCGCTGATTTTGGCGCATTCACAAATGTATCCCATATAACACCGGCTGATAAAAAAAGAAAATTTGGACCATTAGCTTATTTGTATTATGGTATCAAATCAATATTCACTACTATAAAAGCGCATAGAGTAGTAGTTGATGGAGTAGTTTATTATACGCCTTTAATGATTATCTCTAATTCTAGAGAAGTAGCGTCATTTAAAATCAATCCAGAAAAATCTCAGGGTGATGGAAATTACTATATTGTAATCACAAAAAATGGATTTATGCATGGAATATTTAATGTGATACATCTATTTGCGTTCGGTTTAGAATCCGCAATCAAACATAAAAAAGTAATTTCTTTTACCGCAAACAACTTCGCTCTTGACTGTGAAGAAGAAGATTGGGATGTAGACGGAGAATATACAAAGATGACATTCCCAACATTCTGTGGTAATTCAAGGAAGAAAATAGTAGTATTAACAAATAGAGAATAACGATTATGTGATAGTAATACTATCACATTTTTAATAACTCTTGATTTTGTGGGGGGGGGTTATAATTAATCATCAAATAACTTTGGAGGAATAATTTTTAATGGAAAATAAATTTATTGAAAATATTGATGAATTAAAAGATGATAACCCTGAAATTAAAAAAGAAGAACCAAAGAAAGATAAAATAATGGTCTTGGTTCCTTTACCACTATTTTTATCTATATTTTGTGTTATATTAGCTTTATTACACATATTACTAAGTGAATTTATTGATATCTATTTGGAAAGTATTTCAAAGTATATTATTGATAAAATCACCACAGCTTTATCTATAGTTACAATAATGTCATCCTTAAAATATCTAAAAACTGATTATGAGACTGTCGCTAAAGTTTCGATATTTCTTAGTGTGCTTTCTTTTTTAGGTATTGTTATTATTTATTTTATTTGTAGATAAATAATTGGAAGCTATTTGCTATAAATATCATAAATGAAATAACACAAAGATAAATGAAAATATAATTGTTAATTGACTCGCTTAAAAGGGCGAGTTTTTTCAATTTATAAAGATTATTGGCTAGATATTAGTTCTACAATAAAAAAATGTTGATTAAGTGTTTATTTTATAATATCATTATATCGTTTAAAATATTTAATATTTTATTCAATATAATATAAAGGGGGCTTACTATGCCAAATGAAAAAGTTTTATTAGATTTAAAAAACATCTGTAAAAGCTTCGGTAACCAAGAAGTGCTTCACGATTTTAACCTCTATATTTTAGAGAACACCTTTGTAACGTTACTTGGACCATCTGGGTGCGGTAAGACCACCTTGTTAAGAATGATCGCAGGATTTGATTCACCTACTTATGGTGAAATATATTTTGATGGTCAATTAATCAACAATGTTGAACCAAACAAAAGACCAATCAATACTGTATTCCAAAGATACGCATTATTTCCACATCTAAATGTATTTGATAATGTTGCGTTTGGATTAAAGTTAAGAAAACTATCAAAAACTGAAATATATGATAGAGTAATGGAAGCCTTAAAACAAGTTCACCTAGAAGATTTTAAAGATAGAAAGATTGATACTTTATCTGGTGGTCAACAACAGCGTGTTGCGATGGCTAGAGCGATAGTATTAAAACCTAAGCTATTATTATTAGATGAACCTTTAGCGGCTTTAGATAAAAAGTTAAGAGAAGATTTACAATACGAACTTAAAGAGATGCAGAGGGAACTTGGAATCACTTTCGTATATGTAACTCACGACCAAGAAGAAGCTTTAACTATGAGTGATACTATAGTTGTTATGAATGAAGGAAGAATCTTACAGATTGGTACTCCTGAAAAAATCTATAATGAACCAACAACTAGATTTGTCGCAAACTTTATTGGTGAATCAAATATAGTTGATGGTGTAATGATAAAAGATTATTTAGTAAAATTTGAAGGTGCTAACTTCAAATGTACATATACAGGATTCTCTAAAAATGAAGAAGTTGATGTGGTACTTCGTCCTGAAGATGTATTAATTGTACCTAAGGAAGAATCTAAAGTTACTGGTGTAATTGATTCTAAGACTTTCCAAGGAACATTCCATGAAATAAATGTTATTGTTGAATCAGGTAAAGAATATACAGTTCATACAACTAAAGATTATCCTCTAGGTTTAGAAGTAGGTTTAACAATAGATCCAGATAATATCACTATCATGAAAAAACCTGGTGTTAACGTATATAGCGGTGTTATGATGAGCGATTCAATGGTTAAAGTATCTGATGATATGATACTTGAAACTGAATCAGAAATAGAAGAAGGAACTGAAGTAGTTGTGAAAGTTCAAACTGCTGATGTATTACTAGATGATATTGAAGAATCTGACTTTGAAGGTGTAATTAATGATATCAAGAAAAGAGATATTTATTATGATGTTTATATCAAAGTCAAAGATAAATTAATAATCGCATCTACTACTAAAGAACATAGAGTAGGAGAAGTGACTGGTATATGGATTAAAAAAGAAAAAGTTATCTGCAGTGTAGAGGAGGATATCGCTGATGAGTGAAGTGAATCTCTATACACGCAAGAAAAAACTTAGTTCAACTAAGTCTTATGTTATTCCATATATGGTATGGATTTCTATTTTAATTATTTTACCAACATTAATTTTAATATTCTTATCATTTTCAACTTATGATTTCTCTACTAATTCTGAAGTACATTTT
>CALCVH010000136.1 GCA_937907585.1 uncultured Bacillota bacterium | reverse complement strand
ATGATAGTAATCTGACAAATGTTGGATTTTTTGTATTATGATAAGTGTTTAATAGTAATTTTCGGGAATCAAATACAATTTCCTAGTCAATAAAAAAACATGATTTATTTTATAAATCTATCCTTTCAATTTCATTTAGACCATTATTCTTTTTATTAACTTTTAATACAAAATTAAACCTGTTTAATTTAGTAGAAAAATAGAAATCATTCATTGGATAAACATCTTTTTGTTTTTCATCAAAGAATTTAGCACCTGTAGTTAGTTTTAGATGTTCTATCCTGTCTAAAATATCTTCTAGTGGTTTATCCTCTAATAAACTCTTAATATATAAAGCACATAATGTATCTTCTTCAGCTTCATACATAGTTTCGATTCCCATCCCTACTAAAGATACTTCTTCATATCCATTCTTTTTAATATATTCTGCTATCGCTTTAGCGTTCACTAAGCTACCTGTAAGAATAATATCAGCGTTAATCGCACTATCTATCCCTTGTGTTCCTGCACTAGTTGTGTGAACTATTGTTTTACCTTCAAAATCAGCATTTTCTATTTCAGTTGGTGAATTACCATAATCGAATCCACTAAGTTTTATTCCGTGTCTTTCACCAACTAAAATAGAATCCTTATTTTCTTTTTTATATTTATAAGCTAATTCTTTATCACCAACTGCATATAGAATTTTAGGATTTTTATCCATAATATAACATTCTAAAGAGAACGCTCTAAATACATCAATAATAACAGCTACTCCAGTAGCTTTTTTAGCGCCATCTATTAAATTTAATATTTTTATATTCATAAATTAAAGTCCTATTAGTAATTATTAGTTATTTTTTCTACTCTTATCATATTGGTGTTGCCTATTGAACCTCCCACTTTTCCGCCAGTAATAACTATATTATCTCCACCTTTTAATTTTAAGATCTTTACAGTTTCAGCCATAGTATTATTAAATAAATCATCTAAATTATTATAGTTATCAAATAATACAGGAGTAACACCCCATGATAAAGATAATTTTCTATATACTTTTTTTGATGTTGTAGCACCAATTATTTGAACAGGGCATCTAAATCTAGATACCATTCGTGCAGTTAATCCACTCAATGAATTGACAATTATCGCTTTCGCATCAATATCAACTGCCATCTGACATGTTGCGTGGCTAATCGCATCAAGAGTATTTTTATTAATGAAATCAGTCTTTTTAAACCATCTCTTATAATCAATATGTTCCTCTGTATACTCTGCAACTTGAGACATAGTCTTTACAGCTTGAACTGGATATTTACCCATAGCAGATTCGCCACTTAACATTATACATGATGCACCATCATATATCGCATTTGCAACATCTGATATTTCCGCTCTAGTCGGTCTTATATTGTTAATCATTGATTCTAACATTTCTGTCGCAATTATCACACGTTTTCCCAAAAGCCTACATTTAGATACTATTTCTTTTTGAATTGCGGGTACTTCTATATAAGGAATTTCAACTCCTAAATCTCCTCTTGCGACCATTATTCCATCAACAACGCTAGATATTTCTTCTATGTTTTCTACTCCACTACTATTTTCTATCTTTGCTATAATATCAATATTTTCACCACCATTATCATTTAAGAATTTTCTTAAATCTGATGCATCATCCTTGGTTGATACAAATGATGCAGCAACAAAATCTACATCATTTTCAATTCCAAAAAGTAAATCTGTTTTATCTTGTTCGCTTAAGAATTTATTCTTTAATAATTTTCCAGGGAAGTTCATACTCTTTTTATTTGATAATACTCCACCTGTTTTAGCAATAGTTATAACATCATTACCTTTAACTTCTTTTACTTCAAACACAACAAGACCATTGTTAACCAAAATAATATCTTTTGGGTTTAGTTCTTTATTAAATCTTTTATAGCTTACGGATACTTTATTTTCATTTCCTATAATATCATCAATAGTAAAAATAAATTCTTGGCCTTCTTTAATATTAACTAGTCCTTTTTCAAATGTTCCAATTCTATATTCGGGTCCTTTAGTATCAAGCATTATCGCAATAGGAACGCCTAATTCTTCTCTAACTTTTTTAATTAAATTAATCATTTTTAATTGTGTGTTATGATCACCATGTGAAAAGTTTAATCTCGCGACATTCATACCAGCTTTAATCATGTCTTTTAATGTTTTCTCATTATCACATGCTGGGCCAATTGTACATATAATTTTAGTCTTTCTCATAGACACCTCCAGGCGCTTTGATTATATCACAAAAACAATAAAATATTGAAGAGGAACACTTTATATTTAAATAATTATGAATTTATATCTTTAGCTCATCATTATTTAATATTTCATCTATCAATGATTTATATAGTTCTTTTTCTTCAATTTTAATAATAGTAGTTATTCTTTTTCCTGCATCTTTAGAAGATGCGCCACAAAGATAAATTAATTCAGATTTAGTATTATAATCTAAAACAATATATCTATCATGGAACATATCATTATTTTTCTTTGTTGTTAAATTAAATCCAGTATCAGTTTTAAAATCATTAATGAAATTGGAATTTAGATCATTCTTTCCTTTATTATCAGTAAATAAAATAATTTCAACATTAGAATTACAACATTTAAGTAGTTGTAATGTTTTTATATCGATATAATCATCTATTACATAAATAGTTCTTTTAGCGAGTTTATATATTGATTGATATGCAATATCAGCTTCTATCTTTTCACCATTTAATATTAGATAATGTTTATAAGTAGATGGATCTATAAAATTATCCATTACTATTTCTAATTTATTTTCAATCTTTTCAAACCTTTTATCATATGTTGCAAATTTTGATTCAATGTATGAATTTGTATTTAACAACAAATTATTAGATTCAATGATATAGTCTTTCATTTGTTTAAAGGCATCAATTAGTGCTATACTTTGTTTAGTTGCTAAATCGCCTTTTAAAACTGTCATGAGCATATAGATGCCTTGTTCAGTAAATGCATACGGAAGATATACACGTCCACCTTTAATACCTTTTGTTTGCATTATCGTTATCACATTTTGTGATTTCGATATTGCTGAAATTTCTTCAAGAGTTAGTTGAAAACGATATCTTTCAGGAAACTTATCGATATTTCTTTTTACTTGCTGATTAAAGGTTCTAGTCTCATATCCATATATTTTTGCAAGTTCATAGTCAAGCATTACTTTTTCACCGTGAACAACATAGATCATTGATTCGATAGTTTCAGTATTTAATTCAGGTAAAATTATATTATCATTCATAAGTATATATTCTCCTTCTTAATAGGAGTATACCATGACTAATATCAGTTATTAACAATTCGCAATTTGAAAAAATTTCTTAAATTTTTCACTTGACTAAATATAAAAAATACAAAGCAAAAATTGTTCATTCTGTGCTTTGTAGTTTTTATATAATTAATGTCTGTCTTCTGATGAATATACTTCACAGAATCTTCCCGCAAACGATGGCTCAAGACCTGCTTTCCTTAAATGGCTCATATCAGAAAAACCATTCATTC
Source organism: uncultured Bacillota bacterium (assembly GCA_937907585.1). GTDB lineage: Bacteria > Bacillota_I > Bacilli_A > Izemoplasmatales > UBA1188 > UBA1188. The sequence goes on along the minus strand of CALCVH010000136.1, from coordinate 23,371 downwards.
TAAAATACGCAATTCCTTGTTCTCTTTCTTCACTAACAAATGTAGTAACACCAGAAGGAAGACAAACAAAATAATGTGTAATTACTGTGAAAGGTAAATTCATAAGATGGCTCATTAATACACTCATAATTCCGAAATGACAGAAAAATACTATAGTTTCTTTAGATTCTTTTATTACTTTGTAGTTTTTACCATCTCTTTCGTAACCATGTTTTTTTAATACCTTATCTAGTTCAGATATTACTTCATCATAATATTTTTTTATTTCTCCACTTTTGAGTGGTTCTAAATCTAAATATGATTCACTAGATAAATTATGTTTAATAAAATAATCAGGTTTAAAATCCCATGGTATTTGTTCATGTCCATCTACATTTACGTTATGTCCAAATTCTCTTAACCAATCACACATGATTATTTCTTTTTCATCTTTTATTACTGCCTGAGCGGTATAATACGCTCTAGGCATTGTAGATGAATATATTTCATCGAAGTCTTTAGCTGAATACATCTTTCCTAAAGCCTCTGCTTCTTTAAAGCCTTTTTCTGTTAAAGTATTATTTGGATAATCTGGTTCAGCGTGTCTAATAAATACTAATTTCATATTATTTCCAATTATTTGTAAATGTATTTTGAAGGCATGCAGAGCCATACTAATATCATAATAGGACCAGCTATTGGAATAAAATAAAAGAAAACATGATATGGACTCTTTCCACAATCTCTTAATCTTCTAATTAGCAAAGACAGCATAGGAATAATTGTAACAACGTAATATACTGATCTAATATATCCAATTTGATACAATACTTCAGAATATTCAAATGTAACATATAAGCCTGTTATAGCTTCAATTATAGAAAGAATAATAGTAATTATTATATTCATTAAAACTACAAGCCAATATTCTTGTCTACTAGCTTTTCCAGTAAAGTTAAAAGCGTTTTTAAACAAAAGTCCATAAGCTTGAAACATATTAATTGATTCATGAGCATACTCATAATTAGAATAAGTATTTCTTTCTTCACCAGAATGATTAACATTTTCATTTGTGTTCATTCTAGCATTCTCATCATAACTTGGATTATCTAATCCACAGTTTGGACAATATTTCTGATAAGGTTTTAAGAAGAATCCACAATTAAGGCATTGTTCTTCTTTTTCACTATTTAATGTAGAACTATTTAAATCAGCGCCACAATAAGGGCAAAACTTGCTTTCATCATCTATTTCTGCGCCGCACTTATTACATCTTTTCATATCTTTTCCTCCAGAATAATTTTATCATAATTATGATTATAAAACACTTCATTATTATAAGTATAATAAAAATAACTTTTCTTACTATTATATTATCATTTGTTAATTATGATAAAATATAATCATGAACAAAATGACTGATGAAATACTAATTAGATTATCTAATTATCTAAACTTCAATGAAAAAGCAATAACTAAAGAATTGATAGATAATGTTAAAGGATGTGGAGTTGATACTTTACAAGCTTACAAACTATTATTAACTTCTTTTTTAGGATTTGATGATTCTATTATTTTTAAAAGAGACTATTTAGATAAAATGGTTAGTGAAATGGATAGAGATTATTATATAAATAATCCATATTATAAGAATATTAGATTAGAAAACATCAAATATAAAGATTGGGAATTTAAGAATACAAAATATAACGCTTTTGAAGCGTTTGTATATGATGATTTTCTATATGATAATGATCTAGTAATCCCAAGAATAGGATTCTTTAGTAAAGATTATAAATATCCAGGAATATATTATAAGAATAGATTATGGATGAGTGTAACACCAAACGAAATAAATACTATGGCTAATCCAATAAGAAAAGCTAAAGGTAAAGTTCTAACATTTGGTTTAGGGTTAGGATATTTTATCTATATGTGCAGTTTAAAAAGTGATGTAGATTCTATAACAGTAGTTGAAATAGATAAAGATGTAATATATTTATTTAAGAAATATATTCTTCCAAAATTTGAATTTAAAGATAAAATCACTATTATAAATACTGATGCGTATAAATATTTAAACGATATAAATGATAATGAAAATGATTATATATTTGTAGATATTTATCATGACGCAAGTGATGGAATATCTACATATAACAAAATGAAAGATAGCCTTTCAAAATTTGAAAAGACTATCATAGATTTTTGGATTATGGATACAATAAAATACTATTTGAAATAGATTTAGTATACTTTAAATTATATTTTCAAGATATAAAACTGATGCTACACTAAAAGTAGACACAATTATAACAAAAGTATATACTTGTTTTCTTCTTTGCTAGGAGGGCACCTAAAATCATATTCGTGTCGACTAGAATTTTCATTGCTTTTGTAGCCTCTCACTTCTGACTTCATCCAAAGAGACATCTGTCCCATTGTCTGCGATGGCAATCAGGCTTCTAAGGGCAGAGATTTTGTTGTTCTGCGGACTTGATAGTTGGGCAATTACCTTTCCATTCTTTTTAATTAAAATATCTTCCTCATTAACGAGTTCTAGATACTTTTCAAGATTTGTTTTGAATTCAGTTGCTGTAATGATCATAGCGATTGCCTCCTTGTTCATTATCTATTATACTCAATATCGCACTAAAGTCATATAATTCACACGAAATAGAAGAAAATAATTAAAAAATTGCGTTAACCTTTATTATCCTTATAAATATAAAAAGATATAAAAAGACCTAGATGATTATATTTATCACCTAGATCTACTTTTTAGATATATTATTATCAAACATATCATCCAATAGTTTTTTTAGCAAATCGAAATAAAGGTTACTATTATTATCAAATAATAATTAATAATTATTACAGAAAGATATGATTAAATCTATCACTTTAGATACTATTTCTTTTGTTGTCGCAAGGTTGATTCTAAAGAAGTGTTTAGAATTTGCGCCATAAACTTCACCTTTTGATACAATTATACCAGTATCTTTTCTTAACCTATCTACAAATCTAGAACCATCTAAATCATAATATGATGTATCTACTAGTACTAGATATGTCGCATCACCTTTTACTATCTTTAGTTTTGTATTTTCTTCTATTTTCTTATAGAATAATTGTTTATTTTGATAAACATATTCATTCATTTCATCAACCCATTTTTCTTCTTTATTAAATGCGGCTATAACTGGGTCTATCGCAAATGCGCTTGGTTCAGCGACTTCATCGTTATTGATTCCTCTATATACTTCAAATCTTAAATAATCATCTTCTATATAAATAGCGCTACTCATAAGTGCAGGTATAGAAAAACATTTAGTTGCGCTCATCAACATAATAGCGTATTTATTTGAACCTTTTACGCTTAAGTATGGAGTATATTTTAAACCTGGGGTTTTAATATCGCAGTGTATTTCATCAGATATAACGTATACATTATATTTATTGGATAATTCTTTGATTCTTTCTAGTTCTTCTTTACTCCAGATTCTGCCTATTGGATTATGAGGATTACATAGTATTAACATAGATGATAATGGATCTTTCATCCTCTTTTCTAGCTCATTAAAGTCAAGCTCAAAATGTCCATTATTATCATATGTTAAATCACATGAATTAATGAATCTTCCATTATTAACTATTGAATTATAAAAAATATTATAAACTGGTGACATAACAATTATTTTTTCACCAGGTTTTGTTATTCTTCTAACAATAGAAGATATAGATGATACAACACCAGTTGAAAACATCATCCATTCTTTTTTCATTTTAAAATTATATCTTCTATTCCACCAGCTTATATATGATTTAAAATATGAATCTGGTAAATCAGTATATCCATATGTATTGATATTAGCTCTTTTTTTGATTGCTTTAGCGATTGATGGGGCGATCGCATAGTCCATATCCGCTATCCACATTGGTATTTCAGATTCTAGACAATCATATTTACAAGAATAACTATTTTTTCTATTTCCTAATTCATCGAAATTATACATATTATTTAATCCTTAGTCTCGATTATAGTTTTAGATGGATCAATCATTTCTTTATCTAGTATTATTTCACCTATTTTATTAGCGGTAATCTTACCTGATATAGGATTCTTAACACTATCAATATTTGAATCAATATTAGCGTCTATATCTTTACATAATTCAAAACATAAATTAGTATTTAGTAATTTACAGTTTATCATTTTAATATTATCGATATAGCACATGCCTTGTTCAGAATCTATTACACAATTTATAAATGTAAGGTTTTTACCATTCCATCCTAAATATTCACCTATGATAGTTGAATTCTCTACTACTACATCTTCTGTATTCCAGAATGAATCTTTAGAATTAAGGATAGAATTCTTAATTCTTACGTGTTTTGCGCCATCAAAACAGTAGTTACCATTGAGTTTAAGATTATCTATAGAGACATTTTCTGAATTCATTAAAAAATAATCTCCACTTGCGGTAACATTCTTAATATTAACGTCTTTTGTAGTCCATAAGAACTCTTGTGCGTTCGGAATAGTCACATTTTCTAATGTAACATTTTCACATCTTCTAAATTGTTTAGGAGCCGCGATTATAGAATCATAAACACTTATATTTTTTGTATACCACACACCGCTTCTTGCGGTATCTAACCATGTGGTATTGTATACTTTAATATTTTTAGAATACCATAATGGGTATTTCCATTTGAATATGCAGTTATTTAGTTCAATATCGCTACATTCTTTAAGTGGTGATTCACCATCAGCGAATGTAGTATCGATATATTTTATATTGTGCTTGTTATATTCCGCTCTTTCACCTGTTAGTAATTGTTCTTTTATTTCTTTCATTTCTTATTCCCTTCTATATCTATTGGGATTCGAACCCAATTTTATAGCGTCGGAGGCTATCGTGTTATCCATTACACCATAGATACATTATTAATTATAAATTAATTATTTAATTTTTGTATAGAATTTGCTTGAGTTTTGTATAATTAATATTGTAGAGGTGTCTTGTGTACAAAGTATTTTTAAAGAAAAATGAAGAAAAAAGAATATTGAATGGTGAATCATTAATATACGCAAATGAAGTGTTAAGAATTGAAAATAAAGATAAGAATGGTTCGCTATCAGAAGTATATAGTTATGATGGGTTGTTCATCGGAAAAGGATATATCAATCATCTATCTAAAGTTCTTGTAAGATTACTATCTAGAGATAAAGATATGATTGATGATGATGATTTTTTCTATAGTAGAATAAATGATGCGAATAAATACAGACTTGAGATGGGATATAGCGATAACTATAGAGCTGTTTTTAGTGAATCAGATGGACTACCAGGGCTAATCGTAGATAAATATAGTAACTATTTAGCTATTGAAATATCATCTTTAGGAATGGAACTTAAAAAGAATACAATAGTTGATACATTAGTAAAGATATTTAATCCTTTAGGAATATATGAAAAATGTGAAATGAGCCTAAGAGAAAAGGAAGGATTAAAAGATACTACTGGATTATTATATGGTGAAGTGCCTGATGAAGTAATAATTATTGAAAACAATCTAAAAATATCAGTAGATATCAAGAATGGGCAAAAAACTGGATACTTCTTAGATCAAAAAGAAAATAGATATGCATTAAGAAACTATACTAATAATAAAACAGTATTAGATTGTTTTTCTAATACAGGTGGTTTTACTATAAACGCAGCGTTAAACGCTAAAAAGGTAATTGCGGTAGATATATCTAAAAGAGCGACTGATAATGTATTAAGAAATGCAGAGTTAAATAATTTAAATAATGTTGAAGTTATAACTGATGATGTTTTTAACGTCTTAAGAAGATTTAAGAACGAAAATAAAACATTTGATTGTATCATATTAGACCCTCCTGCCTTTACTAAATCCGTATCAGAAATTAAGGATGCGTTAAGGGGATATAAAGATATAAATACTTTAGCTCTTAAGTTAATTAATAAGGGTGGTTATCTTATTTCTTCTTCTTGTAGTCACTATATTAGCCTATCTATGTTTGAAAAGATGTTATTAGAAAGTTCTATTAGCGCTAAAAGGAAATGTAGAGTAGTAGAGATTAAATCTCAAGCAAAAGATCATTTATCTGTCCTTGAAGAAAATAACACAATGTATTTAAAGTTCTTTGTATTAAAAATAGATTAACAATTAAAAAATTCCTAATTTCGTTTTAGGAATTTTTTATTTATTCAGATAAATATTTTTTTAGTTAAGTATCATCTTTAATACAATAACAAAAATGATAAGGTACTAGAAATGCAGTACCCTATCATTGATATTTTAATATATATTATTCTTCTGTAGATTGAGATTCACTATCTACTGTTTCGCTTCTAAATAATTTATCAACGAAAGCGATATGTGTAATACCTTTCTTGTTTAAGATATAGATAGTTACAATAGCACCCAATGATAAAACTAATAATACAGAAAGAATTATAACGATAACGCCACCTGCAGATGGACCTTTACGTTTATTAGCTTCTGCTTCTTTTGCGCTATATGTTTGTTCTGCTTCAGTTAAAACATTATAGTTACTTACAAGTGCTTTTTGTTCAGGAGTTAATGCATCATAAGCGGCTTTTGCAGCATCTATCTTAGCTTTGTTATCTGAGTTATATTCAACAGTTCCGATATTATTAATTAATTCTTTAACTGCGTCAGCTTTTTCATTATTTTCTTTTAATTCAGCATAAGTAGTTTCTGCAGAAGTTAGAGTGTCTAAATTTTTAACTAACACTTTTTGAGTATCTGATAAAGCATTGTAAGCAGCTCTAGCTGCATCAATATTATCTTTGCTTTCAGTAGTGTATTCTACAGTTCCGATATTATTAATTAATTCTTTAACTGCGTCTGCTTTATCATTATCTTCTTTAAGTTCAGCATATTTGCTTTCTGCAGCAGTTAGATTTTCATAATTATTAACTAATGCTTTTTGAGCATCTGATAAAGCATCATAGGCTGCTACAGCTTCATCAATATTGTTTTTGCATTCAGTAGTGTATTCTATAGTTCCGATATTATTAATTAATTCTTTAACTGCATCTGCTTTATCGTTATCTTCTTTAAGTTCAGCATATTTGCTTTCTGCAGCTTCAAGTAATGAATAGTTTTCAATTTGTCCCTGGAGTTTTTCTCCTAAAGCATCGTATGCAGTTCTAGCAGCATCTATCTTATCTTTGCATTCATCACTATATTCTACAGTTCCGATTTGATTAATAAAAGCAGTTGTTTCAAGAATGCTATAATCTTGTTTTGCATATACCAATACATAAACATTACTGATAGAATCTTGTAAACCATATTCCTTTAATGATTCGTACGCTTGTTCTGCAGCTTCTATTTTAGCTTTAGATCCAGGATACTCAACTTCCCCAATATCATTAATAACAGATTCTACTTGTTTTAAACGATAATTATTCTCAGCTTCTACTAATAGTTCATAATTATCAACTTTTGCCTTTTGATCATCAGTTAATTTATCATATGCTTCTCTTGCTGCATCAATTTTATTCTTATCATCTAACGTCATATCAGCTTTAGCAGGAAGTGCTGATATTTGATCTTTAACAGCGTTTGCTTTTAAAGTATCATTAGCTTCCTTAAGTTCAGGATATTTTGCTAGAACTTCATTATATTTATTTTGATTTTCAGTGCTTATTTCAAGCTTTTGTGCGTCACTTAAATCATTATAAGCTTCTATTACTGCTTCAATTGCATCTACATTTTCTACTGTTAAATCTTCAGCAGCAGGAAGTGCAACAATCTTTTTATTAAAGTTTTCTACAGCAAAAACTTCTTCAGCAGCTGTTAATGTATCATAGTTAGATACTAATTCTTTTTCTTCATCTTTTAAATTGTTATAAGCTTCTCTTGCAGTAGCAATAGCTTTTTTACAATTATCGTTAATAACAACAGGATTTGGAATATCATAAATTAATGCGATAACACCATTTGGTCCTTCAGCAAGATAATTATAAGGACTAGTAGTAAGAGGACCGTTCACACCTAAAACACTCACATTGTTGCATTCAGCATACTTGCTGCCTACACCTACTGTATGAGGGGAATTGTTGCCTTTAGTTAAGGCCAATTTGCCAACGCCTTCAGTGATTACGATACTATTGCAACTGCAGTCATACATTTCATAATCATCTTCTTCTTCGCCCCAAATTAATTTATATCCAGTACCTACGCCAATTGCAGGTGCATCTGATCCGCCTTTAGCTGTGATATTGCCACCAGAAATTGTTATACTTCCACAATAACTACTCCAAACGCTGGTTCCAATGCCAGCACATCCATAACCATATTCATTATAGTCTGTTCCTATGGCATTAATCTTGCCACCTGAGATCGTAATATATTCACAATTGGCACTTGTTGAAGCGCCGATTCCAGCACCACCTTCATCTCCTCCATATGCGTTAACATAGCCACCTTTTATTTCAATACCAGAGCAAGAAGATGCAGGAGCTGCTCCAATAGCAACAGAACCTAAGCCAGCATAAGCATTAATAGTTCCACTTTCGATTACGATGCTTCCACAATCACCTTCATAATTTTCTTTAGTACCGCCACCAATACCAGGAGCTTCCTGTTCTCCGTATGCTGATAATGACCCATTTCCCTTAATTGTGAGTTTTCCGCCATTTTGAACGAAAATACCAGGTCTATACTTTGTTTTGCTACGAACAACATTTGTTCCTTCAAGAACAATAGCTGAATTGCCATTGCACATCAATCCAGGTCCTTTGTTGCATTCTATTGTAGCGCCGTTTAATGTTACAGTCGCACCATTAGCAATAGAAATTTGGTAGTTTTCATTAGATTTACCAATTAGTGTTTCACCGTCTTGTGCCACATAGTCAGCTGTGAGCCCAGAAAGGTCAACCGTTGTTCCTTCTGCTTGCACAATCAAGTTAGTTTTTGTTAGTGTGGCAAAAGCCATGACAAACGAAACAAAAACCATCAATAATGCAACAGTAAGAAACTTTACTGTTTTATAATTCTTTGTTTGTTTCATACTTAATTCTCCTTTTTTATTACCTTCTTTTTATTTATGCTAGGCATATTTTGCATTACAAGCAACAATATAAAACAATATATTTTTATATTCAATAAAAATATCTAAAAACTATACTTTTATACATGAAAAGTAAAGTTTTTTATTTACTTTTAGGAACTAAGAGTTTACTATATAGATATGAATAATATTAATAAAACCAAAAAAGAATTTGAAAAATCATTATTTATATTGTTAGAGAATAAAAACTATCATGATATCACTATTAATGAGATATGTGCTTTAGCGAATAAGACTAAGATGACCTTTTATCATTATTTTAAAGATAAAGAAAGTTTACTTGCTACAGCTTCTATAAATTTAATTAATAGTGAATATAACGAAGAATATGAAAAAATAATAAGGAAAGAAACAAATTTAGAAGAGATTGAATACCTTTCAACACTCGCAACTTATGAGCTTGTAGCGAAACATTATAATCAAATTCGAAATCTCTCTTATAAAGGAGATACCTTCTATTTAGAAATATTTAAGAATGCACTATTTGATAATTACAGTAAATACTTATCTAATTTAATTGATAATAGCGTTTATGATATTCCTATTGATTATGTTTCTATCATATTATTTGAAGGTCTATATGGTTCGTGCTTATATTACGCTGAACAATTAAAGATTAGTAAAAACAAGAAAAAAATAAAAGAAAAAAATAAATTGCTGTGTCGTTTTTTAGCCAAGGTGATTATGTCGATTACAAAAATCGATTACTCCAACATTAATAATTCTGATTCAAATAAGACTATAAAAGACAAATAGAAGCGCTAGATTGCGCTTCTATTTTCGTTATTAGTTATATAAGCATTTTCTTTTCCTATAGAAAACTACTAATACAATTAATATGAATAAGGTAATTAAATAAATAGGCATAATATTGCCTTTACATCCCTTCTTCTTACTAGATGAATTATCAGTATTTGTAGTAGAAGGATTGTCATCAGCTGGGGTCTCTGTGCTTGGTTCAGTATTATCATCATCTTTTGGTTTGTTATTCTTTTCAATAACTTTAAGAGTTATATCTTTTGAATATGTTTCTCCATATATTGTTTCAATTTCATAAGATAAGATATATTCATTTACTTCATTAAATGTGTAACTTATTCTATTTGATAATTCTATTTCAGATGATTTATTACTATCATATAATCTAACTTTTACTAAAGAATCTTTTGGAAGATGAAGCTGTGGGAAATGATATTCTTCATCGCTTAATACTATTTCTATATCTTTGTAAGAATCTAAATTATAGAATCTAGCGTATAGATCAACATCTCCTTCTAAATCTTTAAAGTTATGAACTTCATTTTGATATTTACTATCTAAATACCATCCACCAAATAGTTCATTATCTTTATGAGCGTTTTCTATTGGACAGTCCGCACTTAAAGTATATGTATTTTGATTATTTGTAGAGTTAATACCGTCATTTAGATGATAGGTAATATTATATGTTGGAAGGCTTCCTTTTACCTCAACTACACTATCTTTTGTAAAAGTGTATTCTCCACTTATTTTATTACCATCAAGCAACAATTCATCTACAACGATATCTCCAAATTTAGTTTTTAATGTTGTAGGAATGTCTTTTCCAACTGTTTCTGAATATATAATCTTATCATTTAACTTATAATCGATTTTATATGATTCTCTTACATCTGCGTAGATGGTTAGATTCTCATATTTATTTATAATAGTATCAATTACTTCATCAGATAAATCGGATTTATAGTGGAATCCATTAAACATGTATCCATCTTTTAATTCTGGTTCTATTAATTCAACATCTTCATCCGCAACATAAATCTTTTGGTTCTTATTAGACCTAACATTTGGAATATTATAAGTGATTGTATATTCATCTGGAGAATATTCTTTATAGATATTTCCAGTATATACGTTATCGATATATTCACTTAAATCTGTATACCATATTCCACTTTCTTCAATTCTAATTCTTTTTCCTTCGCTATTAACTGTATAGAAATATGAGAAAGTGTAGTGTTCCTTATTTTCTTTATATTGAGATAAATCATACTTTTTTCCATATGATAAGTCGATTATGTCATATCCATCGCTATTAACCATAACGGCTTTATAATCTCTTTCATAGAAACCGCATGTTATTGTGGTTCCTGAATAGTGGTAGATAAATGTATTATTTCCTCTTCTTTCAAGAGGGAAATATTCATAATATTCATTATCCCATAGGTCATAGAATGCTGTACCAAGTGATGAAAATGTTCCATCATCTTCATTTTTATATACATTTATGATTATTCTTTCAGCGCATTTATTAGTAAGTTCTTCATCTAAATATCTTTCTTGAGAACCATACTCAAATACGTATTTTCTTCCTAATTCAAAAGGTTCAAATACAAATAAACCAAAATTTTGATAATCAGAACCATAGCCAAGTGTGACAACACCATTTTGTCTAAATGTAAATGAATAGTTTGTATTCCAACTAGTTCCATATGGAATATTGAATGAAACAAAGTTTCTAGATTGAGTTGGAGATGTATATATTAATCCAAAAGACATTAAGTTATTGATTGTTCCACTGCCTGATATATAATAATCTGTTCCTGATGAATGTCTATAATTCGCATCTACTCCAAGTACTTCATATAAGTCTTTAGTTTTTAGTTCATGACCGTATGTTGGTTCATTATGTTCACTTATTTCTTTATAATAGTTTCCTCTCATCATATAGAAACCTTCATTTAAGTGAAAATAGAATGAATCACCTCTTGTAGCGTTGACAATGGTATCATCAAAATTATAGTTATCGTATTCAGTTTTACCAAGTAAAGTTTTAGATTCTCCACTGCCTTTATATACTTCAACAATAAATCTTTCCGCAACCTTCTTAGTTTTATTAGAATCACTATAAGCCTCTAATACGCCAAAGTTCATACTGTAAGCTTCACCTATTGTGAAGTGTTCTGGAAGTTCTAGTTTTGGCCAAGTGTTCATGAAATCACTTCCCCATCCGATTGTGACATATGCGTTACTTCCTTCAGGGTTATGAATACAGATAGAATAGTTATATAGCCACCTAAAATCATCAGTCATGAAACCAAACCATTCTCTTAATTCTCCGGTACTCTTTTTATATTTAAAGCCAAAAGAGTACATCGTATTTACTGGAACCGCATATTTAAATGAGTTATCACCAATGAGGTTATATTCAAATTCTTGAGCTTGATTTATAGTATTTCCAAAATCATTATAGTTTTCAATTTCGTGTAGATATAAATCCTCACCATTTACTTTTATTAAGCTATTAAGAGATAAAATGAACAATAATGCTAATAAAAATGATAATACTATTTTTTTCATTTTATACACCTTCTTCCGCTCTAATATCTGCGAGCCTCTTGCCTAATTCACTAAATGATTGGAAATTTAAGAATTCCGCATGATCGAATAATTTAGTTAAAAACAATATCTTTTCTTCTTCTGTTGTATAGAATACTGAATCATAATTTTTATACATCATATATTCAATTTGAATTTTTAATGATATTAAATTGTGGTTATAATCCTTAATTTCTTTTTCAGTTAAAGATTTATCATTTGATATGATCTCTTCTATTTTAGTAATGTATGAACTAGCCTTTTCTAAAAACTCTTTATTCAATGTTTCTGCCGAAACTAGCCATCTAGATGAATTAGAGAATGTTGTTGCGTGAAGGAGATTAGTTCCTTGAGTTCTAGATACTATTTCAAAATATGAATTCATATACATTACATATTCATCAAGTATTTTTCCAATTTCTTCTGAATTAAAATAATATCTATTAAATTCGCTAATTAACTTATTCACATCTCTATGTGGATTCCAGAGTAACTTAGAATATATCCAGCTCATCAAATCCTGTTGATAGTAGTTATAACATTCGCTTGCGGCACCTTCAGTTATAACACCTGATACGCCTATATTTTCATAATAGAGAAGGTTATCTTTCATAACTCCCATAGAAGGATGCCAGGTTGGAAAATCATTAAAGTTGACATTGTAGTCAAATATATAAAATCTTTTACAGATAGAAGCCCATGCAGAGAATTGGATATATGTATCATTCGCGTTCATTGTGCATTCACTATCATCTAGACCGTGACTATAACATGCACCAATTGGAGCGAACATTACATATACATCATCTCTTGGGACAACTGCAGGATCATATGGTACAAAATCACCATTATCATTTTTATATGTTGGTGCGTTTACACTATATGAATATGCGAAAGTTGAAAAATAGATTTCATGTCCTAAATTAATATTATTTTCTTTAATCCAGTTTTGAACATTCTCCGCTACAGCATTTACAAAAGCTATCATTTGTCCTGATCTAGTTCCAAACTTCTTAACCTGTCTTAAACAATTTTCACATGTACATACGTAAGTATTATCTTCTTGTCCAACGTGATAATAAACTATATCAGGATTTTCAAGTATATATCCTTTAATTAGTTCAATCATTGTCTTAAGATAAGATTCATCCATTGTTGTATCTAATTTTCCATCATCAGTTAATCCATTAGATAGGCAAGGCTGAGCGATTGGTGCTTGGCTATTTGTGTACCATTCAGGATGTTTAGGATAATATTCATTGAATGGAACTAATATATGGAAAGAATGGAAATCACTGAACCAATCTTGTTTAAACCCACCGCCGATAGCTTCAGCGTTTTTAGATTGTGATGGAGTTGTATAACGCATTTTTGCGCCGTAATACAGGTCTTGTTTTACAGCTTCGTAGTAATCTCCACGCATTCTAAATGTTGGGATCTCAGTCACATCCATCTTTGGAAGAACTACTTCATCTAAATATGGGATATATTCATAACTAATAGTTAAAAACTTTATACCTAGAATCTTTTCGAGGAAATCATATACACCATATAAAGTTCCTCTTTCTCTTTGGCCTTTAATAAATAAAGTTTCGCCTATCGTTTTCATAATGAATCCATCTAAATTTAGATTCGTTGTATCAAGTTTAGAATTTCTAAATAGTTTAGTATCGCCAATTGAAATATATTTTTCTCTTTCATTACCCGTAAACTGCGCATCAGTTATAATTCCAATTTTTACATCGGTTGATTTTTCAATATATGATTGAAGTTCATTAGCCGCAGTTTTCTCACCAGGCTTAGCGTTTTCAGGTATTACGATACTATAATATGTTTTTGAATCGTTAACTAGATACCCAACATTTGACTCATAATCGATACCGTTCATTACATCATCGCCTTTTTTATCATCATCTGTCATGTTGATATCAGCGCTTGTAGATTGTGTGTTAGTCTCGGTTGTTGTTTTATTGTTTTTACAGGCTACCGCAGTTAAAACGATTATTAAATTAAGTAAAATTATCAAATATTTTTTCATATTACTTAACCTCAAATTCATAAGTATAAACATAATAATGATATTTGTTGTTTATCATTACTTGAACAAGATAATTACCAGTTTCGTTCAAAACGATTTTTTGATTTTCATCAACTTTAATGTATTTACCATAAGGAGTTGATATCGTAATAAATACATCAATTTCTTCCATTGATCTAATGACTGGAATAGTAATTTCTTCTCCTTTTGAATATGAATTTTTAAATTCTTTATCCATAGTAAATGTTGGAGTTTCATCTTTTGAGACAACTAATTCATGACTATAGTTTCTCTTTAGTCCAGATGAACTAATAACTGTATATCTCACAAAATAAGAGCCATATGTATCTAGAGTAATTTCATGTTCAACTGAAGCATCCAAGTCTTTAAATATTTCACCTCCATTAGGAGAAATCGCAGTCACTAAAACGCTATATCTTCCACTTAATACGCTATAACTTTGTGCTTTAGGAACAATTATTTTACTTTCATATTTTATTTCTTGTTCGTATAAAGATGATAAATAAACAATATTTGGCATTGAAATATCATCATATTCTTCTAATACGTCACCATTAAAATATGATTCAAAAGATTTACCACCAATATTATATACACATAAACCAGTTTTATTTGATATATCACTAAACTCAATCTCAAGAGTAACAAGATTAGATTTAAATCCATCAAAAGTCTTTCCATTTGAATATGTTTCTATATTGAACGCTCCAGTGATGCTTGATGTGATATTGTTTAATGTTAGGCTCATATAGAGGTTACCATTGCTGATATATGTTTTAGCTTCTTTTCTTAATGAACCACCATTAAGAGTCATATAATAATTGCCACTAACATATTCACAATCAACATAAATTTTTAGTTCTTTATGAATAGAGTCCGTAAATGTAATTCTAAACTTTTTATCTGTATCTAAATCGCTATCGAGTCCAACACTTACGTTTAAGCCATAAGCACTTGATGATATTAATGGATTTACAAAAGTAAATTTAGTTGGTTTATCAAATTTATATTCTAAATAACCTTTTAAGTTTAATTCTTCTACTTCATTATCTTTAATAAAGTAATCAGATAAATATTTAGCATCTACTACTTTTACATTAAATTCTTTTTTTCCTTCACCAGCACATAATTTAATATTAATATCATCTAAAGATGAAACTAAATATTCTCTATCAGTATATTCTTTTCTTACGCCGTTAACTAGGTAATATTTAGTAGGGAATCTATTTGGATCAGATTCTTCTTTTGAATAATCTATCGCATCAAAACTTGGTAGATATAGAGTCTTTCCTTTTAATACGTAATCAGGAACTGTATCATATTCAATAATTGGTACATTTGATTTTACAATATCAATTGATTTAGTATTCTCAAGTACATCACCACTATATGATACAAATCTATATTTAATCAATAAAGTTCCTTCTTTATTAAATGACACTTCATCTAACGCGACATTATCTAGTTCTTCTGAATTAAATGAATATGATACAAATTCTTCTTTTATATCTGTATAACAATTTACATTTACTTTTGGAAGATAGAATTTTTCACCTATTGAATATCGATCTAAAGAATCGATTTCAACACTAAATTCTTTATTATCTAAAACATTTAATTTTAAAGTTTTGTTTCTTTCATTACCTGTTTTATCTTTAATAGAATATGTGATTGTATATTCTCCTTCTTCATCTGGAATAAAACTTAAATCATCTTTTAAGACGATTGGATCAGCATAGTAACCAAGGACTTTTCTTCTATTTATTGTTACAGTTAATGTCGATTCATCTAGCACTCCATCGACTAGATCTAATAAACTATGGATAGATGGAACTTGATACCTAATTCCAACTGAACCATTAGGCGCTACTTTATCATATTTATCAATTAAGATGTATGGCTCAGTAGTGTCTTTTATTTCGTTTCCTGAAAGTGATTGTCCAGCAATCTCTGATATTAGAATAGCGCTATTTTCACCTTCACCAACAAAATATATTTCCATATATACTTCGCCAGTAGTAAATCCTTTCCATTCTTTTCCTAGTCCAACTTGTGTTGAATCATCTGTATCAAGAATACAATACTGAGTTGGATTAAACGCATATCCTAAACATAAGAATTGTCTTTCGGGATAGTCAACTTGTAGTTCTATCCATTCAACACCGCTTCTCATTGTTCCATCAAGCATCTGTCCGCTAAAGTGAACTGGTATTGTAGAACCATAGTTGTTTCTAACTTTATTATCACCATCATTATTTCTTGCGAGAGTTCTACCATCATAGTTTACATAACAGTGTGACCAGTCTGGCTTTCCTGGATAATATGGGTAGTACATTGGATATGCAAAATATTCAACGGTATTATTTTCATCATAAATATCAATTAATCTAACATGGATCTCACCAGTTAAAGTATAGTCTTCAGTCGAAAGCGGAAGGACTCTTATAATATTTTGTTCTTTTGAGATAGAGTTTAAATCGATTATATTTTTATATCTAACATATGCAGTCTCATTATTTGTTGATATCCTAACACCATTACCTTTTACTGCGTAACTTGGCGCATCTACATTACTTGTTATATCCTTAACACCCTTTTCCTTTATAAATAAATCAGTAATGCCTTTATCTATTGCGTTAAATGTAAAATGGTCGTGAAGTTCTTTATCGCCTGATTTTGCGGTATATTCAATAGTGTATTCGCCCTCTTCTCTTGGATAAAATCCACCATTTTCAAGTTCCACAGTTTGTCCACTTGGACTAGTAACCTTATAAGTAGAATCTACCTTTTTCGAATCGATAATCGCTTTCGCTTTAACATTAACGAATTCACTAAACGAATATTCATTTTCAAAAGAAATATCAATAAAATCAAAGTTTCCTACACTAAATTCATAACTTTTTGTATGGTATTTATTGTATGTGTCTTTAGCTATATAAACTAAAGTATAATCGCCTTCTTGAGTTAATACAAAAGATTCATCTCCTCTAGAAAAATTAAATACTTTAATAACATCTAAAGATTTTTGAAGCTGCGCATAAACTAAAATAGGTTCATTATCGTCATAAGCTTCTATTTTTTTAATATAAAGAGTTTCTCCAATTGAATATGAATCTTTATATTCCGCATCTTTAAAATCAATTATTGTTGAATAGCTTGCGCTAACGTTAAACGGAACTAAAGTTAGCGCAATAAGAATCGCAAATATAAAGATGAATAATATAGATTTTTTCATTACCCTTTGAGACCTCCAACTGTCATTTTTGAGACAATAAATTTTTGTGATACAAGCCAAATAATTGTGGTAGGAATAGCCATAATTATAAATCCAGCTTGTTTAGTTGGTTCAGGTATTTCACCCATTAAAGTTGAATTCTGTTGGAAATAATAAACACCATACGCAAGAGTAGGATAACTTGGTAGATATACAACGTTTACCATATAATCATTCCAAGCTCCAACAAATCCAAGAACAAATAAACTAAAGAATAATGGTAACATCATAGGATAATATATTCTGAACATTATAGTAAAATGTCCAGCTCCATCCATAGACGCAGCTTCTTGATATTCTTTAGGAAGTGCTTTAAAAGCTCCATGAAGCAAGATAAAATTAAAACCAAATCCGCTTCCACATGTTAATAGATATGGAATAATATTATCATATATTCCTAACTGCATTCTAATAGACAAACTGCTTGCGAGGTTACCAATAATAGGAATAATCATTGTGAGTATCGCTATTTGATATATTATTTTCTTGCCCCAGAAATCATATCTTGCGATAGCGTAAGCAGTTAGCGATGGTAAAAATACATTCATAAACGCTGTTACTGAGGCTATCACGATAGAGAAAATCATCATATCCCCTATTCCATAAGTTATTTCATAACCAAGTGTTTGGTTCACTACAGTGTATTTTATTGATTTAAACGCATCAATATAATTTGAAAAACCTTTGATTGGATTAGAGATTTTAACTGGATCAATAATATATTCATACGCATCTTTAAATGATGTATTGATTGTAACTAATATAGGTATTAATAAAGATATGCTATAAAGTAGAATTACAATTCCAACAGTGATGAATACAATTTTATCTGATAGGGCAGATAACTTCTTACCGCTTTTCATCTTTTCCTCCTTTCCTCATATGGATCAAATCTTTCCATAATCCATTTAGTTAAAAGAGTTAAAGGGAACGCTATTACAGTAGCGATAGTTCCAAGTGCTGAAACATATCCATACTGTGCTTTTCCAAATTTTAAAGTATATTGATAAATAATATATCCTATTAAGCTTGATTGTTTAGACGCATCTAGTCCAAAGAAAGTATATAATGGTCCAATATCTCCTAATATACCAGCTACACCAGTTACCATAAACGTTGTAAGAGTTGGAACAATTAACGGAATGATTATGTGCCACAATATTTGTAAGTGTGTCGCTCCATCTAATGTCGCAGATTCTATTATTTCATCATCTATCGAAACCATTTGGTTTGGATATACTATTAAAGCCATAGAGAATCCAACCCAAAGCGAATAGAGAGTAGTTGTCATAAACACTGTATTTTGATTGGTAATTAAATTTGGAAATGAATCGCTAATTCCTATAGCTTTGAGAATATTTGGTAATAGATAAATAAATTTTTGAGTAAATAACGCCATCAACATTGAACTTAAAACAGTTGGAATCATTACTATAACTCTAAATACTTTGCTTCCAAAGAAACCTCTATATACGTAATATGAAAATAATATATTTAGAGGCATTCCAAGACCTGTAATAATAATAAATCTCAAGAATGAATTCTTTAAAGATACTAGAATTAAGCTATCTTTACTAGAAAATATATCCTCAAATAATCTTTTATAGTTTTCAAGACCATTAAACACAAATTTATAATTAGGTGTTAATTTTTGAAATGATAATAATAAAGAATTAAAATTTACAACTACATAAAATACAACAAATAATAGTAGCGGATAAAATAGTATAGTAACCAAGAATAATGACTTTTTTATATCTTTCTTCTTTTTCTTCTTCGGTTTAACTATTGCCTGTTCCATTTACATAATAGTCCTTTACTGAGTTATACATATTTCTCCATGTGGTTTCACTGTACACCTTAGGCAAAGCGTCTATTAAAGATTTATATCCATTCTCTTTTAAAGCTCCATAGAATCTTGTATACTTATTTCCACTTACAGTCACATAGAATCTTTCCGGTGCTTCAGTCGCTAAATAAAGTGGACTTAATGAATATAATAAATCAGGTCTGATTATCTCAACATTGTTTGAATGAATGATTTCATAATAATTTTGACCAAACTTAGTCATTTTATTTATTTGTTCTTCACTCATTTCATAGTCATAAGGCAACATTGTTGAATTATACATAGAGAATCTTGCTAATACTTCACTAGTTGTAAAATATTTAATAAAGTCTTTCATTGCTTGGTTAACTTCTTCATCTTTTGTCTTTACCGCAAAAATTGAACCATTTGAGTTTGTAGGTAAATAGAATTTCTGATTAGATTCGCTTGAATGTCCATCATATGCTGGGATAGGCATTATTCTAAAATCTCTCTTACCATACGCATATTCTTCACCATTTCTTTTAACGTCTACCGCAAAATATGGTTTAGCTTCATTTTCCCACCATGAACCATCAAAAATCATCGCAATTGGATTTTCATTATGGCTTAGTACATATTTACCTTGAGTATCTGTATGAGAATATCCATCTATTCCTTTACAGATATATCCAGTATTAACTAAATATGTATTTAAGAAATCTACGGCTTTATATTTTCCTTTCGCTAACCTATCTGTATATACTTTATATCCAGTTTCAGGAGTCAAATGTGTAACAGTTCCTGTTTCAGGATCAGTATAATCGCCATCAAATAATAATGTGTTTGTATAATTTGTTTTACCATCATACATTCCCCAAACGATATCACAGATTGGTTCTAACATATCATTTGCGTAAAGGTCAGAATATATAAAAGGTATTACAGAAGCTCTATTAAGAGTTTGAATCAATTGATCAAATTCAGACATTGTTTTAGGAAGTCCATCATCATATGTGCCTTCGATTCCATCCATCCCTTTAGTTAATCCATTACTAGTTGTTGAATCTTTTAAGAATAGATTTAATTGAGTAAATAAATCATGGTCATATATTACACCGCATACACCTTGTGTAAAAGGAACGGCGTATAGATTACCTTTATTATCGCTATAAGCTTCTTTAAATAAATCATAATCCCAAATTCTTTCTTTTAAAGTCTTACCATTTTCTTTTGTTTCATAAATATCATTTAAATTAAGCAAATAATCACCATAAATCAGTTCATCTATATCGCTTGAATCAGCGAAAAATAATGTAGCGTTATTGACACCTGATTCAACTCTTATAGTGATATCTTTAGTGCTTAATTTGTTATCGTCAACTCTTTTGAAAAAGAATTTTTCTTGTGTTGCATTGTAGTCTTTTAAAACTTCATCCATCCAGCCTGTTCCAAAGCCACCCGAAAACAAACTTATCCAAATAGTTTTCTTTTCACTATTTTCTGGGGCAATTGTTTGTCTTTTTCCCAAACAGCCAGATAACACAAATAAAATAATTAATGCAAGAAAAGCACTTATACTCTTTTTCATAATTCGCCTCCTATAAATCTATTTCAATAATTCTTGATTGTAATTCATTAGTGAATTTTACTTTTAATATCCCATTTTCATAATTAACTAATACATCATTGTTAGTTGGATAAGATACTTTTAAATCTTTGATGTTTAAGTCTAATCTAAATTCTTTAGTTCCGCCATTAAACGTATATACAAATAGGAATACTTTTTTATCAGATTTTAAACCATAACATAATTCTTTATCTCCCATTTTAGAAAAACCAATAGGGAAATAAGGATATGATTCTATTTTATATTTATTAAGATATTTATAATAATCATTGCCTTCTTTTACTAAATCAAAGTTTTCTTTATCAAGTTTTCTTAATTCACTTGATAGATGCATTCTTCCTATCATTGCGTTTGTCATATTCATAATAGTTTTTTCTTTATCTATCAAATCAGTTGGAACATTTGAAACAGGATAACTCCAAATTCCAGCTTGTTCAGGAAGAACTAAAGATAAAATATTGGATACTATATACGGATATATTGTATAATCGACTTGATCTGAAGTAGACGCAAGATTCGCTACACTTAAAGTTAGATAATCTAGTTTGTTTCCACCAGATGCGCAATCCTCAATAACTATGTCTTTGTATTTAAGTCTAATATTTTTAATCCATTCAATCACCTTTTCTGAATGTTGTCTTAATGCTTCGCTTCTAGACTCTGTATTTACATCTGATCCATCTATAACTTCGATATTATAATCAAACTTAAAATATTTAACATCATATTCTTTTATCAATCTATCAATCACATTATTTAGATGTTCAATAACTTGTTTATTTCTAAAATCAAATTGATATCTATCGCTAGTAATAACGACTTTTCCATTTCTTTTAAAGAATAGATCATCACTATATCTACTTTTTGCGTCTCCAAAAGTTCCAACTACTTCTGGTTCAAGCCATAACCCTACTTTTAATCCTAAACTTCTAATATAATCTAAAGTATTTTTCAATCCGTTTGGATATCTAGTTTTAGATTCTTCCCACTTGCCTATATGATAAAATGGATTTTTTTCATCATCATGCCAGCCACAATCGATAACATAATACTCGGCTCCTGTTTCTTTTGCGTATGGAGCGTAAATTCTTGCGGTTTCTTCTGTTGGATCATTCCATGAACCAAACATATATTCATTAAAAATAATTGGGTTTTCAACTGAATCATTAGACTTTCTTATAATACTTCTTCTATATTCAGTAATGTTCTTCATACATTCATCAAGTGAACTGCACATGCTGAATGATGCATTAAAAGTAGTAAATTCTTGATTAGGTTCTAGATTCTTTATCCAACCATCATCTGTAAAATTGTGTCCAGATAAAGATAATGTTACGCTTTTATAAAAGTCTCCAAGTTCATACGACCAGTTGTTGTTAGATTCTATTTCAAAAATCAAAAATGAATTAGTTTTAGGATTTTCAAGTATTCCCATTGGCGCATAACACTTAGTGCTCCAAGTTCCTTTATTATTAATCACAACTCTCTTCATCGTTTTAAACTTTTGTCCAGCAGACAATCCTAATTCACTTAAAGAGAGTCTTTTCCACTGAGCTTCATTATACCATCCGTTGTTAGGAATGTTTAGATATATATCATCATATTCATCTTTTCCAAGCAAGCCATATAAAGCGAGTATTGAAACATATTCTAAACTTATAGAATCATTAGAAATATTTTTAACAGTTGTATATGTTTTGAAAGTTTTAGATTTACCATTATATTCATAGTGAACTGTGACACCAATTAAATCATTTTCAAGAACTATATCTAAAAACTGTTTATTTTCTATTTTACTAAATATATGTTTAACATATTTTAAACTTTCGCTTTCACTTGTTCCAAGATGTCTAGGTGAAAAATGTAAATGGTTTGATCTTCCTGTTATATTAATTTCTGTAATATAGTTTTTATAATCATTTCCAAGTACATTATTATCCATTTTAAAATTATTTGAAAGCCTATCTATTATTACAGAATTCTTTTCATCAACTTTAAAAATTATATAGTTTAAAGCATCTCCTAACTTTATTTCAAACATATTTGAAACTCCTTTTTTGTGATAATATAATATTTGAGGGGACAATAAGATGGATTTAATAAATGCGCTTCAAGTCAACACATTA